>JAPOSH010000047.1:0-4795 GCA_026709815.1 bacterium | reverse complement strand
CGCCCATGTAGAACTCATACGCCAACGCGTTCACATTCGGCTGCTCTGTTGGAGAAGACACGACCGTTATGAACTTCACGTCTGGGTAATCCGGTGCAATCAGCTCGACAGTAGCCCCGAGGTCGAAGAACGTGGTGATGATGATTTCGGCGCCGCTGTCGGCGAGATTGCGGAGCTGGGTCTCGAATCCGGCCGGGTCCAGGGCCTCGACTACTTGGATATCGTGGCCGTTGGCCGCCGACGAAGCCTCCAGGCCGGCGATCATCCCGTCTACCGGCCCTTGATCCCCGGCAGCCTGATTGCTCATGAACGCCACCAGGACGTCGGCTGCCGGCTCGGCCTCCGGGGCCTCCGGCTCGGGCGCCTCGGTCGCCGAAGACTCCGCTGCCGGCTGCTCAGGAGCGCTGCCGCCGTCATCGTCGTTGCCGCAGCCGACGGCGATCAGACTCGCCACCCCCAGCAGGGCCAGAAAGAACGTAGACCGGAATCTCATGGGTAACCCCCTCTTGGACTCACAGTAGTAAAATCGTTTTCATCTGCATTGTCAAGGTAAAACTCTATATAAATCAAGGAATTCACCAGATAACCCTTTTTTCTATGAAAAGGATTGCTGAGAAGCATCGAGCCGCTGGCGCCGGATTTTTCCTCTCCGAGATGCATCCGCCCGGCAATAGTGCGAGACTTCGCGAGCAGCCGACGTTTTCAAATCGAAGAGGAGATGCGCAATGGCGACCTGCCAGCCGGCAATTTTCAACGACATGGGTAAGTACCAGTGGTATGTCCACCTGAGCCGCGGCGACGCCGCTGACCTCGGCGCCATCAAGTCGGCGATCTCCGACTGCCGCAGCAGCTGCGACGCCCAGGGGATCAACCTGGTTCTCGGGCTCGGCCCCACCTTGCTGGCCGATCTGACCGACGACGTTCCCGAAGACTTCCAGCCCTACCACACGGTGGAGTCCATCGACGGCAGCGGTCGAGAGGCCAAAGGCACTCAAGAGGAGTTGCTGCTGTGGATGACCCACGATGAGAAGGATCTCGTGTGGAAGGCCCAGTGGGATGCCCGCATGGCCCTGATCGCCGCGGGCATGAGCGTGGCCCGGGAGACGCCCACCTTCATCTACGGCGACAGCCTGGACATGACCGGCTTCATCGACGGCACCGGCAACCCAGAAGATGAGGACCAGCCCGCGGTGGCCATCATCCCCGACGGCGCCCCCGGCGCGGGCGGCAGCTTCATCATCGCCCAGCGCTGGGTGCACGACCTGGTGGCCTGGGAGAAGCTGGACGTGGCCACCCAAGAGGTGAACTTCGGCCGGACCAAGGCCGACTCCACCCGCTTGGACCAGCAGGCGCCCCACTCGCACCTCGCCCATGTGGAGCTGCGCGAGGGCGATACCGCCGACGCCTCCAAGCCCAAGCGCGATGAGGTCGCCCGGCGGTCCACGCCGTACGCCTTCCATGACGGCACTGTGGGGCTGTACTTCATGGCCTTCTGCAAGACCCAGGCCCCGTTCCGGGAGCGCATGGATGCGATGTACGGCCGAGGAGGCCAGGTGCGCGACATGCTCACCGACTTCTCCAACCCCGCTTCGGGCAGCTACTACTTCGCCCCATCGGTGGAGTGCCTCGACGCCAGCCTGGCCTAGAGAAACAGCTCGCCAATCCCAACAGGTCAACCACGATGTTGGTGGTTGACGCCATGAACGTCATCGGGTGTCGTCCCGACGGCTGGTGGGCCGACCGGGACGGGGCCTTGGTGCGTCTGGTCGAAGATTTGGGCGAAGCCGGCGTTCTCGCACTCGTCGTTGCCGACGGCTCACCAGTGGGCGATCTCCCCGCAGGCGTCCATGGATCGGTCGAGCTGGCCTACGCCTCCCGTCGCGGCCCGAACGCCGCCGACGAGCGCATCGCCCGGGAAGTGGCGGCCATGGCCGACCCGTCGGCGGCCACGGTGGTCACCTCCGACCGCGAGCTGGCTCGCCAAGTTCGCCGCCACGGTGCCGTGGTGGTCGGCGCCCGGGCCTTTCGGGATCGCCTCGACCACCGCCTCCGCTTGCCGCGATAGAAGATCGGGTCGAAGGGCGGGCGGGTTCGCGGGTTCAGCCGGTTTCTTCGTCGCGCTCGGCGATGAGGGCGGCAGCTTGGGCGGGCCACTTCCATTTGCTGATGCGGCCGGGAATCTCTAGGGCGGCTTCGAGGTTGCGCACGCCTTGGTCGTCGAGGCTGGCCAAGTCCTCGTAGGTGACGATGCCTTGCTCAGGCAGGGCTCGGGCCAGCGCAGGGTCGGTGCCCTTGATGCGGGTGAAGTCGTCGGGGCGCGCCGCCGGTGCTGAAGCAGGTTTCTCTGTCGGGGCTGGCGCGGCCGCTTCGGGCGCCGCCTTTGCCGTCATGGGCTGCTCAGGCTCGGAGGCGCCAGCCGCTGCTTCTGGCTCCGCCTCCGGCGGAGCGGCGACGGCCACCGCAGCCCGCGGTTCGGCTGTCGTGGCGGCAACGGGCTCGGGAGCTTTCGTGCGGATGGTGAGCAGGTCGGACTGGCGAGCGGCCTCCTCGGCGGCGTCGCGGTTTTCGAGGGCCTCCAGCAGGTGCATGGAGATGTCGCCCACCACCAAGTCGTCATCGGCCCCTTCGGCTTTGACGCCGTCGTCGATCATGATGTAGCAGAACGGGCAGGCGGTGGCGATCCGGTCGGCCCCGGTGGCTATCAGCTCCTGCGACCGCTCGATATTCACCTGCTTGCCGATGGTCTCCTCCATCCACATGCGGGCCCCGCCGGCTCCGCAGCACATTCCCTTGGTGCCGTTGCGCTCGGCCTCCACCACTTCGACGCCGCCCAGCGACCCCACCACCCGGCGAGGGGCCAGGTACACGTCGTTGTGGCGGCCCAGATAGCAGGAATCGTGGTACACCACCCGCTCGTCGAGGCGGGCGCCGGTCATGTCGAGGCGCCCGTCGTCGATCAGCGCCTCGAGGAACTGGGTGTGGTGGACCACCTCGTAGTGCCCCCCGAGCTGGGGGTACTCGTTGGCCAGCGTGTTGAAGCAGTGCGGGCATTGCGTGACGATCTTCTTGACCCCCATCTCGTTGAGGGTCTCGATGTTCTGCATGGCCAGCATCTGGAAGATGTACTCGTTGCCCGAGCGCCGGGCCGGGTCGCCGGTGCAGTTCTCGGCCGGCCCCAGTATGGAGAAGCTCACCCCGGCCCGCTGAAGCAGCTTGGCCATCGCCTGGGTGACCTTGCGGTTCTTGTCGTCGAAAGAGCCGGCACAGCCCACCCAGTAGAGGTATTCCGACTCCAGCGGGTCGCCGCCGTCGAGCACGGCGATGCCCTCAAACTCGGATGCCCACGCCCCCCGGTCGCCCTGCGACATGCCCCACGGGTTTCCCGAGTTCTCCATCGACCGGTAGGCCCCGCCCAACTCGGAGGGGAAGTCGGACTCCATCAGCGACAAGTAGCGCCGCATGTCGAGGATCTTGTCGAGGATCTCGATGTTGACCGGACAGATCTCGTCGCACGCCTTGCAGGAGGTGCACGACCACAGCTCCTCGCCGGTGATCCGCTCGAACACCGAGTTGGCCTCCACCTTGATCTCCGGCACCGTGCCCAGCGGCGGGGTGGTGGGCGGCTCGCCGGTCGCGGCCATGACCTCCCCGGTCTTGAGCACGATCTCCCTGGGATCGAGCGGCTTGCCGGTGGCGTGGGCCGGGCACACCGACGTGCACCGCCCGCACATGGTGCAGGCGTCGGTGTCCAGCAGCTGCTTCCAGGTGAAGTCCTCCACGGTGGCCGCGCCGAACGACTCCAGGTCGGTCTCCATGAGGTTGGGCATGGGCTTCATGGCGCCCTTGGGCCGGTCTTTGTCGCTCAGGTACATGTTCAGCGGTGAGGTGAACATGTGGCGCAGCATGGTGATGGGCAAAAGCACCAGGAAGGCCACGAAGGTGATCACGTGGCCGGCCCACCAGAACTGATGCCAGTGGTCGAGCCCCTCGAGCCCCCGAACTTGCGTGGCGACCTGATAGCCCAGCACCGACCACTTCTCGAAGTCGGGCACGCCGTGGTCGGCGATGCGGAACACCTCGGCGCCGAACCCGGTCACGCCGATGGCGAAGAACGTGCCCAAGATCACCGCATGCTCGGGCCGCGACTTGACGCGTATGCGGTAGGGCCGCAGCCGCCGGGGCCCGTAGCGGCGGACGATGGCCCAAATGACCCCGACCAAAAACACGGCCCCGGCGATGTCGCCCACGGCCGAATAGACCTGATACACCCGGCCGTGGAGGAACTTGGCCCCGTCGGGAAGCTGCTCGTCGATCTCGAGGGTGGTGGTGACGCCCAGCAAGATGATGAACCCCGCGTAGATCATGGTGTGCATGACGCCGGCGCCGGGCTCTCGCAGCAGGGTGCGCATGTACACGCCCCGCCGGAGGTCGCCGAGGCGGGTCTTGGCGTTGGCCATGGTGGTGCGGCGATTGTCGGGGCCGCCCCGCTGCCAGTTCTTCACCCGCTTGGCGAACTCCCAGGAGGCCCACACCAAGAAGATGGGGATGATGGTGTAGAAGGCCGCCTTCCACCCGTTGGGGATGTTCTCCCAAGGATGGCGGGTGATCTCCGCGGGATTCTTGAAATCGGTTATGGCCGAGGCGATGCCCGAGGCGATGGTGAAGGCGGCGAAGCCCAGCCCGAGGCCCAGGACAATGTGATGGGGGCGCAGGCGCTTTGAGTCCATGGCACCCCCAAACCTAGCGGCCTGCCCCCGGTGGCTTCGCACTCAAGCAGGCAGTGCGACCGGAGCGC
>JAPOSH010000186.1 GCA_026709815.1 bacterium | reverse complement strand
GGTCCTTGGCCTTGCGGGGCCAAGAGGCCGAGGCCGCCGACGTGCTGGCCGCTGCGGTGGCGGCCGCCCCCGACTATCCCGACGCCCGGGCGTTTCGGGCCATCCTTTTGCACCGCACCGGCGACTGCTTGGGAGCGGCGGCAGAGCTGGCCTCTTTCGATGCGACCAATCCCCCCGAGTTCATCAGCGAGCTGGTACAAACCCAGGGCCTGCGGGCCGACATCGCCTTCTGCCAGATTGCCTCACAGGATGAGGGGCAATTCCAGACCCTGTCGGATCTCGGCCTTGCCGCCGCCGATGCGGTGGCCGCAGCCCGCGCCCTATGGGATCCGACTGCTCCCGGCGCGGGCGATCCCGCACTGGCGCTGCGGGTATATCAAGCAGTGTTGGACGATCATCCCGATCACCCCGGCGCCTTGGTCTACAGCGGGGTGATGCTCACCCAGACCGGCCTCGACGAGCAGATCGCCGAAGGCGCCCGTCGCATCGACCGGGCGGTGCAGGTCGCCCCCGACCACCCCGAAGCCCGCCTGTGGCGAGCCTGGTTGGCCATCGGCATCGGCGACGCCGACCAAGCCCAAGCCGACCTCGACCATCTCGACTCCCTCAACCCCTCACCCGATATCGCCCGCCTCGCCGCCGACCTCCGCTCGCGGCTGCGCTGACACCACCCCAAGCCCCCACCAACCCCAACAACAGTTGCGGCTCTCGAGCGAAGGCGCGCAATGGCATTGGCGGGGTCAGTTGTGGCTGGGGTGGGCGGGGTAGTTGGCGAACCAGGAGAGGGGTGAGGGCTGGCGGGCCAGCACTGCGGGCCAGAGTTCGCTGGGATGAGGAGAGAGGGGATCGGCGGGGTCGGCGTCGACCACGAACCAGGCGCCGGCGTCGATCTCGCCCTCGAGTTGGCCCGGAGACCAGCCGGCGTAGCCGGCGAACAGGCGGATGCCGTCCACCGCGCCGGCCACCTCGTCGGCATCGGCCTTCAAATTGAGGGTGCCCACCGGGCCGAGCACCGGGGTCCACCAACTCTCCTCGGGGTCTCGTCGCACCTGGGCCAGGGCTACGACCGACTTTTTGGACACCGGCCCGCCCATGAACATGGTGGACGGCGGGGCCAAATACGGAGCCCACCGGGGCAGGGTGTCGCCGGCCAGCAGACCTGAGGGGCGGTTCAACACCACACCGGCGGCGCCCTTTTCTCCGTGGGCCAGCATCAGCACCACGGTTCGGTTGAAGTTCCTGTCGCGAAAGAGCGGCGTGGCCACCAAAAGCCTGCCCGCGGTATCAGCCCCCTCGGCCTTGGGAGACACCGCTACAGGTGCTCCACCACGTAGTCGATGCAGCCGCACAGAGCGGCGATGTCTGAGGGGGGTATGGCTGGGAAAAGGGCCACTCGCAGCTGGTTTCGCCCCAGTGCCCGGTACGACTCCACGTCGACGACGCCGTTGGCTCGCAGCACTCCGGCCACCTCGTCGGCCGACACCCCGTCGAAGTCGATGGTGGCCACCACATGGCTGCGAATCGCGGCGTCGGCCACGAACGGGGTGGCGAAGTCTCGGGCATCAGCCCATGTGTAGATGACGTCGGCCGACTGGTCGCATCGGGTGGCGGCCCAATCCAGCCCGCCGTTGTCGTTGATCCACTCCACCTGGTGGACGGTCAGGAACACGGTGGCCAGCGCCGGGGTGTTGTAGGTCTCGTCCTTGCGGGAGCTGGCGAGGGCGATGCCCAAGTCTAGAAACGGCGGAATCCACCGGCCGGAGGCGGAAATCCGTTCGATGCGCTCGATGGCGGCAGGCGAGCAGCAGGCCAGCCACAGCCCCCCGTCAGCGGCCAGGCACTTCTGGGGGGCGAAGTAGTACACGTCGGTTTCGGCGGGATCGAAGCGCAGCCCGCCGGCGCCCGAAGTGGCGTCCACCAGCACCAGGCCGTCCCCGCCGGGGCGGCGCAGCTCCATCGACACCCCGGTGGAGGTCTCGTTGTGGGTGAGGGCATAGGCGTCCACCGTCGGGTCGGCCACCGCCTCGGGATGGGTGCCGGCCTCCGAGCTGATGACCACCGGCATTTGCAGATGGGGCGCGGCGGCCACCCCGTTGGCGAACTTGGCCGAGAACGCCCCGAAGCTTAGGTGCTGGCTGCGGGATTCGATGAGGTTGAAGATGGCGGCGTCCCAGAACCCGGTGGTGCCCCCATTGCCCAGCAGCACCTCGTAGCCGTCGGGCAGGCAGAGCAGCTCGGCCACCCCCGCCCGGAGCCGGTGGACCACGTCTTTGACGGTGGATTTGCGATGACTGGTGCCGAGAAAGTCGCCGGCCGCCTCGGCCAGGGCGGCGGCCGCCGCGGGCCTCCCCCGGGAAGGCCCGCTGCCGACGCGACCGTCGGCGGGCACACGATCGGGAGGGAGGGGAATGCGCGAGGTTG
>JAPOSH010000191.1 GCA_026709815.1 bacterium | reverse complement strand
AGCTCGTCGGGCTCATAACCCGAAGGTCGCGGGTTCAAATCCCGCCCCCGCCACCAACCGTAACCCCCGGAAACTCACTAGTTTCCGGGGGTTCGTCGTTTTCGGCGGCCTGTGGAAATCCCGCTCCGGGTAACCAAAAGGTAACAGCAGAAACGCGCGGTACCCGTGGGGCGGTCGGTGAGGCGCCACAGGCTCTCGCACGGCCATCACGCAGAGTGACGACATGCCGGTGTGTTGATGAGTGCAGCTTCGGACCCGTCCCCCCCTCTCGATTGTTACTCCTTCTGCCCGCTGCACAACTCGTTTACCATCGTCCTATTGCGTTCTGGCGAAGAACGCAGCCAGCGGATGAGATCGCCGAAGTGCGCCTGCCCGATCCGCCAGCGATGAGCGACCAACTTGCCGATTTCGTGCGGGCGGTCCACAACGTAGAGCGCACCAGAGACCCCGCGTACACCCAAGCGGTGGAGACCTTGGGCAGCGATGCTGCCGCTCGTATCGCAGAGAGCGAGGCGGTCGGAGCGTCTGGGTTGCGACAGAGCTTTTTGATGGCAGCCGAGACGATTAGAGATCCGACGGCGCTCGAGTTTCTTCGCCGAGTCGCGGTCGAATGGGATCCATCGATGGAAGCTGGGGCCGGGCTCAGCTGCCTTGCCTCGCGGGCCCCAGTCGAGATCGAGGGCATCCGGGCCCAGGCAGTGCAAGCTCTTCAGACGCTCGCCGAGGCCGACGTCGACGGGGCGGCCGAGACGATCGGTGAGTGCGTGGCAGCGGGGTCGCGCACGGTGAAAGCGATCGGGATTGTGGCGTTACGCGAGATTGATGCCGGCGAAGACCGCCATTGGGCAGCGGTTGCGTCGCTGCCGGAAGGATACGACGAGTTGGCGGACCTGACCCGCAAGGACGTCCGTGATGTGCCCCAGGTAGCCAGCCCGGACGCGAACGTGTCCCGACACGCGGTCGCATCACATCCGCAGCCGGCTCTCGACACGAACGCGCCGTGGCCTCGGCAGCCATGTGAGCCGACTCCGACCGTGGAGGCAGGCGATGGCTGACTGCACCTACACCGTGCCCGACCTGGAGCGAGCGGTGATCGGCTCTACGGGCCAGGGATCTGCAACCAGCCCTTTGTGGACTACGCATGGATTGGCCATGAGTTCAACAACACGTACTGGCAGGACGGGTGGGGCTTCGACGACCCCTGCAACATTCGCAAGCCAGTCGCCCGGGTGCCTAACGCTGTGTGGCTGCTTGGGTACTCCGCCGAGAATGAGCTTCCCCCCTAATCGTGGAGAGGTTGGTTGTGGGGATCGGTGGCGCGAGTGAGTTCGTATTCTACCGGTGGGACCATTCCGGTGGCGGAGTGGAGGCGGCGCTGGTTGTACCAGCTGTGGACCCATAGCGATATTTCTTGTCGGGCCTGGGCTTTGGTCGCCCAGAAGCGCCGGTCGATGAGCTCGTGTTGGAGGGTGGAGAAGAACGACTCGGCCGGGGCTTTGTCGAGTGCGTTGCCGGTTCTTCCGGAGGATCGTGCGATGCCGAGGCGCCGGCAGGCGGCGGCGAAGGCCCCTGATGTGCATTGCGATCCCTTGTCGGAGTGAAAAATGACGTCTTTGGTTTTCCCGCCTCTGGTGGCCACGGCGGTGTTGATCGCGGCTTTGGCCAGCTCCGCGGTCGGGTAGTCATCGGAGGTGGCGAACCCGACCATGCGCCTCGAGCACAAATCCAGGACCGTGGCCAAAAACACCGGGCCCTCTGAGGTTTTGACCTCTTTGAAGTCGCCGCACCATTTCTGGTCGACCGCTTTGGCGCTGAAGTCCCGCCGCAATAGATCCTCGGGGGCTGTGTGGGCGGGGTTCTGGCCGGTCAGGCCCTTCTTCTTTTCAGGGCGGGCACACAGGCCCTGGCGGGCCATCGACACCGGCACCCCGTCTCGGCGCAGCTGCGCTCTCACCCTGGGCGACCCGTAAGTCCCGCCCGATCTGTCGAACGCTTTCTTCACCTCGGCGTCTGTGGCCCGGCGATGGACCTGCCGAGCGGTCAGCGGACGGTTGAGGTGCTTGTAGAACGTCGAGGGCGCTGCATCCAGCGCCCGCAGCGACACCGCGTGAGGCACACCGTGATCGGTCCTCTGGGCGGCGACGAACCCGGCCATCTCGCCGGTCATCGCGAAGCCTCGTTCACCCAGCCGACCATGGATCGTTTGAGCACATCACGCTCCATCTCCAGCTCGGCCACCCGCCTGCGCAAACGGGCCAGCTCGGCCCGCTCGTCCGCGCTCAGCCCGCCGGCCCGCTCAGCAGCGTCCCGGCGCACCCAGTTGCCCAGCGTGCCCTCACACACACCAAGCTCCCGGGCCACATGGGCCACCGGCCGGCCGGTCTCTTTGACGATCCGAACAGCCCCATCGCGGAACTCCCGGTCGAA
>JAPOSH010000039.1 GCA_026709815.1 bacterium | reverse complement strand
GGGGCGGCCCGGGCGCCGCAATCGCTGCGACGGCTGGTGGCCCACCAGTGCGACGCCGCCCGCGGGCTCCTGCTGCGGGGCCGGCCGCTGGTGGCCTCTCTCACCGGTTGGGCCAAAGTGACGGTGGCCGGCTATGCCGCCGGCGGCCTGGCCGCGCTGGATGCCATTGCCAGAGCCGACTACGACGTGCTGGCAAAGCTGCGGACCCCTTCCAAGGCCCGCACGGCGCTCCATATGGCGCGCCTGGTCGCCCCCCGCCAGCCGGGCGAGGCCAAGGCGGTTCGCGCCGTGCGAGACGCCGCGGCGCGCTGGAGGCGGGGGTGAGGGCCGCCGACGCCTACCGGCGGTGCGAGGAGATCACCCGGGTGGAGGCCCGTAATTTCTCCTACGGCATCCGGCTGCTGCCCAAACCCAAGCGCCAGGCCATGTCGGCGCTGTATGCCATGGCTCGGCGAATCGACGATGTGGGCGACGGCCCGCTGCCCCCCGACGAGAAGCTCGCCCGGCTGGCCGGGCTTCGGGCCGACATCGACGCCCTGGCCGCGGGCGTGGCCAACGACGTCGGCGATCCTGTGCTGGTGGGGCTGCGCCACGCCGTCGAGCGCTTTCCCATCCCGACCGCCGCGCTGAACGAGATCGTCGCCGGCTGCGAGCAAGACGCCGTCGGCAAAACGTACGCCACCATCGCCGACACCGAGGAGTACTGCCGGCTGGTGGCGGGATCGGTGGGCCGTCTGTCGCTGGGGGTTTTCGGCACCAGCGGCGACCCCGAAGAGGCGGCTGAGCTGGCCGATGTGCTGGGCATCGCCCTTCAGCTCACCAACATCCTGCGAGACATCGCAGAAGACCGGGGCATGGGCCGGATCTACCTGCCGGCCGCCGACATCGAGCGATTCGGCTGCGCTGCTGACCTAACCGGCCCGCCGGAACGAGTGGGCCAGCTGGTGGCCTTCGAAGCAGAGCGAGCCGAGCGGCACTTCGCCGAGGGTCTGAAGCTGCTCGCCATGCTGGACCGGCGCAGCCGGGCCTGCACCGGGGCGATGGCCGGCATCTACCGCCGCCTGCTGGCCCGCATTGCCGAATCACCCGCCGCGGTGATCCAAGGAAGGCTGTCATTGCCTGCCACCGAGAAAGCCTGGGTGGCCGTCCGCAGCTTGGCCGGAGCGACCCCATGAGGGTGGTCTTTCGCAGCTTGGCCGGAGCCACTTCATGAGGTCAGCCGGAAACCCGTCGTTGAGTGAACCGGGGGCTGCGCCCCGGGTGGCGGTGGTCGGCGGCGGGTTGGCCGGTCTGGCGGCGGCGGTAGCCGCGGTCGACGGCGGGGCCCGGGTCACGCTGTACGAGCGCGGTCCGCGCTTGGGCGGGGCCACCTGGTCGTTTCAGCGCAATGGCCGGTGGTTCGACAACGGCCAGCACGTGTTCATGCGCTGCTGCACCGAATATCGGGCCTTCTTGGAACGCTTGGGCGTGTCCGATCAGGTGGTCGAGCAATCCCGGATGTTGGTGCCGGTGATGCGTCCGGGCCGTCGTCCGGCCCGCATCTTCCGCACCGGCGCCCCCGCCCCCCTGCACTTGGCCCGGTCGCTGCTGCGCTACAGCCCGCTCTCGGTGGCCGATCGGCTTCGGGCCGTTCGCACTGCGGTGGCCCTGCGCCGCGTTGACATTGACGACCCCGCAACCGATGAGGCCAGTTTCGGGCAGTGGCTGCGATTGCGGGGGGAGTCGGATCGAGCCATTGCCGCGATGTGGGACTTGATCTGCTTGCCCACCGTGAATCTTCGGGCCGACGACGCCTCCTTGAGCCTGGCGGCCAAGGTTTTCCGCACCGGGCTCTTAGACCGCGCCGCCGGCGGTGATCTGGGTTGGGCCCGGGTGCCGTTGAGCGCGCTGCACGGCGATGCTGCCGCCCGAGCGATCACCGCCCGAGGCGGGGACGTCCGTCTGCGCTGCGAGGTGGAGGCGGTGGGCAACGGCCCGTGGGTGGCGGTCGCCGGAGAGCGGATCAGCGCCGACGCGGTGATCGTGGCCGTGCCCCACGACGCGGTGGACGGCCTGTTGCCCTCCGGGACCGTTGCCGGGCAATCCGAACTGGCCGAGCTGGGGGCCTCCCCGATTGTCAACGTGCATTTCGTGTTCGACCGCCCGGTCATGGACGAGGCGTTCGCCGCGGCGTTGGACTCTCCGGTGCAGTTCGTGTTCGACCGCACCGAGGCCGCCAACTGGTCGCGGGAGGAGTCGAGGCCACCCGGGCCTCTTGCTCGCCGCCCGGCGAGCGAGCCGGGGGCGCCGGCCGGCGCGGGCGAGCAGGTGGTGGCGGTGTCGCAGTCGGCGGCCTTCGACGAGATCGGCCGCCGGCCGGCGGAGCTGATCGACCGCTATCGGTCGGCCCTTGAGGAGTTGTTCCCGCTGGTGGCCGAGGCCGCGGTGATCGACGCCGTGGTGACCCGGGAGCACAAGGCCACCTTCGCCGGCCGTCCCTGCACTCGCAAGCTCCGCGCTGGCCCGGCCACCGCCGTCGGCGGGCTCTTCCTGGCCGGGGCGTGGACCGATACCGGCTGGCCGGCCACCATGGAGGGCGCCGTGCGCTCCGGGAACCTCGCCGCCCGGCTGGCCCTCGACCACTGCCGCGCCGCGGCGGATTCCCCGCCCGTCCGATCATCGGCTGGCGCATCCGAGGGCGCATCGAGCCGGCACCACGGCCCGGAGGCGTCAGCGACCGAGCGGGAGAGGCTGAGCGCATGAGCCAGACGCCAAGCATTCTCGGGCGGGCCAAGGAGCTGGTCGACCCGGCCACCGCCGCCGCCGTCAGCGGGTTGTGCGACGAACTCAGAGTGCCCGCCGAATACCACCTGCAGGGCCGGGGCAAGGGAACTCGACCGGCGCTGGCCATCTTGTCCGCCGAGGCCGTAGGGGCGCCGCCGGAGACCGGGGTGCCCGGTGCGGTGGCCATCGAGCTGATCCACGACTTTTCGCTCATCCACGACGACATCATCGACAACGACGCCGAGCGCCGGCACCGCCCCACGGTTTGGGCCAAGTTCGGCACCGGCGTCGGCGTGGTGGTGGGAGACGCCCTCCACGCCCTGGCTTTCGAGGTATTGCTGCGCGATGTCAGCCCGGCCCGAATCAGAGCGGCCAAGAACCTGTCCGAGGGGGTTGCGGCCATGATCGCCGGACAGAGCAAAGACATGGCCTTTGAGACCAGGTCGGCCATAACACTGGAGGACTGCCTGGCCATGGAGCGGGGCAAGACCGGCGCGCTGTTGTCATACGCCTCTTCGGTGGGAGCGATTCTGGCCGAGGCGGATGACGCGGTCATCGACGGTCTAGCCGAATACGGGGCTCATCTGGGCGTGGCGTTCCAAGCGGTGGATGACCTGCTGGGCATCTGGGGCGACCCCGAGCGCACCGGGAAGCCCGCAGGGGCCGACTTGCGGGAGCGGAAGAAATCCGTGCCGGTGGTGATCGCCCTCAACAGCGGCACGCCGGCCGCCGAGGAGTTGGCCCGCATCTATGCCCGCGCTGAATGGCAGGCTGGAGAACTCGATGCCGCCCGGGCCCTGGTGGAGGCGGGCGGCGGCCGAGACGAGACCCGGGAGCTGGCCTGCACCCACCACCGCAAGGCGGTGTCAGCCCTTGACTCGCTGGCGCAACGCGAGGAGGTGGTCGGCGAAGCGGTGGAGGAAATGCGCTTGTTGGCCGATTTCATCGTGGGAAGGGATTTCTGATGAGTGCGCAGCAATGTCTGGACCGAGCCCGAGATCGGCTCTTGAGCCTCCAAGACATCAAGGGGTGGTGGAAGGACGAACTCGAGACCAATGTGTGCATTGAGGCCGAGGATTTGTTTCTGAGGGAGTTCTTGGGCATCGCGGATGCTGAGACCACCCGGAAGACCGCCAACTGGATCCGCCACAGCCAGCGGGCCGACGGAACATGGTCCACCTTCTATCAGGGTCCGGCCGATCTTTCGGTGACGGTGGAGGCCTACTGGGCGCTTCGCTACGCGGGCGATCCTGCCGATGCCGCTCACATGGTCAAGGCGGCCGACTACATCCGCAGCGAAGGGGGGTTGGAGGCCAGCCGGGTGTTCACCCGCATATGGATGGCGCTGTTCGGCCTCTGGCGATGGGAAGATCTGCCCGCGCTGCCACCCGAGGTGATCCTGTTGCCCAAGCAGGTGCCCCTCAACATATACGACTTCGCCTGTTGGGCCCGACAGACGGTGGTCGCCTTGACCGTGGTCGGCGCCCACCGCCCGGTGCGGCCGATGGGGATCAGCCTGGACGAGATCCGCACCGGGGCCGTGCCAGCAGAAAAGAAGCCCGCCCCGCCCGCCACGGTGGCCCGGTGGTTTCAGCGCCTCGACAAGGGGTTGCACCACTATGAGAACCGCCCGAACCGGCGGGTGCGGGAATGGGCGCTTCGCCGGGCCGAGCAGTGGATCATCACCCGCCAAGAAGCCGACGGCTGTTGGGGCGGCATCCAGCCTCCATGGGTGTACTCGCTGTTGGCGCTGTATGTGCGGGGCTACTCGCTGCACCATCCGATCCTGGCGCAGGGGCTGGCCGGGTTCGACAACTGGACGATCATCGAAGACGACATGCGGCGCTTGGAGTGCTGCCAGTCGCCGGTCTGGGACAGCTGTCTGGCTTTGGTGGCGTTGGCCGACGCCGGGTTGGACGCTGATGATGAGCAAATGGTGGCCGGGGCCGGGTGGCTGCTGGACCAAGAGGTCCAAGTGGTGGGTGACTGGGCGGAGAAGCGCCCCCATCTGGCGCCCGGCGGTTGGGCGTTCGAGTTCGAGAACAGCTTCTACCCCGATCTCGATGACACCGCCGAGGTGGCCCTGGCCCTGCGCCGCATCGGCCACCCCGACTCCGAGCGGATGCAAAAGGCGCTGGAGCGGGCGGTGGCGTGGATCCAGGGGATGCAGTGCTCGGACGGAGGCTGGGCCGCATTCGACGCCGACAACTGCTCGTCGCTGGTGGCCGAGCTGCCGTTCTGCGACTTCGGAGAGGTCATCGATCCGCCGTCGGCTGACGTGACCGCCCACGTCATCGAAATGTTGTGCGAGCTAGACGGCGACGATCGGGGTCTGAGAGTGGACCGGGAGGTCGTGAACCGCGGGGTTCGGTGGCTGAGCGACGAGCAAGAGGCCGACGGATCGTGGTACGGCAGATGGGGCGCCAACTACATCTACGGCACCGGCGCGGCGATTCCGGCGTTGATCAGCGCCGGAGTGCCTGCCGACGACGAACGGGTGGCGCGAGCCTGCCAGTGGCTGGAGTCGGTGCAGAACAACGACGGCGGCTGGGGCGAGGACATGCGCTCGTACACCGACCGCGGGTGGCGGGGGCGGGGCGAGTCCACCCCGTCGCAAACCGCGTGGGCGCTGCTGGCGTTGGTGGCCGCCGGCCGGGCCGACGAGCAGGCGGCGCGAAAGGGCGTGGCGTGGCTGGTGGAGCACCAGCGCCGAGACGGCGACTGGGACGAGCCCTGGTACACCGGCACCGGCTTCTCCGGCGACTTCTACATCCGATACCACCTGTACCGCCTGGTGTTCCCGGTGATGGCTCTGGGCCGCTGGGTGCAGGCCGTGCCGGGCCGGCAATGAGCCTGACCGTGCTGTGCCCGCTGGCGCTGGAGGCCCGAGCGGCTCGCCGGGGAGTTCGGGCCGGAGCGCAGGTGGTGCGAACCGGCATGGGGCCAGACCGCAGCCGCCGGGTTGGGCCACGACGCGGATCGGTGGCCGTTTTGGGTATGGGCGGGGCCGTGGTCGGCGGCATTCATCCGGGCGACGTGGTGGTGGCCACCGGGGTTTCGGCCCATGATGTGGCCCCCGTTGAGCTGCCCGGGGCCGAGGCGGTGGCCAACGGCTTGGAGGCAGCCGGGTTCACCGTGCACACCGGCCCGGTGGTGAGCGTGTCGAAGTTGGCTGTCGGTCCCCGACGACGAGAGCTGGCCGAGCAGGGGGCGGTGGCGGTCGATATGGAGTCGGCCTGGTTGTTGGAGCATCATCAAGGTCCTGCGGCCGTGGTGCGGGTGGTGACCGACACCCCCGCCTGCGAGCTTCGGACCGCGGCCGCACCGGCAAGGATCTATCGGGCGCTGCGGACCATTCGACGGTTGACGCCAGTGCTGGCAAAGGAGGTTGGCTGACATGCCCATACCGCTGAGGCAAGCGGCGAAGGTTGGTGCCTACGTGTTCAAGAACAAGGTGCGCCGTCGCGAGAAGTTCCCGCTGATCGTGGAGCTGGAGCCCCTGTTCGCCTGCAACCTGGAGTGTCCGGGCTGCGGCAAGATCCAATACCCCACCGAGGTGCTGCGCAAGCGGGTCAGCGTGGACGAAGCAGTGGGCGCGATGGAGGAGTGCGGTGCTCCGATGGTGTCCATTGCCGGGGGCGAGCCGCTGCTGCATCCCCAGATCACCGAGATGGTGGAAGCGCTGGTCAAACGCAAGAAGTTCGTGTACTTGTGTACCAATGCGGTGCTTCTGCGCCGCAAGATAGACAAGTTCAAGCCATCGCCCTACTTCTCCTTCGTGGTCCACGTGGACGGGCTCAAAGAGCGCCACGATCTGGCCGTGGCCCGCGAGGGGGTGTTCGACGAGATTGTGGAGGCCATCGGCGAGGCCAAGGAAAAAGGGTTCCGGGTCACCACCAACAGCACCTTCTTCAGCACCGACAGCCCGGAGGACGTGCGCAGCGTGCTCGATTTCTTGAACGACGATCTAGAAGTCGACTCCATGATGATCTCGCCGGGGTACGCCTACGAGAAAGCCCCTGACCAAGAGCACTTCCTGCCCACCGAGCAGACCAAGAGCCTGTTCCGGAGCGCCTTCTCAGAGGGCAGGCGCAAGAAGTGGCGGCTGAACCACACGCCGCTGTTCTTGGACTTCCTCGAGGGCAAGGTGGACTACGAGTGTACCGCCTGGGGCATTCCCAGCTACTCGGTGTTCGGCTGGCAGCGGCCCTGCTATCTGATGGCCGACGGCTACACCGAGACCTATCGGGAGTTGATCGAGACCACCGACTGGGACAGCTATGGCCGGGGGAGGGATCCCCGTTGCGAGAACTGCATGGCCCACTGCGGCTACGAGCCCACCGCGGTGTTCGCAACCATGAAATCGCTGCGGGAGTCCATTCGGGCCGCAGTGGGGACGAACTAGCCCAGAGTCTCCTGAACTCGTTTTCGCAGCCCGACGTTGATCTTCTGGCGCTCGAGGTGCTGGGCGATGATGAGGTGGCCTTGGGGCACGGGGTGGGCTTCGAGGAACTCCTCTGATGCGGCGGCCAGCTCGGGGGTGGACAGGGCGCTGATGCCGCCGAGCATTCTTGGGATGCTGGTGGTGGGCAGGCGCTGGTTGATGTCATCCCAGTGCTCAGTGATGAACGCCCACGCCCGGGGGCCGTGGTCGCGGTTCTCCAGGCAGCCCCGGAGCACGGATCCGGCGTCTTGGCTGCGCACGGTGCCGTCAATGGCACAGGCCAGGGTCAGGTCCATGAGGTCGGAGTGGTCGAAGGCGGTGAGCGCCATCAGATAGCGCAACTCCAGTTGCGGAGTGGGGGCACGCTCGTAGCGCTGGCGGATCTCCTCGTAGTCGGCCTCGTCGCCGGTGGCGGCCACCACTGCGACGGCCGCGGCGGCGAGGGCGGCGTCGGCGTCGTCTGTGGCCATCAGCTCCCGGCACCGGGCGATGGCACCGCCGTCGTTGCCTCCGATGGCCAGGGTGCGGACCAGCACGCCCCGCAGCTCGCCGATGCGGTCGTCCTCGCCGTTGACCGGCATCCAGCCCACTCGGCTGAGGGCCGGGCCGGCCATGGCGCTCACCCGGGCTCGCAGCCCCGCCCGCCCGCCGTCAGCGGCCATGTGGTCGACGGCGCCCAGCGTGCCGGCCAGCCGGCGCCACACCGCCAGGTCGTCCTCGCAGGCCGCGATGCGCTCGGCGAACGCCAGGTAGTGGCCCACGCTCAGCCGGCCGCCCACCGTCAGCGCCCATTGGTCGTCCACCAGCACATACCGCTGGAGCGGATCCAAATCGGGGCCGCCCTCCAGCAGCCGGTTGAGCAGCCCGCCCTCGTAGGCCACCCGATAGAAGCCGTCCGCGGTCGGGTTGACCATGACCCAGTCGGGACGGCGGGCATCGAGGGCCACCGGGGCTTGCAGCACCAGCCGCTCGGTGCGCGCCTCGGCGTCGCCGCCCACTGCCGCCACCACCGGAACATGCCAGCGGGCGTCGTCGGACTGTTGGTCGTAGCGGAACCGCTCCTGGCTGAGCGTGATCGCCCCGCTGTCGCCCTCTGCTGCGGTCACCACCGGGTGGCCGCTCTGGGAGATCCACGATTCCATGACATCGCGGACGGGCTCGCCGGCGGAGCGGGCCAGCGCGTCCCACAGGTCGTGGGTCTCGGTGTTGGCGTAGGAGTGGCGCCGAAGGTAGGAGCGGACCCCGTCGCGGAACGCCTCGGCGCCCAGGTACTGTTCCAGCATCCGCACCGCCGCCGCGCCCTTCTCGTAGGTGAGCAGGTCGTACATGCCCTCGGCGTCGGCAGGGGAGACCACCGGGTATTCGACGGCCCGGGTGGCGGCTAGGGCGTCCACGTCGAAAGCCGCGGCCCGAGACAGTCCGAAGGCCAGCCAGCGCTTCCAGTCGGGGCGGTAGGCGTCCACCGCCAGCATCTCGCAGAAGGTGGCGAACGCCTCCTTGAGCCAGATGCCGTTCCACCACTTCATGGTCACCAGGTTCCCGAACCACATGTGGGCCAGTTCGTGGGCGATCACGTCTGCCGCGGTCTGGCGCTCCTGCTGGGTGGAGGAGTCGGGGTCCACCAGAAGCAGGATTTCCCGGAAGGTGACGCAGCCCATGTTCTCCATGGCTCCGAAGGCGAAATCGGGGATGGCCACCAGATCGAGCTTGTCGCCGGGGTAGTCGATGGCGAAGTAGTCCTCGAAGAAGCTGAGGCAAAACGAGCCGACGTCGAGGGCGTACTCGGTGAGATGCCCCTTGCCGATCGGGTGGACGATGCGCAGCGGCGTGCCGTTCACCTCCACCGGTTCGGTGGCCTCCAGCGGGCCGACGACGAAGGCCAGCAGATAGGTGGACATCTCCATGGTGGGGGCGAACGACACCTCTCGGCGGCCGTCGCCTGTGGGCCGGGAGTCGATCTCGGCCCCGGAGGACACCGCCATCAGCCCATCGGGCACCACCAGCGTCACCTCGAAGGTGGCCTTGAGGTCGGGCTCGTCCCAGCAGGGGAACGCCCGCCGGGCGTTGGTGGACTCGAACTGGGTGGTGGCGATCACCCGCTCTTGTCCGTCGCCGTCGGTGAATGTGGAGCGGTAGAACCCCCGAAGCTGGTCGTTGAGCAGGCCGGAAAAGCTCAGGTGCAGCCGAGCGGGCCCCGGCGAGGCGGGCGCGCCCAGCCGCAGCACCGCCCGCTCGTGCTCGTCGTCGTATTCGACACCCGCCAGTGCCACGCCGTCCAGATGGCCCCCGCTGATCTCCAGTTCGGCGGCGTTCAGCACGATCTCGCCCACCTGCTCCTGCACCTCGACATCCACCGCCACTGCCCCTGCGAAGGTGAACGCCTCCAAATCAGGCTCCAACCGAAGCTCGTAGCGCCGCGGCACCACATCCCGAGGCAACCGATAGGGGTTCACAGACGCCTCATCCATCGGCTGAGACTAGTGGTCTGGCGGAGCGGTTCTTCGTCGGTGCTCGGATAGTCGAAGTCGTTCTCAGCCTGAGCCACTCAACCGCTCCAGAGGGTGCTGATGGGCGTGGAGAAGATGCGGTCGTCTAGCTTGAGCGTTCTGTGGCCGGTGTGGAGGAGCACTCCGGTCTTGAATGCGCCCGGTGCGGCCGAGTCGAGCAGGTCGCGCAGTCGGGCCAGCGATCGGGCGTGAGAGCGCTGCGGGGAGCTCGTGGCTTTGACCTCGATGGCCACGACGTCTCCGGTAGGCCGTTCCAGCACGATGTCGGCTTCGTGTCTGCTGTTTTCTCTCCAGTGCATCACGCTGGGCGCTTTTGTTCTGGAGGAAAGCTGGCGCATTATCTCGTTGACCACGAATGACTCCAGCAGGGGCCCGGCGGCGGTGGAGGTGGGCTGGGCTAGCGAATCCGGGCTGAGGCCCAAAAGCGCGGCGGCCAGTCCGGTGTCGGACAGGTGCAGCTTGGGGCGCTTGATCTCCCGGTTGGCCAGGTTACGGGACCAAGCGGGGAGCGGTTCAGCGAGGAACACCGATTGCAGCCAGTCCACATATGACTGAACGGTGATCCGGTGCAGCCCCAGCCGCCGCGAGACCTCAGAGATATTCAGTTCCCGCGCCGTGCTGCTGGCCATGAGGCGAAGAAGCCGGGGCAATGCACCGGTTTTGCGGATGTCGGCCAGAGCCGCCAGATCCCGCTGGGTGACCGTTTCGGCATAGCTCTCAAACCAGTCCTGGCGCTGGTCTGCGGGGATGGAGAGAATCTCCGGGTAGCCCCCCCGGCATACAAGTTCCATGTAGTCGGCCCGGGTCGGGGCATCGCTTCCCGGTTGGCCGAGCTGTCCTTCGAACCACGAGTCGATCTTGTCCGGCGGCACGCCAGCAAGCTCAGCCTCCGAAAGGGGCGTCAGGCGTAAGAGCACAGCTCGTCCGGCCAGCGATTCGCTGATGGTGGGGACGGTCAAGAAGTTGGTGGACCCGGTTACCAGGTATCGGCCGGGTTCCGGGTTCTCGTCCACAATCATCTTCAGCTCCCGAACCAACCGGTCGCCCGCGAGCTGCACCTCGTCCACCACGACCGGGAAAGGTCCGGCCAGCAGCAGGGCCCGGGGGTCGTCCTCAGCTGCTTGGCGGACGTCTCGGTTGTCGAGCGTCAAATAGGTTCCACCCCGTTCTTGGGCCACCTGGCGGGCCAGCGTGGTCTTGCCCGTCTGCCGGGCACCGTGCAGCACCACCACTCGGAACGCATCAAGCGCCCTGTCGAGCCGCGACGACATGTGCCTCGCGATCTGACCGTTCACAGGCCACTACACTAATCGCGAAAAATCACTCCCCTTAACCGACAAATCGGGCACAGGATAATCGCGTTTTAGTGCACCCAGACCTAGCGGCGCCTCCGGTACATGTCCCCGATGTGCTCAACCTGGCCCTCTGTGAGGTGAAAAACCGGCTTAGTGCGCCTCAGGGCATGCTCGATGGCGTCCCGCCGATCCTCAGGCGTGATCGGCCGTGACACAGTGCTGCCAGCCTTCCGATTCTTCTTCCTGCCCATGAGCTGCTCCCTTCGCTGGCTAGCCCTTTAGCCTTAAGACCTCGGGATTCTCCTATCCCCTCACAGTCTGCCAAACGCAAGTCCAGCAACAACCCACAACACCATAGATGCTATTGCTAGCAGCACCGCGCGAGGTGCATTTCCCCTGCGTAGGGCCTTCATTCAACAAAAACAGTCGGGGAGGTCAGTCCCAGGGCCTCTCGCTGGTTTCGTGTCTGCTGGTGACCGTACAGCGCTGCTGCTCTTCTTCAACATCCTCCACGCGCTGTGGACAGAGGGGCCTGCGCCAGCTGCCAGCGCAGTTGGTATGCTGTCGAAACGGTGGTTTGAGCTTTTGAAATTGCCAGAACTGACTTTTCTCGTAATCGGCCTGAGCAATCGCAATGGTTTCTCTCTTCCACTTGAGCGAGGCCCCGACTATTACGGGATCTCAGCAGATACCTTGTACCGAGGTTCAACTGGTCTTCGAAGTTACCAACTGCTCGATACCCAGAAGCACCACATCACAGCCCCTCTGGCACCAGAGGGATTCACCATTGAGAATGTCTACACACTCAAACCACCCTTCGAACCAAGGAGCAGAGGAAGTAAGCCAAACAGGACAAAATAATGACTATGCATGCATTTGTCGACGAGTCCAAACGCAAGGGAGTCTATCTGGTCTGTGCTGTGTTGATTGACCCGAAGGAACTCAGTCACGCCCGTGGGAAGTTGCGAAGTATGCGACTACCCAAACAGAGGCGACTGCACTTCTCAAAAGAGAGCTCACAGCGCCGCATATTTTTGCTGGAAGAAGTGTCCACATTGCCTATCCAAGCTTTGATCTATTCATCGACTATGAAGGAACCATATGCTCGACAGGAGATCATGGCTGCGCTACTTAATGACCTGAGCGCAGTCGGTTGCAAGCGGCTCATCATTGAGCGTAGGGAGGCAGGCCAGGATGCCAGAGAGAGCGCCCAAATCGCCGCAGCCATCCGCAGTGGGAAAGTGCCAGCCAAAATGATTTACGACCATCTCAGGGGCCACGAGGAACCCTTGCTGTGGGTAGCAGATGCAGTGGCGTGGGCCTATGGAGCTGGAGGTGAATGGCGACGACGATCCATGAAGTTGATCGAGCGTGCTCGCAGCGTCGACTCCTGCCGCTGATATCGACGCGCAGGAGCCCGGCCACTCACCGTCCGGAGAGGTACCGGGCTCCACTTCCTCGGGCTAGTGCCCTTGGCGCTTTCAATGATAGCGATTCGGGCGGCGCGCGCAAGTGGCTCTTTTGGGGCTTCGTCGGATTCGGCGAGGTTGGAGCGGTGCGGGAGGGTCTTGTCGCAGCCCGGTCAGGGGTTGAAGCCGAGGTGGGCTTGGGTTTCGGGGGGTGTGTGGGCGAGGAGGGTGAGTTCGGGCCAGGTTTGGATGAGGGCGTTGTAGGAGAAGGCATCGGCGGTTTGGCCTCGGCGGTCTGCGGTGTGGTGGAGGCGGTAGGCCAGGTCGCGGGCGGCGTCGGCGAGACCGCCGAGTTGGCGCAGCAGGGCGGCGGCGGGTTGTTCGCCGCCGGTTTCGAGGGCGCGGGCGAGGTGGTTGACGGCTTCCCATGCGGTGGGCCTGCGGTCGGCGGCGGGGTTCCAGTGTTCGTCGAGCTCGTGGCGGGCCAGAAGGCGGACTTTGCCGGCGCGGGATTCGGCGATGCCGGCGTCGACAAGGCCCTGGACTGAGGTGTTTCGGGCTTTGGAGAGCTGTTCGGCCTGCCCGTAGCCGCCGGGTTCGAAGCCGTGGGCGGCGAACCAGGTGAGGGCCCAGCGGCTGTCTGCGTCCAACTCGGCGTCGGAGGTGTCGAGGGTCTCGTCGAGCACGGCGTTGACGGCGGCCAGCGCGGCCCGGATTCCCATGGGGGTTCCGTCGGCCTCGATCACCCTCGAGTAGCGGGAGTAGACGGCCATGCCGGGGCCGATAGCGGCCTGGGCCAGATCCACCGGCGCGATGTTGGCCGCCCGCAGCCGGCCGAGCGCGTCGGGCAGCTCGGCGGCGAGCCGGTCCAAGAACTCCCGACGCGACGCCGTCGGCGCCTCGTCGGGCCGGGGCCGGCACACCAAAACGATCGACGACGCCAACGCGTTGCTGGCTATTTGCCTTGTCCTGCCGGGCCGCTCGGTGCGCATCGGCCAGGTGCCGGTGATCTGCAGCCCTGCGCCGACCAGTCCCTCCAAGAAGGTCTCCCACCCGGTCGAGGCCGTGCCGCCCGAGTCTGTGGTCTCGGCCTGTTTGAACGCGTAGTACACGCTCATCGGGAACCGCCGATCCTGCGCCTCCCGCAGCTTCGCGAACACCTGGCCCAGACCATCCTCGAAAAACGCCTTCGCGGCCTGCTTGTCGCCGCCGTGGCGATACGGTGCCGCGATCAGCTCGTCGGCCTTGGGCGCCAGCAGCGTGGAGCACACCTCCGGGAACACCCCTCCCAAGCTGCGGCGCAGCCACACATAGAAGAAATCTGACAAATCCGCATAACCGATATTGTCGTAATACGGCGGATCGCACGACACCACTGCCGGCGAAACCCCCGAAGCAGCAGCATCGCGCTGCACCACCGCTCCCACCCCCTCCGCCGGTGTTTGGGCCAGAGCCTTCTGAGTCCAATCGACCATTCCCAGCCAGTTTCCAGTTGAACCGCTAAACGGATTGGCCTCGGCAAAATCCCAGATCATTGAAATCGCCTGCCGGGCAAAGACATGGCCTACAGTGTCTCCTGCACTCAGCCAAGAACAGCCGTTCGACCAGTAGTCGGCGCATTTGGATGCTGCGAATGCCAGGTACACGCTGACGGCTTCGGCGTAGGCAGTTGCGCCGGTGCCGCCGTCTCGTAATGGGGTGGGGTCGTCAGACATGCCGGCGGCCAGTGCGTCGGCGCGGGCTTGGTCTCGGGCTTGGTCGACGAGGCCGCTGAATTGGCATAGGGCGGTGAGCTGGCGGGCGGTGAACAGGTCGGCCCACTCGGTCATGCCGTAGCGCTGGACCCGGAACCCCAGCGCCTCATCGGGTAGCCGCCCGGCGGGCGGGTCGGTTGGAGGCAGACAGGCGAGGGCTTGTTGTTCGTGTTCGGGGGTGGGCGGCAGGTAGACGCGTCGGCGGTCGCCTTGGGCCACGACGGCCATCAGCCGGGCGCCGAGGCCGCCGGTTTGGGCTTGGGCTTTGACCCCGTCGCCGGGGATGGCCGCCCCGCAGAAGATGCAGGCGAACTGGGCCCGGCCCTGCTTGGGCGCCTCGGGCGGGCCGCCCGGCCCGGCGCCGATCTCGTAGCGAACGGTGCGAGCCGCCTCGTCCACCACCGGGTTGACCCACGCCTCGCGGCCTTTCTTCTTGGAGAGCCACCACGACGACGCCAACGGCGCTTCGGCGCCGCACACCGGGTTCGGACATGTCGCAGTGCGGGTCCACAGCCAGGCGATCACCGTGGCTTCCCCGCCGCCGTGCCCGGCGGGCAGATCGACCTTCGGGTACAGCCGGCCGATCCGCTTTTCGGCCTGGTCGCGCATCCATTTGCCGTAGTGCTTGACGTCGGCGGCGAGGCCCTGCGCCCCGGCCCAAGAACCCAACTGAGATGCCGCTTCCTGGGCTTGTGGGTTCACCGGCGCCCGCCCCGCGAACCGGGGCGGTATCTCCACCAGCGCCTTGTTGATCAGCACCGCCACTGGGTTCAAATCCCCGGCGTGGGCCTCCAAACCCAAATGCTGCGCCTCCAGCGGAATGCTGCCGCCCCCCGCAAACGGATCCAATACCGCCGGCAGCCCGCCGTCGCACGACGCGGCAATCTCCGCCCGCGCCCGGCCCAGCACATCCGGGTTGTTGCTGCTCTCCCACAGCACCAGCTCCCCGATCAGACCGAACAGCCGCTCCCGCTCCCGGTCCTGCGCCTCCTCGGTTGGAAACCGGTCGGGCCGGGCCGACGGATCATCCACCAACGACGCGAACAACACCGCCCGGCACGCCGCCAACGGCCGCCGAGCCCACCATAGGTGCAACGTCGACGGATGCCCATGACGAATCGACTTCTCCCGAGCCGACGCCGCATTGATGGCATCCAACGGCAACGCCACCTCAATCAACTTCCGCCGATCCCCCACAACCCCGAATCCTTGCCCACCCACCATCTAAGGCTCAACTCCGCATCCGCCAGCAGGCCCGCTCGATGCTTGCCGCGCTGGTCTGAAGCGGCCTCGGTTTGTCCGCGCCCTCATTCGCAAGATCGCCAACAAACAGCTAGCATAGTGCGACGTGCGCACTCTCTACTTGCGGAACGTGCCCGACGAAGTTGCCCGGCGTCTTGAGGCTCTGGCCCGACGTGAGGGGCTGTCGGTGTCGGCCATGGCGGTCCGGGAGCTGGCCGCATCCAGCCGCCGGGCCGACAACCCGGCCCTTCTCGGCGACCTGCCCGACCTGGATATTCCAACCCCCGACATTCTGGGCGCGCTGCACGAGGGCCGCTCCTAGCAGTGATCGTGGTCGACGCATCCGCTGCGGTCTCGGCCCTGCTCCAAAACGGCGATGCCCGGCAGATGCTGACCGAGAACCGCCTGGCCGCCCCCCATCTGGTAGACGCCGAGGTCGTTCAGACCCTTCGCAGGCTGACGCTCCGCGGATTGATGGCTGCCGATGACGCCGAACAAGCGGTTCATCGCTGGACCAGGCTCGGGATAGAGCGCTTCCCGCTGGTGGGGCTGGCGACCAGGATGTGGGCACTGCGAGACAACCTGTCGGCCTACGACGCCGCCTATGTCGCCCTTGCCGAAACCCTCGGCTGCCCGCTCCTCACCGCCGACGCCCGACTTGCCGCCGCCCCCGGCCCGAAATGCCCCACCACCGTGGTGCAAAACTGAACATAAAGCATAATTTTAAAGGTAGAAAAACATGTTTCAGGGGTGTTTGTGTCATTGGAGTTGGTATAATTGCATGTATGGAGTTTGAAGTAGATTCCAGTTGTGATGCCGGGGGTGTCGGGGGTTTCGGGTTTCCTGATTTCTCCGGGTCAAATGCTTCGGAGTTGTTGGGGTTGATGGGCGAGGCCGATCTGCTGCGCCGCCGGGCGGAGGGCTATCTGGTCGGTTTGGTCGCCCGCTACGGGGAGCTTGAGGGTTCGGGGGCGGCGGCGACGGTGTGCCACCAGCTCGGGATCAGCGCCTGGCGGGCCCGCCGGCTGGCGAAAACCGCTGAGGGCTTGAAACCGCTGCCGCGGGTGCTCGACGCGGTGCAGCACGGCCGTCTTTCTGCCGAGGCGGGCGGGCTGGTGGCCGAGTCGCACCAGCGGGCGCCGATGAGCGCAGACCACCAGCAGGAGCTGTTGGCGCTGGGCGGCTGGCAGGGCCAAGACGAGTTCAAGAAAACGGTCGCCGCGCGCGAGGACCAGCGCCGCGCCGCCGACGGCATGAGCCGGGCCGAGCGGCAAAGAGCCCGCCGCAGCCTCAAGGTGTTCGACGGCACCGGCGGCATGGTCGTTTTGCACGCCGAGCTGGACCAGACAGCCGGTGAGCGGGTCAAGGTGGCCCTCGGCGCCATGAGCGCCAAGATGCTCGGCGACGACATCGCGTTCGACCCGATCCGCACGTTCGATCAGCGCAACGCCGACGCGCTCGTCGCGCTCGTCACCCAGCAGCCCGCCGAGGCAGGCTCCCCGGATTGCGGGATCAGGCCGCAGAAGACGGTGCTGGTGGTCTCGGCCGATTACGACGCTATCGAGGGCCAGCTCAAAAACGCCGGGCTGATTGACGGCACCCCGATCGGCCTCGACGAGCTCCGACGGCTGGCCTGCGAAGCGGAGATCGTGCCGATGATCTTCGCCGCCGACGGGCAGCCCCTCTATATGGGCAGAGCCCAACGGGCGCCCACCAAAGCCCAGAAACTGGCCTTGTACCGCCGAGACCGCGGCTGCGCCGGCTGCGGCATCCGGCCCCAGGCCTGCGACGCCCACCACATCGTCCCGTGGGACCTCAACGGGCCCACCAATATCGACAACCTGGTCCTGCTGTGCCCCAAATGCCACCGCAAAATCCACAAACACGGTCACACCCTCAAAGAAGACCCCCAAACTGGCCGGCACCGCCTCCTGCCCCCACCCAAACCCGCAACCCGACCACCCCCGCAGCTCTCGCCAGACCAAGAACAAGCCGCCGCCTGAACCCCCAACTCTCTGAGCGACCGCAGAACGGCATCCAATGTGAGGTGATCGTCCCGCCCCGGTAGCCTGCGGGCTGCGGCCGAGTTGCGGGAGAAAAAAGAGTGAGCGAGGCAGACGACATTCGGTTCGGCATGGTCGGTCACGGCCACATCTCCGAACGGTTTCTCGCCGCCATAGAGGTTGTGGAGGGCGCCGGGGTGGGCGCCGTTGCGGGCAGAGACCGCGGTCGGGCCAGCGCGTTCGCCCGGGCGCGGGGCATCGCCGCGGCCTATGGATCGGTGGGCGAGATGCTCAGCGCCGAACAGCTCGATGCGGTGTATGTCTGCTCCCCCCACCCGTCCCACGCTGAGGCCGCTGTGGCCTGCATCAAGGCCGGTGTGGCGGTCTTGGTGGAAAAACCCATGGCGCCCACGCTGGCCGGCGCCAGCCGCATCGCGGCCGCAGCCCACGACGCCGGGGTTTTCGCCATGGAGGCCATGTGGACCCGGTTTCTGCCCGTCTATGAGACAGTGCGCCGCTGGATCCACGAAGGCCGCATCGGAGAGGTGCGCCAGGTGGCGGCTTCGTTCGGCTTCGCCGCGCCGGTGATGGCAGAGCACCGGTTGTTCAACCCGAGCCTTGCCGGGGGAAGCCTGCTCGACGTGGGCGTGTACCCGTTGACCATTGCCCATTGGCTGTACGGGTCCCACCCCCTTGAGTACGGGGTGGTGGCCAGGGTGGGCGACACCGGCGTGGATGAGATCACCTCGATTGCGGCGTCGTACCCCGGCGGCGGACTAGCCCAGCTCAGCAGCGCCATAGTGGCCGACTTGGATCGCAGTGCGAAGATCTACGGAACCGCCGGGTCGATAGAGATCCCGGCCTTCTATGCCGCTGACCGGGCCATCCTGCGGACCGGGGGCGAAGAGGAGACCGAGCACGTGCCCCATCGGGCCAATGGGTTCGAATACGAGATCCAAGAGGTGGTGGACTGCCTGCGCCGCGGGCGCACCGAGAGCGAGCGCATGCCGCTCTCGACGTCATTGGAGACGGCCGGGCTGTGCGATGAGATCCGGGGCAAAATCGGGGTTCTCTATCCCTTCGAAGAGAGCACTGGGGAGAGCTGAGTGGGCGATTTGGCCGTGGTCGGGATCGGCAACGCCATCGTGGATGTGATCAGCACCGAGGAGCACGAGTTCATCGACGCCCACGGCCTGCTCAAGGGGGCCATGACGCTGATCGACGCCGACCGGGCCCAGCAGCTCTACAGGGCTATGGCCCCGGCCATCGAGACGTCGGGGGGCTCGGCGGCCAACACGGTGGCCGGCGTGGCCTCGTTCGGCGGGAAGGTGGGCTACATCGGAAAAGTACGCGACGATCAGCTCGGAGAGGCGTTCGCCCACGACATCGCCGCGCTGGGAGTGCGCTTCGAGGTGGCGCCGGCCACCGCCGGCCCGCCCACCGCCCGCTGCCTCATCATCGTGACCCCCGACGCGGCCCGCACCATGAACACCTACCTGGGGGCCAGCACCGAACTGCACCCCGACGACATCGACCCCCAACTGGTGCAGTCGGCCCGGGTGCTGTACTGCGAGGGCTACATCTGGGACGTGGAGATCACCAAAGAGGCCATCCGCAAAGCCATCTCCATCTGCTCGGCTGCGGGGGGAACCACCTCGTTCACGCTGTCGGACAGCTTCTGCGTGGAGCGCCACCATCAGGAATGGCTCGACTTGGTAGACGGCCCCATCGATCTTTTGTTCGGCAACGAGCATGAGATCTGCACGCTGTATGAGACCGGCGGCGACTTCGAGGCCGCGTTGGCGGCGGTGCAGGGGCGGTGCTCGGTGGCCGCGGTGACCCGGGGCGCAGCGGGCTCGGTGCTGGTCACCCCCGATGAGATCATCGAGGTGCCGCCCGCGCCCGCGGCCGAAGTGGTGGACACCACCGGGGCGGGGGACATGTACGCCTCGGGCTTCCTCTACGGATGGACCCGGGGCATGGATCTGGCCCAGTGCGGATGGCTGGGCTCGTTGGCCGCCACCGAGGCCATCAGCCAGTTCGGCGCTCGTCCGCCGGGTTCGCTGGCCCATCTCGCGCGCTGAGGGCGGCTCAGGCATTCTGCGTGGCATCGGAACCGGTGCCCCGTAGCATCGGAATATGAATTCATTCGCGCGAGCGGAGCGGGCCGGGGTCGAATTGGTGGAGCGGCTGGGCGGGCGCTTCGATGCCGCGGTGGTGCTGGGGTCGGGTTGGGCCGAAGTGGCCCAGGGGCTGGGCGCGGTCACCGGCGAAGCAGCCGCCGAGACCATCACTGGATTTCATCCGCCGTCGGTGCCCGGTCACGGGGGCGCGCTGCGGGCTGTTGCCGCCCACGGCAAGCGGGTGCTGGTGCTGGCCGGCCGGGTCCATCTCTACGAGGGCCATCCGCCGTCTGATGTGGTCCACGGGGTACGGGCCGCGGTGGCCGCGGGATGCACAACGGTGGTGCTCACCAATGCGGCTGGGGGCATGAACTCCGAGTTCGAGGTGGGCCAGCCGGTGCTGATCAGCGATCACATCAACCTCACCGGCCAGTCCCCGCTTGCCGGACCGGCGCCGCCCAACGGCTACGCCATCCGATTCACCGACCTGACCGACCTGTACTCCGCCCGCACCCGCCTGGCGGTGCGCCGCGTCGACCCCTCGGTAGGCGAGGGGGTGTACGCCGGGCTGGTGGGACCCCACTTCGAAACCCCGGCCGAGATTGCGATGCTGGTCCGCATGGGGGCCGATTTGGTAGGCATGTCCACCGTGTTGGAAGCCATCGCCGCACGCCATCTGGGCGCCGAAGTGGTCGGGCTGTCGCTGGTGACCAACGCCGCCGCAGGCATTGCAGGAGCCCTCGACCATCAGGAGGTGCTAGACGCCGGCCAAGCCGCTCAGAGCCGGATTGCCGATGTGCTGAACACCGTCATCAGGGTGTTGTGAGCCCTCCGGCCCCGACCCCTGAGGAATGGCTGGCCGCCGACCCCGACCCGGCAACCCGAGCCGAGCTGGAGCAGCTCGTGGAGGCCGGCGACCAGGCCGGCATTGACGACCGGTTCGGCGACCGGCGCCGCTTCGGCACGGCGGGCATTCGGGGCCCGATGGGGGCGGGGCCGAACCGCATGAACCGGGTGGTGGTGCGCCAATTCGCCGCTGCGCTGGCCGAATGGCTCGACTTCAGCGGCGGCGTGGTCATCGCCCATGACGCCCGGGAGAACTCCGACGTGTTCGCCGCAGATGTGGCCGAGGTGCTGGCCGGGGCCGGTTGCTGGCCGGTGACGCTGCCTCCGAACACGCCGACGCCGGTTTTGGCGTTCGCCGTGACCTGCCTCGGGTGCGCGGCGGGGGTGATGGTCACCGCCAGCCACAATCCCGTCGGCGACAACGGCCTCAAGCTGTACCTCGCCGACGGCGCCCAGGTGACCCCACCCCACGACCAGGCCATCGAAGCGGCCATGGCCGCTCAGCCTCTGCCCCCCCGAGAGCTGCCCGATCGGGGGCCCGACCCGCAGTGGCCGCGAAAGGCCTCAGTCGAAGTCGACTACATAGCCGCCATCTTGGCCAATGTGCCCCATGTTGACTCCTTCCATCCGCTGGCCTACACCCCTCTTCAAGGCGTGGGTCTGCGCTATGTGAGCTTTGCGCTCACCCAGATGGACAACGGCGAGCCCTTCGTGGTGGAAGACGAGGCCGAGCCTGACCCGCTCTTTCGCAACGTGGTCTCGCCCAACCCCGAGAACCACGACACCCTGGCCAAGGTCATCCGCGAGGCCGTGCGGATCGACACCCCTCTGGCCATCGCCAACGACCCCGATGCCGACCGGATGGCCGCGGCGGTGTGGGCCTATGACAAGGAGTGGCGCGTCTTGACCGGCGATGAGATCGGCGCCTTGCTGTGCGACTGGATCTTGGGATTGAGGGTCAACTCGGGCGGTGACGAGCGGGTGGTGGCCAGCAGCATCGTGTCGGGCCGGCTGGTCGGCCGCATCGCCGAAGCCCGGGGGGCCACCCATGTGGAGACGCTGACCGGCTTCAAATGGATCGCTCGGGCCGCCGACAGCCTCAAGCCCCGGCCCGGCCATCTGCCCTGGAGGTTCGTGTTCGGCTATGAGGAGGCGCTGGGCTTTGCCTGCAACAACCGGGTGAGGGACAAAGACGGCATCAGCGCCGCGGTCCACTTCACGATGATGTGCCGGTGGCTGGCCTGCGAGCGCGGCCTCACCCCCATCGAGAGGTTGGGGGAGCTGATGGACGAGTTCGGGCTGCATCGCACCAGTCAGGTCAGCGTGAAACTGGACGGCCGCGCCGGCTCAGAGATCATGGGCGTTATCCGGGCCGCCCCGCCCGACCGGTTCGCCAGCATCGAGGTGGCTCGTACAACCGACTACCAAGCTGGGGTCGGCGGGCGCCACCCGGCCGATGTGCTCCGGTTCGACCTGGCCGACGGCAGCCGGGTGTCGCTTCGCCCCAGCGGCACCGAGCCCCTCATCAAGGGCTACGTCGAAGTGGTCGGCCACCTTCGGAGCCCTGATCCGCTCGCAGCTCTGAGCGGGGCGGTCGAGGAGATGATCCTGGGGCTATGAGGCCAGAGCGGCGATCTCGGACCGCTCGGCAGCAGACATGGTCCAGGTGGCCGCCGTCACGTTGGAGGCCACCTGTGAGGGCTTGGTGGCGCCGCAGATGACGGTGGCCACCGTCGGGTTGGATACCAGCCAGCCGATGGCGAGCTCCAAGATGCTGTGGCCGCGGTCCTGGGCGTAGTTGCTGAGGCGGTCTGTGGCGGCCAGCTTCTCCTCGCTCAAGAACATGTCCCGCATCTCGCCCTTCCACATCGACAGGCGGGTGCCCTCCGGGGGGCTCATGCCCGAGTACTTGCCGGTGAGCAGGCCGGACTCCAGGGGAAAGTAGGGAACCACCGCCATCGCCGTGCGCTCGCAGGCGTCGATCACCCCGCTGTCTTCTGCTTCGCGGGTGAGCACCGAGTAGTGGTTCTGGACGCTGGCGTAGTTGCCGGCACCGGCTTGCCCCGCTGCTTCGGCCGCTTCATCGATCTGGACCGCGCTGAAGTTGGAGCAGCCGATCTCCACCACTTTCCCCTCGTCCACTAGCTCTTGAAGCGCCCCGAGCGTCTCGGCTTGAGGGGTGTCGGGGTCCGGCATGTGGAGCTGATAGTGGTCGATTCGATCGGTGTTCAGCCGGGTGAGGCTGGCCTCGGCGGCTTGGCGAACCCAGGCCGGGTCGCCGCCTCTGCGACCTTCGGGCAGGGCACCGGGGTGGCCGAACTTGGTGGCCACGATCACCTGATCTCGCCGGTTGCCGAGAGCGGCGCCGAGGAACTCCTCAGACTTGCCCCGGCCATAGAGATCGGCGGTGTCGAAGTAGTTGACGCCAGCGTCGAGGGCGGCTTCGACCACCGTCCGGGTGGCATCGGCGTCAATGGTCATGCCGAAGTTATTGCATCCCAACCCGACCACCGACGCCGACAGGCTTCCAATGCTGCGCATCTGCATGAGCCCGCACACTACAAGGGGAAGCGGTGGGCGGCCCGTTCGTAGACGTCGGGGGCGAGATCGCCCTGGGGCTGGCCGAAGCGGACGGCCGCCACCTCGTCGACGGCCACGGTGGCATTCCTCAAGCAGCAGGCGATGCCCACGGTGGGGAAGCAGCCGGTGGCGATCACCACATGGACATAGCGATCGCCGAGCCCGAAGGCCTCAGCGAAGCCCGGCTCGAACAGGGCCG
>JAPOSH010000124.1 GCA_026709815.1 bacterium | reverse complement strand
CGCTGTTCACCATGGGCGCCTACTGCTACATGAACGTGATCGACGGCGGAGTGGCGGTGGTGCGGGGCGGGGTCCAGCACAACCTGCGGGCGTCTCGGGCCCTGCGCCCCCGCTTCGAGGCCCAGGTCGGGCCGATGCGGGTGGCGCCGACGGTCCCGCTGGAGGAGATGCGGTTGAGCCTGGCCCCTGGCGAGCACTCCATCGCCTGCGATCTGACATGGCGGGCCGAGCTGGCCCCCGAGGTCGAAAAGCCCCACCGGGAGCGGGAGCGGGGCCGGGTGGCCCAGGACTATCAGCGGTTCAACCAGGTGGGGCGGGTGGACGGCTGGATCACCGTGGGCGAGGAGAGTCTGACGGTGGACCGCTGGTGGGGAGGCCGGGACCACTCCTGGGGAGTGCGCCCGGCGATGGGCATTCCCGAGCCGGTGACGGGGCCGCCTCGGCGGCCCGGCGAGGCCGGCACGTTGTTCTACTTCTTGTTCTTCTCCACCAACCGTCGGGCCGGGCACGTGCAGATCATGGAGCGGGGGTCCGAGCGGGTCTACCTCACCGGGCTGATCCGGGATCGGGACGCTCCCGACGCCGACCGCCATGTCACCGGGGCCGACCTGTCGTTGGACTTCTTCGCCGGCACCCGCCGGTTCTCCTCGGCCGACCTGTCGGTGCGTCTCGGCGACGGCGGTTCGGTGCAGCTCGGCTCGGCGCCGTTGGGGTCGGCCGTGGCCATGGCCGGTTTGGGCTACAGCGGCGGCTGGAACGACCAGCTCGGCCTCGGCGTCTATCGGGGCGAGTCCCATGTGGAGCACGAGATCTGGGACGTGAGCCACCCCGCCGACGTGGTGGCGGCCTCCGGCGAGCTGTTCACCCCGATGCACCGCATCGCCCCGGTCGCCGTCACCACCGACGACCCCACAGAGACCGGTACCGGCAGCCTCACCCTCATCGCCAATGGCCGCCTCCCCCAGTACGGCTTGGAATAAGCGTCCTCGGCTCAGGGTGAGTCGGGGAGGTTGGTGAAGCCTCGGCCGCCGGCGCGGCGGTACCAGCCTTGGGCGGTCATGGTGCCGCCGTCCACGGGGATGGTCTGGCCGGTCATGAAGCGGGACTGGTCGGAGGCCAAGAACAGGGCCACCTCGGCGAAGTCGTCGGGGTGGCCGAAGCGGCACAGGGGGATGTTCCGGGCCACCTGCTCGAGGGGGCGGCCCCGCAGCATCTGCTCGAGAGGCACTTGCAGCGTGACGGCCATGTCGGGGGCGATGCAGTTGACCCGGATGTTCTGATCGGCCATCTCCAAGGCCACCGATCGGGTGAAGGCGATGATGGCGGCGTTGGCCGCTGAGTACACCGCGATGCCGGGCATCGCCCGCAGGGCCTCCACGGTGGACACGTTCACGATGGCGCCGCCGCTCCCGTCTGCCATGGTGGGCAGAAAGGCGCGGGTGCAGCGCAAAACGTGGCGGAAGGTGATGTCGATCTGGGCATCCCAGTCGGCCTCGTCGGTCTTGATGAACCTGCCGGCCCCCGGTCGGTAGTCGCCCACGTTGTTTATCAGCACGTCCACCCGGCCTCCGCCGAACTCCGCCGCGGCCCGGTGGAACTCGGCCACCACGGCGGCGTCGGTGATGTCGCCCACCACCGAGATGGCCCGCCCTCCCGCACTGGTGATGTCGCCCACCGCGGCCGCGGCCAGGGCGGGGTCGATGTCGTTCACGACCACTCCGGCCCCGGCCTCGGCGAACAGCCGGGAGATCCCGCCCCCGATTCCCCCGCCTCCTCCGGTGACGGCGGCGACCTTGTCGGCCAATGGCGTTGCGCTCGGCATCGGCCGGTTTTAGCGCATGGCGCCGTCGTTCCGTGAATTGGCCCCATGCGATCTCCAGCGGCGGGGCCGGTGCTGCTCGCTACATGCGGCGGCGGGCGCGGTCGATGTCTTGGTCGGCGAGTTCTTCGGCCAGTTCCAAGTAGCGCTGCAGGCGGCCTGGATCGACATTGCCGGCCACCGCACAGCCGGGCTGGCCTTGGTGCCAGCAGTCCTCGGCGAACCGGCAATCCTGGTCGAGGGCGTCGATCTCGGCGTAGGCCGCGGCCAAACCCTCCCATGCGTTCCACGGCCCTACGGCTCGGATGCCCGGTGTGTCCACTATCGAACCGCCGCCGCCCAGCGGGATGAGCCGCCGGGCAGTGGTGGTGTGACGGCCTTTGGCGTCGCTGGTGCGCACCTCCTGAGTGGCCTGCACCTCAGCGCCCGCCAAGGCGTTGATCAGGGTCGATTTGCCCACTCCCGATGGTCCCAGCAGCGCCAGAGTGCGGTTGCCCTTGAGCAGCGCCGCGGCGCGGTCGAGGCCTTCTCCGCGCAATGCGGCGGTGATCACCACCGTGGCCCCCGGTGCCAGGACGGCGGCCTTTTCGGCCTCTCGGCCGGGATGGCGGCGGAGGTCGGCTTTGGCCAAGATCACCGCCACCGCTGCGCCCGACTGCCAGCCCACCACGCAGAAGCGCTCCAGCTGCGCCGGGTTGATACGCCGGTCGAGGCCGTGGATGACGCCAACCACATCGGCGTTGGCCACCAGCATCTGGGGGCGGGCGTGCTCGGCCGGATCCCGCCTCACCACCAGCGTGCGCCGCTCCAGCACCTCCTCCACCACGAGAGTGTCGTCGGGGCCGGCAACGACGGTGATCCAATCGCCGGTCACCGGGGCCACGTCGCCCTGGGCCCGCTGAGAGTCAGACGTGACCCGGAATTGCCCGTCGTCGGTCACGACCTCGCATTCGCCCCGGTCCACCTGCACCACCCGGCCCAGTCGGCCCGCCCGGTCTCGGGCCAAATTCCGCCACCGCTCATCGACTCCCAAAGCGTCCAGGGGCGTCATGGCGTGTAGATTGGCGTGAGTTGCATGGTCCTGGTTTCGGCAGTGGGTCCATTGCCCCACACAGTGGAGATGCACATTAGCGTTGACTCCTCGAAGCCGGGCGAGAACAGCCGGCCTAGCTGATCGGAATGCAGACATGAGCCAATCTGAAGCCCCACCATCAGCCGGGGGGCGAGGAGCAGTCTCGCCGTCAGGCTCAGTCGCCGCGGGCATCGTGGCTGCCGGCGGGGCGCTCGCGCTGAGCGAGATCTTGTCCGGGCTGAGTCGCGAGATCCCGTCGCTGGTTGTCTCGGTGGCCGATGTGTTCGTGGACAACACCCCCGGCTTTATCGCCCGTTGGTCCATCGACACCTTGGGCACCGCACAGAAGCCGGCGCTGGTGTGGGGGATCGTCGTCGTGTCGATCCTGCTCGGCGCCGTGCTGGGCTGGCCGTCTCGAAAGCGGCCATGGGTGATGCCGGCGGGGCTGGCGGCGTTCGCGGTGGTCGGCGGATGGGCCGCGGCCCGCAATCCTCTGGCTGATGGCGGGCTGGGATGGATGTCGGGCCTTTTGTCGGGCGCGTTCGGCATCGCGGTGTTCCTCAGCCTGTACGCGCTGGCCACCGCTGATGCGACTGCGGGCGAACCCGAGACGCCGGGCGCCGAGGCGGATGCCGAGCGTCGGGTGCCGATGGCCGGTCGGGGCCGTTTCAACGACCGGCGCCGGTTCGCGGGGGCGGTGGGCGTCATGGCCACCTCGTCGCTGGCCGGAGGACTGCTGGGCCGGTGGCTGCGGCGCCGCGACACCGTTGAAGGGGCTCGTGAGGGATTCGCCACCGAAGCCCTGCAAAGCCGCTCCATCGCCACCCCAAGCCCCCGTTCCACGCCGATGCCCACGCCGCAGGCGGTCCGGGATGCTGCGTCGGCTGACGCCTCTCCTGATCCGTCGCCCGCGGCCACGGCTGAGCCCGATGCCGATCCCACTGCGTCGGCCACGGCTGAGCCCGCTTCGTCGGTCACCGCTGAGCCGTTGAGGGCGGCCAACTTCGACAACATTGCCGGGATCGCACCGCTCATCACCCCCAACGAGGACTTCTACCTCATCGATACCGCCCTCTCCTATCCCCAGATCGACCCCCAGGACTGGTCGCTGCGGATCCACGGAATGGTGGACCGGGAGGTGGAGATCGGCTTTGAAGAGCTCTTGGATCTGGGCTTGGTCCAAGAGGAGGTGACCCTGTCTTGTGTGTCCAACAGCGTGGGCGGACGCTATGTGGGCAACGCCGTCTGGGTCGGGGTTCCCCTGGCCACCGTGCTTGAGCAGGCCGGGGTGCAACCCGGCGCCACTCAGATTGTGGGCCGATCGGTGGATCGCTGGACCGCCGGCTTTCCCACCGAGGTGGCGCTCGACGGCCGGGTGGCCATGGTGGCGGTGCAGATGAACGGCGAGCCGCTGCCCATCTCCCACGGCTTTCCCGCTCGCCTGGTGGTGGCCGGGCTGTACGGGTACGTGTCGGCCACCAAGTGGCTGTCGGACATCGAACTCACCACTTGGGAGGGCTTCAACGGCTATTGGATCCCCCGCGGCTGGGCCAAGGAGGGGCCGATCAAAACCCAGTCTCGCATCGATGTGCCTCGCAGCGGCTCGGTCATCGACCCCGGCCCCGCCGCCATTGCCGGGGTGGCCTGGGCGCCCAGCCGGGCCATCGAGCGGGTAGAGGTGCAGGTGGACGAAGAGGATTGGGTGGAGGCCGAGCTCAGCCGGGAGACGACGATCAACTCCTGGCGGCAGTGGATGGTGGCCTGGAACGCCACCCCCGGACGCCACCAGGTCAGGGTGCGGGCCACCGACGGCACCAGTACCACGCAGACTCCCGAGATCAGCGAGCCCGCTCCCGACGGCGCCACCGGCTGGCACACCATCCAAGTGAGGGCCGACGAGGCTTGATTCTCCTGGCCGGGGCGATCATGTCAGAAGAAGGGTGGCTGGCTGCTTGCTGTTGCGCTCTTACTTGACGGGGGAAGGGGAGAAAAATACAGTTGAACTTGTGCAATGAAGAGCGTGACGAGACTTCGTAGAAGAATTCTCACACGGCTTTAAACAATTTATGAAAGGACAAAAATGGGTTTGTGGGCTTTAGATGCTACAGAAGGTCAAGACAATACGATCATCACGCTGCGCGGCGATGATGGCAGCAACAGCCTGTACGGCGGCGTCGGCGATGACATGCTGTACGGCAATGGCGGCGACGACAGGCTTGAGGGCGACGGCGGCGACGACTGGCTCGAGGGCGGTACCGGCGACGACGCGCTGTACGGCGGCGTCGGCGTGGACTCGCTGTGGGGCGGCCGCGGCGACGACAAGCTGGTGGGCGGCGACGGCGGCGACACGATGAACGGCGGCGTCGGCGACGACGCGCTGTACGGCGGCGCTGGCAACGACAATGTGGGCGGCGGCGCTGGCAACGACAATGTGTACGGCGGCGCTGGCAACGACGTGCTTTTGGGCGGTGCCGGCAACGACATGATGTACGGCGACAGCGTCGGCGTATTGGGCCAAGACTTGGGCGACGCCGGCGTCGACACGCTGCACGGCGGTGCGGGCGACGATGTGATGTGGGGCGGTTCTGGTGCCGACGCGTTTGTCTTCTCGGCTGGCGATGGCCATGACGTCATCAACGACTTCGAGAGCGGCGCTGACGTGATTGACTTGTCCAGCATGTGCGACATCGAAAGTTTCGATGATTTGAATATCAGACAGGACGGCGCAAATACCGTCGTTGTCCTGTCCGATCTCGGCACGGACTCGATTTCGCTCGTTGATTTCGATTCCGCCGACTTGAGCGCAGCAGATTTCATTTTCTGCGACGCAATTTAGGCAACCAACGTAGCCAATCAGCCGTTCTGCGCCCGCTCTCTGGGCCTAGTGGTCCGTCACCGCTGCTGGTACGGCGCTTCTGGGGGATTCGGTTGGTTCACCGGTAGATTTCCAGCAGATGGATTTCGACCTCACGACTGCTGAAGAGGATTTCCGCGACGAGGTGCGCACCTGGCTGGAGGAACACCTCGTGGGGGAGTTCGCAGGGCTGCGGGGCCGGGGCGGAACAGGCCAGGAGGACATTCCCGCCGAACAGCAGATCGCCTGGGAACGCGAGCTGGCCGGCGGGGGCTGGCTGGGGATCGACTTTCCCGCCTATCTGGGCGGCCGAGAGTGCAGCCTGTCGGAGCAGGTGCTGTTCCACCAGACCTACGTGGAGGCCCGGGCGCCGGGGCGGCTGCCCAACATGGGGGTCACGCTGCTGGGACCGACCCTGGTGGCCTACGGCACCCCCGATCAGCAGGCGCGGTTCGTGCCCCCGATCTTGTCGGGCGATGAGTTCTGGTGCCAGGGCTATTCCGAGCCCAACGCCGGGTCGGATTTGGCCAACGTGGGCACCAAAGCGGTGCTGGACGGGGATCGCTGGGTGGTCAACGGCCAGAAGATCTGGACGTCGCTGGCCCAGCATTCCGACTGGTGCTTCGTCGTCTGCCGCACCGACCCGGACTCGGCCCGCCATAGCGGGCTCTCCTACCTGCTGGTGCCGATGGATCAGCCCGGCATCGAGATCCGCCCCATCGTGCAGATCACCGGCGGAACCGAGTTCAACGAGGTCTTCTTTGACGATGCGGTGACCGATGCCGATCTCGTGGTGGGCCGGCCCGGCCGGGGCTGGGAGGTGGCCATGGGCACGCTGGCCTTCGAGCGGGGGGCGTCCACCCTGGGCCAGCAGACCTATTTCCGCCAAGAACTGGACGCGCTGCTGGCCGAGGCCCGGGCCAACGGCGCCGCCGGTGACCCGCTGGTGCGCCAGAAGCTGGCCCAGGCCTACGCCACGTTGGAGATCATGCGCTACAACAACCTGCGGATGCTCACGGTGGTGGACGCCGGCGGGGTGCCGGGGCCGGAGATGTCCATCGGCAAGCTGGTGTGGTCGAACTGGCACCGCTCGCTGGGCGAGCTGATGGTGGCGGTGCGGGGGGCGCACGCCATGGCAGTGGCGGCTGACGGAGCCGAGGACTACTCGCTGGACTCCTGGCAGCGAACCTTCCTCTACAGCCGAGCCCATACCATCTATGCCGGATCGAACGAGATCCAGCGCAACATCATCGGCGAGCGGGTTCTCGGCTTGCCCCGGGCGCCGCGGTGATTGGCGAACCGAATTGTTGGGCTTGCCCCGAAAACCGCGATGATTTCAACGGTCAGAAAGAGGAGCAGCCATGACTGAGGCATACATCATCGACGCAGTCCGCACCCCGGTGGGGAGACGGGGAGGCAGCCTCTCGCAGATCCACCCGGCTGATCTGGGCGCCCATCCCATCACCGGGCTGTTGGAGCGGACCGGCGTCGATCCGGCGTCGGTGGACGACGTGATGTACGGCTGTGTGGACGCCCTCGGCCCCCAAGCGGGCGACATCGCCCGCACCGCCTGGCTGGCCGCCGGGCTGCCCGAGCACGTTCCCGGCACCACCATCGATCGCCAGTGCGGCTCGGCCCAGCAGGCCGTCCACTTCGCCGCCCAGGCGGTGCTGGCCGGCGTGAACGACATGGTGGTGGCCGGAGGCGTGCAGAACATGAGCATGATCCCCATCGGCTCGGCCATGGCCGCGGCCCAGCATGTGGGGGTGGCCGATCCCGACCCCTTCACCGGCTCGCACGGCTGGGTCGACCGCTACGGCACCCAGGAGGTGTCGCAGTTCCGGGGGGCGGAGATGATCGCCGAGCACTGGGACATCAGCCGGGAGCAGATGGAGGAGTTCGCGCTGGCCAGCCACCAGCGGGCGGCCGCCGCCACCGACGAGGGCCGGTTCGACAACGAGATCCTGCCCCTGGCCGGCCTGGAGTTCGACGAGGGGATCCGCCGGGGCACCACCCTGGAGAAGATGGCCGCCTTGGCGCCGCTGGCCTCCGACGGGCGGCTCACCGCCGCGGTGTCCAGCCAGATATCCGATGCGGCTTGCGCCATGCTGATCTGCGGCGAGCAGGCCGTGGCCGACCACGGGCTGAAGCCCCGGGCCCGCTTCCACCACATGTCGGTGCGAGGCGCCGATCCCATCTACATGCTCACCGGGCCTATACCGGCCACGGAGCACGCGCTGGCCCGCACCGGCATGGCCATTGACGACATCGACCTGTTCGAGTGCAATGAGGCCTTCGCCTCGGTGGTGCTGGCGTGGATGGCCGAGCACGACGTGCCCCACGAGAAGGTCAACGTGAACGGAGGGGCCATCGCTCTGGGCCACCCGCTGGGCGCCACCGGGGTCCGGCTGATGACCACGCTGCTGAACGAGCTGGAGCGCACCGGCGGACGCTTCGGCCTGCAAACCATGTGCGAAGGCGGCGGCCAGGCCAACGTCACCATCATCGAGCGCCTGTAGCCGGGGCATGTCCGAGTTCGCCGACAAGGTGGTGATCGTCACCGGGGCGGCCCGGGGCATCGGCAGAGCGGCGGCGGTCGAGTTCGCCGCCGCCGGGGCGACGGTTGCGGGGGCCGACCGAAATGTCGAGGCCCTCAACGAGGTGGGCGAACTGTCGTTACGGCTGGGCGGCGATGTGGGCGATACCGACGACGCCCATCAGATCATCGACGACACGCTGGCTGCTTTCGGCCGTCTCGACGTGTTGGTGAACAACGCCGGGGTGTGGGTGCTCAAACCCACCGCCGACCTCACCCCCGAGGAATGGGACGATCAGCTCTCCACCAACCTGCGCTCGTTCTTTTTGCTCATCCGCCGGGCTCACCCCGCGTTGGTTGAGGCCGGGGGCAACGTGGTGAACGTGGCTTCGATGGCTGCCATGCGGTTCACCACCCCTCATGTGGCCTACGCCTCGGCCAAGGCTGGGGTGATCGCCATGACCAGGGATTTGGCCGCCGAGTACGCCCCCGACGTGCGGGTGAACGCGGTGGCCCCCGGCCCCATCGACACCATGGGCCTCACCGCCTCCATGACCCCTGCCGAGAAGGCCGACTTCGGCCGCCGCTACCTGCTGGGCCGCATGGGCGAACCCGAAGACGTGGCTCACGCCATCGTCTTTCTGGCCTCCTCCCAAGCCGCCTACATCACCGGCGCCACCCTCCCCGTCACCGGCGGCACCGAGCTCGGCATCCCCAGCCTGCTATAGTGGTGTATACTTATTACATGCGGCGTATACAGCTATATATGAATGACGACCTGGATCACGCCCTTACCGCAGAGGCGGCACGATCTGGTAAGACCCGATCCGAACTGGTCAGAATGGCAGTGCGCCAGTCCCTCGGGCATGCGATCACCGACGGTGCCGACCCTGTCGATGCCCTGATCGGATCGGTGGACATTGATCCCATCGAGGACATCGACGCAGCCATCTACCCCCAGTGAGGTTTGCCGACACTTCCTTCTGGGTTGGCTTGATGCTCCGACGCGACCGGCGGCATCCCGACGCTACTGCTCTGTGGTCTAGGGATCGCGAACCTGTCCGCACCTCCAATCTGGTGCTGGGCGAAACGTGGACTCTGCTGAGATACCGAGCTGATCACAGCACGGCTATTCGATTCTTGGATGCCATCAACGGATCGGGCCGTGTCTCCTGCGCCCCAGCGGATGCGAACACTGACGAGCGGGCCTGGGAGTGGCTGCGCCGACACGACGAGCGGCCCTACTCCTATGTGGACGCGGTTAGTTTTGAGATCATGCGACGAGAGCGGATATCGGAGGCCCTCGCGTTCGATGGCGATTTCACCGCCGCCGGATTCGTCGAAGTCCGCCCCTAGTGGCGCCGCCTCAGCGCTCGATGCGGTCGATGAGGCCCCAGCTCAGGGCGGTGGCGGTGTTGATCTCGGTGTTGGTGAGGGCGAAGTAGCAGAGGCGTTGGCGGCCGATGCGCCGGGCGATGCTGACGGTGCCTCCTGCGCCGGGGACCAGCCCCATGGCCACCTCGGGGAGGCGGAAGGTGGCGTCGGGATGGGCCACCACGTCGTGGGCGTAGGCGGGCAGCTCCACGCCCGCCCCGACGCAGGTGCCGTGAACGATGACACGGGTCTTGGCGGCCAGCCGGTTGATCCAGAACGCGGCGCTGCGCACTGAGCGGACCCGATGGGCAGTGCCCGGGTCGGGGGTGGTGCCGAATTCGGCCAAGTCGCCGCCGGAGCAAAAGGTTGGTCCGGCCCCGTTCAGCACGATGCCGTCGAGGCTGGGGTCGGCCCATGCGGCCCGGAGCTGCTCGACTAGCCCGTCGCGCATCTCGGCGCTGAACGCGTTGTGGCGCTCGGGCCGGTTGAGGGTGAGCCGCAGGGTGGATTTGGCGCGCTCGGCCAGCACCGCGGGCTCGGGGTTGTCGGGAACTAGACGGGCGGGCTGGCGGTCCAGCCAACCCCGGAATTGGGGGCCGGACTGAAGGGTGGAATAGGCCAGCGACTCGGCCACCAAGCCATCGGCGGTGGCGCGGCCCTCGCTGAGGCGCAGCAGTTGCGCCAACATCACCGCGGCGTCGGGCGCCGCCGCGGCCGCCGCCGCGATTTGGCCGATCTCGTCGGCGGGCACGCCCCCTGGCATCGCCGAGTCGCCTGAGGCGAGCACGATGTCGAACAGGTCGCAGATCTCGGCCAACTTCGGGGTATCGGCGGGATCGCGGTCATCGGGCACCGAGGCCACCATCACCGCGGGGGTGCTCTTCAGCAAGTCGGCCGTCTGGGGCAGCAGCCACTGCGAAAGGTCGGCCGCGGTCAGCTCGACGAGGATCACCGGGCAGTCGGCCAGCCCATAATCCTCCCCGGCGTAGGGGAGAGCCAGCCGCGACTCGGCCTCAGCCAGACTTGTCAGCTGAATCGGCGAGTTCATCGCGCAGGATCCGGCGCAGGAGCTTGCCGGTTTCGTTGTAGGGCAGCTCTTGGCGCACTTCGATGCGGTCCGGGGTGCGAGAAGAGCGCATCCGACCCTTCACGAACTCCTGGAGTTCCGCGACGTCCACCGTTTGCCCCTTGGCAGCCACCACCACCGCGGCCACCGCCTCGCCCCACTGCTCGTCGGGCACGCCCACCGCGGCGGCGTCGACCACCGACCGGTGGCTCAACAGCACGTCTTCGATCTCGCCGGGTGAGATGTTCTCGCCCCCCCGCACGATGATGTCGTCGATGCGTCCTTCCACATACAAGAAGCCGTCGGCGTCCAGCGAACCGCCGTCGTTGGTGGGGAACCAGCCGTCGGCGGTCACCCGGGAGTCGCGCCCCAGGTACTCGCCCGACACCTGTTCGCCTCGCACCCAGATCTCACCGGAGGTTCCGGCGGGGACCGGGTTGCCCTCCTCGTCGCGGATGTCCACTTCGACCGCAGGCAGGGGCCGACCTGCCGATCCCAGCCGGGCTCGCACCGCCGGATCGTCGGAGCGATGGGCTTCTCGGTGCTCCTCGGGTCCGAGCACCGCAACCGTGGAGCTGGTCTCGGTCAGGCCGTAGGCGTTCACGAAGTTGGCCTGAGGCAGCGCGTCCAAGGCGCGGGCGATGACCGGAGCGGGCATCTTGCCCCCGCCGTAGGAGAGGGCTCGCAGCGTCGGGAGTCCCCCGCCGATCTCTTCTAAGCGGTCCACGATTCGGCTCAGCATGGTGGGCACGACCATGGCGTGGGTGACGCCCTCGGCCCGGACCAGGCTCACCCAGGCGTCGGCGTCGAAGTTGGGGAGCTGCACGATGCGGCGCCCGGCGTACACCGAGCTCAAGATCGCCGCTAGGCCGGCCACATGGTAGGGGGGTACCGATATGAGGGTGGCCTCGTCCTCGGCTGCGCCCATGAACTCCACTGAGCCGATGATGTACGACACCAAGTGCTTGTGGCGCAGCACCGCGGCCTTGGGAGCGCCGGTGGTGCCGCTGGTGTAGAGCAGGATCGCTATTTCATCGGGATCGGCGTTCCAGTCGCTGTCGGGAGCGGCGCCTTCGGCCCAATGCGATAGGAAATCGGGCCGCACAACCGCTCGCACGCCGTCGAGGTCGCCGATGGCGTCGAGGGCGTCGTCGCTGCACACCGTGACCGAGGGGGCCACTTCGGCCGCCAGATGGCGCAGTTCGGGTCTGGTCAGCCGGTAGTTGAGGGGGACGAACGGCACTCCGGCCCAGGCCGAGCCGAACAAGGCGATGGGCAGGGCCTCGCTGCTGACGTCCACCAGGCTGACGCGGTCGATCCCCGTATTCCGAAAGCGCGTGGCGACCGCGCCCGATCTCTGGAAAAGCTGCTCGTAGGTGAGCCCCCGCCCCTGAGGGCCGACCGCGGTGCGCTCGCCGAAACCGCTGGCCGCCATCTCCAGCAGCATCATCAGATTCATGGGCTCATTCTCTGCGGCGCGTCTGCCGAGGGTCGACTAGTCGGAAGCTGGGAGGGGCTTGGCCTCTTTCAAGCTCAGCGGGGTGCCGGCCAGTGCCAAAGAGCCGTCGCCGGGCTTGGTGCACAACACTTCGAGGGATTCGTCCTCGTTCACATAGCGCTTGCCCAGCGCAGTGCCCCCTTTTGCGTCGGCGGACACTTCACCGTTGCGCTTGGCATCGGCCGGATCGGCCATCGGCGAACCGCCGCAGGTGATGTCCACATCGTCGCTCGGCGCTTTGACCACGATCAGCTCGGTATCGCACACCGAACTCTTGAGGCGGCTACCCGGTTTCAAGTCCATTTCTACCCCCTGAGAAACGTATCTCAATCTTTTCCCTTGAGCCCCAAAAGGTACAAGCTGTATTCGTGGTCCGTCGGCAAACTGAGCAGGGCGTCCCGCTGGGCCTCGACGCCTCTCGCAGCGGCCGCCATCCGGCACTGGTTTGGGCCGAGTCTGGCCTGATGGGCTTGACCGGGCCAGAGCAGGGACCTCCGGCGCCGGCCTCCGGGCGTTGGGTTGAGCGGCTCAACGGGGTGGTGAGCGACATCGCCGAGATGCGCGGGCAGCCGCTGCGGACCGATGCCGCCGGTTTTCTGGGCGAGCGGGCCGCCCTGGTGGGCCGCGGTCGAAGAGGCGTCGTATCGGTAGGGGGCGCCTGTCGCATGGCGGCGGCGGCTGACGGGGTGCTGGCGGTGTCGTTGGCCCGCACCAGCGATGCCGAGGCGGTTCCCGCGTGGCTGGAGATCGGCGATCTGACCGGGGGAGACGTGTGGGCCGCAGTGGCCGATGGGGTGCGGCACAAGCCGGTGTCCGAGCTGATCCAGCGGGCCGAATGGCTGGGCTTGGCTGTGGGCGAGGCCGTCCGCCCGCCGCCGCCACCAGAGCCGTGCCGGTTCATCCCCGCGGGGCCGGCGGAGTCAGGTCGCAAGCTGGTGCTGGACGTGAGTTCGCTGTGGGCCGGTCCGCTGTGTGCGTCGCTGCTCGGCGACTTTGGATTCGAGGTGCTGAAGATAGAGGCGCCAGGACGTCCCGACGGCGCCCGGTACGGCTCGTCTGCGTTCTATGAGCGGTTGAACCAGGGCAAGCAGGAGGCAACCATCGATCTGGGGTCTGCGGACGGTCGCCGCCGGTTTCTGGATCGGTGTCGGGAATCGGCGGCCGTGGTGGACGGTCTGCGGCCCCGGGTATGGGCCAACTGGGGGATCGACCGGCGGGAGGTGGCTGAAGACGCCGGGCTGGTGTGGGTTTCGATCACTGGCCACCGCGACGGACGGGCCGGATTCGGTGACGACGCCGCCGTGAGCGGCGGCCTTTGGCTGTCTGACCCTGAGGGAGGACTTCCGTGGTTCGTCGGCGACGCGGCCGCCGATCCGGTGGCCGGTCTGGTGGCGTGTCGTGCTGCGGCCGAGGCTATAGCCGGTGGTCGGTCCGGGCTCGTTGCAGTGGCCATGAGCGAGGCCGTGAGCTGGGTCAGAGCAGGCGACGACCTGCGCGCCCCCGGCGCCGAAGTCTTCTGTCGGGGCGACAATTGGGTGGTGAGAGCCGACGGCGATGAGCAGGAAGTTCTGCCTCCCCGGGGCGGGGTTTGAGGTTCTGGACGGTTTTTGCGCCACTGCATGGCGAAGGGGCGGTAGGTTGAGGCGGTATGGGCGATTGGGAGTGGACGCTGGGTGGCCACGAGAGCGACAAAGACCCCATCTGGGGTGATGGCAACATCCTCGATCCGTCCAGCGTGCTGCTCACCGGCAAAGTGGCCGTGGTCACCGGTGGCGCTCGGGGCATCGGGGCGGCCACCGCGGTGGCCCTGGCCCGATTCGGCGCCGATCTGGCCATCTGCGACCGGGAAGCCGACGACATGGCCCGCACTGCCGCGGCGGTGGAGGCACTGGGCCACCGCTGCCTGACCGGGCTGTTCGATGTCCGCCACCCCGAACCTCGGGACGCGTGGCTGGCTGAGGTGGGGGAGGCCTACGGGCGGCTGGACGTGCTGGTGAACAACGCCGGCGGCACGTTTAACTCCCCGTTCGCCGATATCAGCCTCAAGGGCGAGGCCGCGCTGATCGCCGAGAACTTCACCCAGGTGACCGGGTTCATCCGGGGGTGCATCCCGTTGATGAGCGAGGGGGGGTCGATCATCAACGTCACTTCCATCGAGGCCAATCGGGCCGGTCCTGGCTTTTCCATCTACTCGGCGATGAAGGCGGCCCAGGCCAACCTGGCCAAGAGCCTGTCGCTGGAGTTGGCGACAGCGGGAATCCGGGTCAACTGCATCGCCCCCGATGTGATCCCCACCGATGCCGAGCGCCTGATCGGCGCCGAGAGCACCGACGATGGCTCCGGCCTGGCGCCCCAGCCGTGGTTGGAGAGCGGCTCGGTACACGATTGCGCGGCCGCGGTGGTGTATCTGGCCGGCGACCTGTCCCGTTTCGTGACCGGCACCACCATCCATGTGGACGGCGGCAGCCTGGCCGCCGCCGGTTGGAAGCGCCGCACCGCCGTCCCCCGCGACGCGTAGCCCAACCGCCTGGGGGTTCTCGCCGCTGGCTACTCCCGCTTCGAGCGAGTGGCCGAAACCAGCGCCAACATCGTCTACCAGGCCCGTCCGCGACCATTCGGGTCGCCTGATTCCGAGCGCAGCCGGTACACTTCAACGTTCCTGCCCCGTTCGTCTAGAGGCCTAGGACGCCAGATTCTCAATCTGGTAACACGGGTTCGAATCCCGTACGGGGTGCTTCTGGGTGTTTTCGACTGTTGCCAGTTGACCCCATTTGTTCCGTATTTCCCCAGCTTATCGACTATTGTTGTCGATTGGTGATGGTATGCTGTTGTCAGCAGTTTTCGAGCTATCCCCCAGAAAGTGGGGGATAGATTGGGGGATAGGATGCCGTTGCTCACAGCCGCCGAAGTCAAGAACGCCGGTCCGGGAAAGCACCAAGACGGGCAGCGGCTGTTTCTGAGGGTGTACGAATCCGGGGCCAAATGCTGGGTCTTGCGTCTCACTGTGGACAGGCGCCGCCGGGAAATCGGCTTAGGAGGCTGGCCAGAGGTGAGCCTGGCCGACGCCCGCAGGAAGACCCTTGAGCACCGCGCCGCGGTAGCTGGGGGACGTGACATTCTCGCCGAGAAGCGCCGAGCCCGTGTGCCGACGTTCCGAGAGGCAGCGAAGTCAGTGCATGAAGCACACCGGCCGCGGTGGCGAAGCGACCGGCATGCTGCAAATTGGTGGGCGTCGCTGGAAAAGCACGCTTTTCCCGAGATCGGAGACATGAGGGTGGATCGCATCAACCAGTCCGACGTTCTTCGCGTTCTTACTCCGATATGGACCACCCGGCCAGAGGTGGCCAGGAAGACGCGCCAGCGCATCCGCACCATCCTGCGTTGGGCGATGGCCCACGGTTACGTGCAGTTCAACATGGCTGGCGAGGTAATCGAAGGTGCTCTGCCGCCGATGCCGCGGGTCAAGTCCCATTTCCGGTCTCTGCCCTACCCCGAGGTGGCCGACGCGCTTGCGGTAGTGGACCAGTCGGGCGCGTCGCCTTCGGCCAAGCTGTGCCTGCGGTTTGTGGTGTTGACTGCGGCCCGCTCCGGGGAGGCCCGCAACGCAACATGGGACGAGATCGACTTCGAGGTCTGCGAGTGGAGGCTACCCGCAGAGAGGATGAAGGCCGCTTCCGAGCACCGGGTACCGCTCAGCGAAGCCGCCCTGGACGTGCTGGAGCGGGCCAAGGACTGCCGCGATGGCAGCGACTTGGTGTTCCCATCGCCGCTTAAGCCGGGCAGGCCGCTGTCGGATATGACACTCACGAAAATCCTTCGCGATGTCGGTTTGGCCGACCGGGCCACCGTTCACGGCTTCCGAGCCAGTTTCAGGACATGGGCGATGGAGGAAACAGACACGCCCTGGGCGGTCGCTGAGGCCGCACTGGCCCACAACTTGGGAGATTCGGTCCAGCAGGCCTACATCCGAGGCGACGCCTACACCAAACGTCGCAAGCTCATGGAACAATGGGCGGACTATCTCGACCAGTCATAGGAGCTCGGTTACGGCTAGTCGCAGGGGCCGGGACTCGACCCAGAGCCGTTCTCGTACAGATGTCGGCCCTCCCCGCCAAAGACCAGATCTATGGCATCTTCCGTGTAGGAGGAATCGTGGGTGAGGGCTTCCCAGCATGACCAGCCTCGGTCCGCCACCAGGAGTTTTTTTCAACGAAGTGTTCCCTGTAGAGGAGTAGAACCGCCAGACCTGCTGTGCCTCAACAGCGGTCGGTGAGCAATCTGCCTTTCGCCTCACCACGCACCACAAGTCGTGGTACGACCAAGTCTCAGGGCTTACCGAGGCCCCGTGCTCTCCCCCAACGCTCATGGCCGGTTCCAGGGTTGACGGGCAAGGACGATTCCGCTGACCGACTCCGCACTCCACGCCCCCAGACTCCACCCTCACCACCAACTCGCCGGCCTTGGCGCGCTCGGCGGAGACTGCCAACCCGAATGCGCCGAACCCCGCCACTGAACTAGCCTGAACCACCAGGGGCCTCCTGAATCTTGGACTCTCTGTCAGTCGCAAGAGTCGGCGAGGCCCCAACCTCAGATGCGGACCCTCAAATCACCCCGGTCCCAGCTTTGACGCGTAGAGCCACCAAAACGGTCAGGTGGCAGCTTTCTGAATCGTTAGATGTATCGGGGGCGAGCACCAGGAAGGTCCCAGTGACGAGTATGCAGCCCTGTTGTCCACTCAAACTCATGCAGGTCACTTTGCAGAAGTTGTAGAGCGAACAAGCCAGCGGGTGTGGAGCAGAAGACATCTGGTTCGCACATGTTCGTGGAGAGAGTTGCCCTCTCAACGAAGTCGCCTCGCATGGCCCTAAGGTCCGCTTTCCGGAGCTCCCAGTCCGTCTCAGCAATCTCGTCGATTGTTCCGACGAGGCTCCAACACGCTTCGTTCATCGATCCTCTTGGCAACGGCTCGATATGCCATCTATAGCGTGGAGCGCCCTCGAATCCCCTTTCTGGTTCAGCAGGCACCAAATGGCCGACAATTCGCCCTGGGAGCAGTTGATAGGTGTTCAGCTCGGGTGCCATTGAGGGCAAATGCTGATCGACGATCGCCTGGTAGACATCCAAAGCGGTCCTCGTCGCCCGCCGAAGGCGGTCAAGCAACTGCCTGGTTGTCCAACACAACCATGTCGCAGTTCCCTTTGTGTCCGCAGCTGGCCAAGGCGACTCGACTTCGACAATGCCGAGCCGGACGAGGTCCGCCACGAATGTCTCTCCCTCGGTCAGGTGCCAGTCTCCGCTGCTCACAAAGACTTCGCCGCTTGCATACCTGTCGCGGTAGCGGGCGATGACCGATTCCAATTCGGGTACTTGCACCGGTGCCGACTCAGTAGCCGGGTATCGGCCCAGCATTCGATTTGCGTAGTCCCAGGCAAGCTCTGGCCAGCACAACTCAATGTCGGCGAGCAGCTCCAGCCCTTCGAAGTATCTGTCGATCGTGTCCTGAAACTGTCTGTGCGCCCAGTCCCACGGCCATGTCTCGCCATCTCCAATCGAAGCCCACATCTTCATGTCCCATCGGCTATTGGACTCCCTTAGGGGGCTTGCTTCAGAGGGCAGCGGAACCACAAGTTCGGCGCTGACATTCCTAGCAAAATTCCACGCCGTCGCCAGATACTGGCCCCCAAAGGAAACCCCTAGAGCCGGTAGCTCCTCAACGCCCGCCCACCGTTCAGGCAGGCCGGGCCAGGGTGTTGTCCACGCCTCCGCCGCGCGCCTGATTCTGGTGCCGGCATCTTCAACGCTTACGGCAAGAGGCGTAGACCGACTGCCGCCGAGTGGCGACTCCGCCTCTCGCCGAACCCATGCTGCGGTCGCTGGCACATTAGACAGCAACGTCGCCATGATGGTGTCGACTTGATCGGCCGAACCCTGGAGCAGCGCCTGCGCGAGCACATACCGCCACCGGTGAGCACGCAGCGGGCTGGACACGGCGGTATTCAGCCTTGTCGGGTCGTGCAGGAGCGCCTGCGCGGCGAACCACTCAGTCAGCGCCGCGAGCTGAAACGACGCATACCCGTCGATCGACTGGACGACTCGCGAGCGCATGAGATGGGCAATCTGGGCTGGTGAAGCCCCAAGGTTCCTCACATCGGCCGGTCGCCCACCGGAATCGACAACCAAGCACGCAAGACCAACCAACACGTCGAATACATCGCCTGCCCTGTCGCCCAAGTCGTCGAGCGCTTGTCGACCTACAGAGCCGACCAACTGGCCCAGATCCGCGCCTGCTTGGTTTCCGTCTCGAACATCAAGCGCGTACCGGATGGCGAAAAAAGGAAGGCGGAGCAGTTCGGCAAGCTCATCGCGCAGCCACGGCATCCTTTCGATATCTGGATGAACGCACGCCATCAGATTCGCGGCTGCTTCCTGCGCGAGCGGGGCGATTTCGTGGGCTTCCAAGCCCGGCGGCAGCGGCTGGGGCCGTGTCCCAAGTATCACAGTGGAGTTGGGCCACTCCCCCTGAAGGGTCGCGATACGAGGACTCATCTCTGACACCTGTATCCCAGCCTCGTCCAAGCCGTCTATCACCATATGCACCCCCACCTGGGAGGGATCACCGAGGCCGTCGACATGCGTGGACGCGACGGTCTGAAGCGGAGAGTGGCCCACCTCCCGGGCGTGGACAAGAATAGGAATCGGCGCTTGGGAGTCATTGATCGCCCGATCAATCGCGACACGGTGGATGCGTTCGAGCTCGGTAGTCTTGCCGGCGCCCATCCCGCCGATGACCACCATGAGCGCTGCGCCAGACGTGATGCGAGGAGACGTTGACAGCGCGTGTGTGGCGAGCATGTCTGCTTCTGCGTCGTCGAGACCTATGGCTTTCATCGCCGATGCAACGCGTCGCTGACCTCCGTCGCGGCGCCGGTTGAGCCTTTCCCGCCGGGTGTCCGCTCCCAGTGTCGGCGGCATCAGAGAGCACAGCCGACGATGCAGCCAACTCAAATCGATCGCTCCCTTGGCAGGCCCAACGTCCGCCAACAGCCTGAACAATCTGTCACCGAGGATTGCGGCGCTCTCAAAGTTGCGCGGAGCCCAGGCGTCAGCCAGACGATTGACAAGCTCGACGGAGTCTTTCGACGTCTCGTCTCTCAGATCGAAAGCTCGAACCTCGAGGCCAGAGAGGACCCGGTGCAGCAGTTCGGGTTCTCGCTCACCAGCGGCGCCAAGGCAGTGCTCCCATCGACCTAGAATTCTGCCTCCAAGAGATTTCAGGACGCCGATGAAGCGATTGAAGTCTCCTGAGTCGCGAGCGAGCTTGCACAAACTCGTCATCGAGGAGTGCCCAGGCGAGCTGCTGTCTACTAGCACGGCTAGCCGCTTCTCTCCGGCCACAAAGGCAAGCTCGTCATCGAGGACCGCCGCAGCAGCCTTGGAGATCAGGTCCTGGAACTTGCCGTCCGACGCCGTAAAGGGCTGCCTGTACCTGCACTGCACAAAGACCGTTCGATGGCCCCCACCCAGAAGCTCGACGGAGACCCTCAGATCATCGAAACCCTTCGGACCGGTCTGCATCTCCAGCGCGGCTACGAGACCGCCGAGTTCGGTGTGGCGGGAGCGGACCAAGTCAGCAGCGAGCAGAGTCGCGACCTTGTACTCGAACAGCGTGCCGCCGCCAGCCCCGGCGAAGGGATGAGCAATCCCGTTCATCGCCTGAGTCTGACACGGAGATGCGACAATGCTGCGATTACGTCCGCCCTGGCCTGACTCCGCACCGCTTCAACTTCTTCCCTAAGAGGCCGCTCTGATAAGCGCTGAGCTGCGGAAACATTTGAAAATCTGACTGCCACTTCGGCCTCTTTTCCTGCGGGTTTGCTCGGGCCAGCCGTGATCAGAACGAAATCTACCGAAACCAGCGTCACCTACCCGCGCAGCCTCTAAGTTCAACACGGTAAAGGCATTTACTCTCGCCGGTCACCCCACTCCGGATGGCGGTCCTCGTGTTTGGCGGACGAATGCCAGTTTTGATTGGGAGAGGCTGGAACGGAGGGAAGTCCCTGCCCTTCGAGCCGGTCGCGCATGGTTTGGCGACTGGCGACTGGGGCACTCCACTCGACGCTAGGGGGCGGTTTGCGCTTGATCGGAGCCGGGCGTCCGCGTTCGTCGCATGCGTCCATGTAGCCACGGGAAAGCAGGTCGGATCGACGGCTTGTTCCCCGGCAGTCGTATTCGTAGACCGCAATTTCGGCAGCTACGAACGCCCGGATCATCTTCATGCGGGTGGTGAACCGGATACGTCGCCAGAAATCGGATGCTGCCCACTCGCTGACCTCGGGATCAATGCCTGAGCGCGGGTTGACCCGGATCATCGTATCGTCGGTCCAGGGCGATATTGTGATGCGGGCCATTTCCGCTTCGCCGTCGACTAGTAGACGTTGTCCCCACTGGAAGGTCACATTGCAGCCGTTCGGCACCTCAACGATTGGCTCCATTTCGGCGATGTAGCCGGTGGTGATGGTCAGGCGGCGGTGGCGGTCGACCCTCGCGAGCCTGTTGATCGCGCCGAGATAGTTGGCATCGGCGTCGCTGTTGAATGGCTGCATCCGCAGCAGCATTTCTCGGTGGTGATCGCGGAGGTGCTTGAGCCTGTAAAGGTTGTTGCCCCACGCTGATGGGTGCTCGTAGATCGGATACTGAAGCGTGCCTTCGTCGGGGGGAGGCATCTGGCCGGTGACATGAGCGCACGCAGCCCAGATGATGTAGTCAAGGCAGGCACGAAGGTTGTAGAGCCACTCGCCAAATTCGGGTGAGAACCCCGAAGGGATAGGTGTGGTCTGCCAAACCCTGAGGAAATGAACGCCTTCGCCCTCATGGAGGAGGCTGAAGTCAAACGGCACGCCGTCGTCGAGATAGTCGTTCCAGATCGCAACTAGCGACGACCCGTGTTCATCAGCACGTTCGAGGCGATCCCAACAGGTATCGAACGGAGAATCGGTCATCCAACCAGTGTCCCCGATCGGTGCGACACAAACACCCGAATTAGCCGGGCGTGGTCTGAACGAACGCATCCAGTAGCAGCCTCGGGAGTTCTGTGGCGGGACACTCGAGATGGTCGAGAAGGGCGCTCTCCCAACTCTGCGAGCACTCGCTGAACCGTGGTGGGTCTGGGTGCCCCTGATCTGGGGTGGAGATGGCTTCGGCCCTCGCCTCGACCAACCTTGCGACCTCGCCGTGCAAGCCTTCTGAGAATTCAGCAGCCAGGGACCAGGCGAGCATCGAGGCTGAGCAAGTAGAGAGGCTGGCTATTGGTGTTCGTAGAGGCGGTCGGTGGCGGCTAGCCAGGCAGGGTTTTGGGGCCACTGCTCGGCCGCGGTGGTGAGGATGTCGGCGGCGGCGAGTCGGAGTTCTTTTCTGGGGGTGGGGTCGGCGATGAGTTGGTCGAGCCATTCGTCTTGGACGGCGGGCAGGGGCGGGCCGATGGTGGCGGCGATTGCTTCGGCGGTGGTTTCGTCGCTGTCGTCTACGGCGTCGACGAGGAGGCCGAAGTCGGTTTTGACGTTTGGGGCGATTGCCCAGTCGGCGGGGCTCTCGCGGATGACCCAGCCGTCTTTTTCGGCGCGTCGCATGAGGCTCCGGGCGTTCTCGGCGGTGGTCCGCAGGATGCCGGCCACTTCGTCGGTTTTGGCCCGGTTGGCGCCGGCGGCTATGAGCACGGCGAGGACCGATTGCCGGGTTTTTCGCATGGGCGAGTTTGCCGAGTACAGGTTGAACACCCGGTCGTGGCGGGCTTTGATCTGGTCGGCTCGGGCGATGAGGTCTTCGTGGGCAGCTGCTTGGCGCGGGGGCGCTTCGAGCGCTTGCTCGCCGGCCTCGTCGCCGGTGACCGGTTCGGGGCTGGTGTCGGGTTCGGGGCTGGTGTCGGGTTCTGGGTGGGCGGCTTGGTGGGAGATTTGCTGGGAGGCGGATGCTGGTTCGGGTGTCTGGTCGGGCTCGGTTTCTTGGGGGCTGGGCAGCGGCGGGGTGGGGTGGTCGAGGGGTGGGAAGTAGGGGGCGGGGATGGGCTGGGTGCGGGGCCGGGGCAGGTTCCACACCGGTGAGCAGATGTGCAGTCCGCCGCTGTGGGGCCGCCAGGGGCGGCGCCTCACGATGTAGGCCAGGGATGAGGCGGCGATGATGGCCCAGGTGGCGGCTGCGGTGGTGGCTGCGCATCGGGCTGTTTGTGTGCCGGGGTTGTTGGCGGCGATCTGTTCGTAGGCTTCGGCCCACGCTTCGGGCTGGAACTCGATGAGGCCGTTGCGGGCTGCCCATGCGGCGTAGGCGGTGAACCCGGCTAGCCAGATGGCCGATCGGGCCCATTTCTGTATTTCCCGGCGTCCTGTGGGGGTGGCTTTGCGGCGGGTGTAGTAGACGGCTCGGCTGGCTTGGATTCCGGTCATCGCGGTGTCATGTTGTGCAGGCGGGCAGGTTGGCGGCGGCGCCTTCGTTGAGGACTTCGGCTAGGCGGGCTGTGCCGGTTTTGTGGGCGATCCAGAACCGGGGTTTGACGGGGATCGACACGTCTATGTGCAGGGCTGCGCCGGTGAGGCAGGCTTGGATTCGGGTGCCTGGCGCGTCGTCGGGGCCGGGTGCGAAGACGCTGTTGTCGCATGTTCCGGTGGCGCAGCTGGCGGTGTAGGCGTCGGCGGTCTGCTCGGCTCGGATGGCGGCGAGGTTGCGTGCGGAGATGATCTCGGCCTGGTCTGCGATGGCCGTCGCGGTGAAGCCGCACGCCCATATGAGGGACAGGTAGACGATGGCGGTGTACACGGCGGCTAGCGGATCTGGCGGACTGACAGGGCGGTGACGGTGGTGTCGGCCAGCAGCGTGCTGGTGTGGATGGGGCATACGACCAGCACCGGGGTCTGTCAGGAATTTTGTGTATCGGGTGTGGTTTGAGGGTTCGCGGCCGGGTGTTGCGGGCCGGGAAGGATCATGTCTATGGCTGATCAGGATATGCCGGTTTTGCC
>JAPOSH010000228.1 GCA_026709815.1 bacterium | reverse complement strand
CTCCGGTTTCACCTCACTTGGGTTGACCTCCGCTATCCGAGACATCGCACGACCGGCGGCTTTGATAGCAGGGTCGCCCACGCGCATGGCGGCAGAGACGAGCAGGGTTGTGGGAGTCAGCAATTCCTGGGTTCCGCCAGTACCGCTGAGACCGCGGCGAAAGTGGACCGCGTTGCGCTCGCGCTCGAAGAGCACGCGCCGTCTCCGCTCGGGATAGCTGCAAAGACTCTCGTAGATCACGAGGGAGTCGTCCACCTCAAGCTGGTACCCGTGGCGGATTCCATCGACAACGAAATCCATGTCGAACGTCGTCGGCATCTTGTGGCCGCAGCCGAAACGGTGGGGGTCGCGGGGAATAGCACCGTCCCACCCCAGAAGAGAGCTGCCCACCGCGTACGACAGCCACCTGATGGCATCGAGGACATTTGACTTGCCAGAGGCATTAGGGCCATAGATGCCCGCGGTAGTCAGGACACGCTCAGACAGACGGTCGAAGCCGCGAGTAGCAGGGCGTTCGTCGTCTACGGCGATCATCGACAGCTCCACTGGATCGAGGATTGAGCGATGATTGGAAACCTCAAATCGCAGCAGCATAGCCAAACTCCTTTTAGGCAGGTAGCAGCAAACTAATCTCTGTTTTCGGAGATATCAAACGTAAATAGCGTCGAAACTGACGATTTTGCGTCAGCAGGGAGGTTGGGCGGTATCCAAGAGGTCGGTGACGGTGAGGGGCAGGTCGGGTTGGGCGAAGTGGAGGGTTACGTCTCGGAAGGGGTCGATGAGGTAGCGGACGGCGGGCGGCTCGGCAGGGTCGTCGGGAACGGAGACCACGGCGAGGCGCCAGCGGTCGGGGTTGGACTTGGCCTTGTTCACCTGCGGGGTGCTGACGTGGATCTGGGTCGTGCGGGGCAGATGACCTTTGACCTCGATGAAGTAGCAGGCGCCGGTGGCGGGGTCGGTAGACAAAACGTCGTAGCCGGGGTTGCTGTGGGCCTGGGCCTCGGGGTTGCGGCCGAGGGCCCGCTCGGCTTCCAAGACCGCGGCCACGGCTCGCCTATCGGTCTCCATCTTGTCGGCTGCCTCTTGGGGATCGGGCGGAGCGCCCCGGAGCTGGTCAATGAGGCCCTGGGGCACGACGACGGCCGCGGCCACAACGGTGGGCGGGCTGTTGTGGAGATCGCCTTCCCGGTCTAATTCGAGCCGCCGCCGGGCCAGCCGAGCCTCCAATTCGTCGGCCCGGGCCCGAGCCCGGCCGGAGTTGAGCCGGGGCTTCTGGCCGGCCAGCTCCTGTTGCTTCAGCTCCTCGGACCGCTGGTCCCAATAGCGAATCTCGGCTTCGAGGCGCTCCCTCACCGCCTCTCGGACCTTGGCCACTCGGGCTCGGGCGGCACGGGCGATCTCATCGAAATGCGGTTGGGACAAGTGCTCGATGGCCCAGCTCTTGGCGGTTTCGGTGGCAGTGCGATCAGCCCAGTCCAGATCGAGGCGACCGGCCAGCAGCGCTCGATCTTCGTCAGACAGCGGGGCGTAGCCGATGTAGGGCTCGTTGCCGGCGTCGCGGGCGGTGCCACCGCGGTCGATCTCCACGTACTGGAACCGCCGCGACACCACTTGGCGGTGGCCTCGAACCTGTCGTCCATCGGTCACGGAATGATCCAGGTAGACCAGCAGGCGGGGCTCGGCTGACTGGTCTTGGGGGTCGATGAGAGTCGCTCCCCGGGTCAACGTGCGCTCGTGATCGGCCAGCACCTTGTTGACGGCCGCGGTGAGCATCGGGGTGCCCGGTGAGATCAGCTCAGCCCGGTCGCCTCCCTCGGCCACGATGCTGTCCTTGTCGAAGGTCACCCGCTGGTAGCGGTCGTGGACCGGGCCGAGGTCTGGGTCGGCATGGGAGCGGATGGCAGCGGGAATCCGGGTGATCTCGTAGCGACCTTGCTCCCGCCCGGCGATGCGCCCGCCGTATTGGCGGAGGGCCTCGGAGAAAAAGGCGTACACGAACCATGGTTGCAGCTTGCGGGCCCGAGCCCGCTCCATGTCCTGGCGGATCTTGTCGTTGGCGGCCGGGGAGGCCAGGCCGCCGACCAGGGCCCGCTTTTCCAGCACTTCGGCAAGCTGCTCGCCGATGTCGCTCTCGATCACCTCTTGCATGTATTCGAGGTGGGCGGGCTCGTCGTCGGCGGTGATGGCCCGGATAAGCAGCTCTTGCAGAGAGGTGTTGATGTGGGAATCGCCCAGCACGTCGTACACCTGATCGCCGTAAACGCCCCGCTGCTGCTCGATCTTCTCGAACAGCCGGGTGAACACCACCCCCTCCCTGGTCTCGTGGGCCACCATGTTCCACAGATGGCAGGGCCGCTGCTGGCCGATGCGGTGGATGCGGCCGAACCGCATCGAGCAGCGGTTCGGCCGGGTGCACCGCATCGGCCAGCAGCACGTCTGCCATCTATGGAACCTGGTCGCCGAGGACACCCGGGAGGGCCAGGTCTACCTGCGCCTGCTCGGCAAGCTGGAGGAGCAGCGCCGGGCGCTGGGCGGCCAGGTTTGGGACGTCCTGGGCGCCGCGCTCCCCGGCCGGGCGCTGCGGGAGCTGCTG
>JAPOSH010000146.1 GCA_026709815.1 bacterium | reverse complement strand
AGGCTTGGGATCATCACTGCAGGACCGTGCTGACGAAGAGGCCGTCGCGCATTTCGACGACTCTGTCGCATTGCTCGGCGAAGCGGCGTTCGTGCGTCACCAACACGACCGACTGCTGTTGGGTTCTCGTTTGCCGCAGGAGGGCTTCAATGACGATCTGTGCGTTGCCAGAGTCCAGAGATCCGGTCGGCTCGTCCGCAAACACGACCGCCGGTTTGTGCGCGAGGGCACGCGCCACGGCGGCGCGCTGTCTCTCCCCTCCGGAGACATCGGATGGGAACTGGCCTGCGAGATGGGCGATGCCGAAAGCCTCCAGAAGTTCTTGAGCCGCCTCATTCGCGGCTTGTGGTCGCCGGCGAAGCAGCTGAGTCGGCAGTGCCACGTTGCCGGCGAGTGTGAGCTCTGGCAGTAGTTCCCCGAACTGGAAGACGATGCCCATGCGTTCGAGTCGCAGGCGGCTCCGTGCGTTGTCCGAGAGCGCCGAGATGGGTGCGCCTTCGAATATCACGGTCCCTGATGTTGGGCGGCGGAGGCCGGTGAGGCAGTGGAGCAGTGTCGACTTCCCAGATCCGGAGGCTCCCGTGACCGCGACGCTCTCCCCGGGGGCGACCCGCAACGAAACCCCGCCTAGAGCCTGGGTCGACCCGAAGGCCAGTGTTACGTCGTCGCATCGGACTCGCGCCTGGTCGCCGTCGCTCGAGTGTTCGCTCTGGTCGAGCAGCGCTCGAAGGCCAGGTTGGTCCTGAGCGGCAGATGTCATGTCGATCTCCGTTCCTCAACCTCTCGCAGGGCATCAAGTACTCGATCCGCCCAGCCCTCGTACCAAGCAAGCTCGGAGTGGTGGTCGGCAAGGGTCGAATCGCGCGATGGCGTCTGAGCTTCATCAAGTCGTTCGACAAAGTCTGTCGTTGCGACGCAGCCTGCAAAGGCCTTGGCCACAACTACCTCGTCTTCGCTGGGCTGGTAGATCATCGGAGACCGCGCTGCAGCCCGCATTGAACCGGACAGCTCGGCCTGCTCAGCTGCCGCCACAGATGTGCGGCCCTCAGCGACACCGTGTGCGTCGAGGAGAGCGTCGAAGCTTGGGGCGTCGCCAAGGTCATAGGTCCAGCCGAGGCCATCAAGAAAGCACGACATGACCTCGTCGACGAGAGGCTCCGCATGTCCTAGCGCTCGTCCGATGAACACGTGCCTGATCGCCGAACGCGTCTCGATCCAAGCATTGAGCGTGGTATGAACATCCTCTCCGAGCTCCGCCCCTAGAGCCGATCGGCATGCCTCCAGCGCGGCCGTGAAGCTGGGGTCATCGCCGATGAGATCTCCGGCGAGGCCTTGTTGAAACGCGAATGAGAGCCCGCGGAGCCCGAACGCTTCGGCCTCTTCCGTCGTGGTCGGGCCCGTCTCCAACGGATGCCAATAGACCATCCCGGTGTAGGCGTACGGCTCAGCGAAGGGGCGGCTCGCCTCGGCTTCCAGCAACTGCGAGTAGCCGGAGTCGTCCATGCATTCTGCTTCTAGCACCGTCACCCTGGCGTGGACTTCTTGGAGCTTGGACTCGACCGATGTCCGCACGCCCGGATGCCCGCCCGAACGTTCGCCTGTGCCTGCACAGCCGGCGGCGAGGAACGCGGCCGCCACAACTATCGCAACAGGCCGGGGTGCTGACCGGTGGGGGCGCCACGCGATGGCGCTGCGAAGCGCCCCCACCCAACGGGTCAGCAGTTGCGTTCCTCGTGGCGATCGTTCTCGTTGTCGACGGACGAGATCAGGTTGTAGGCCGTGTTGTCGTTGGGGATGTCCTGCCAGTCGTCGGGCCACCAACCTCGATCATCGATGACGCGGACGTCGCACTGGTTGTCCCTGTTGATCACTGACTCGGCGTTGTTCTTGAGGTCGTTGCCGTTCGCGAACGTGAGATTGTCGTGACTCATGTTCATGTTGGACGTCATGTACCGCGAGCCTGCGCTGTTGTGGTCCTCGAAGAAACACAACCGGTTGTACGTACAGCTTCCAGCGCCCGCAGCGGTCGGTAGAGCGACCAGCGCCGTTGCGGCCACAAGCGCTGCCACCAGGAGGGTTCGGATAGTTGACATGTGATCTCCTTTCGTTGCCTTCAGCGCAGTCGCCCCACATCGGCGTCTTGCAGAGGCGATTCGGTTCCCGGTCCGGCTTTCCCCCCGACCGAACCGATTAGGTGACTCGGGGGTATCAAGTCCTTTGCACGCCGCGGGGCTTCGTTACATCGGCGGCAATCCCGTGGACTTCGTTGCGCTCGCGCATGCCAAGACACATCGGGAGCACAACGCCTGATCAGGCGACAAAGAGGGTCCGAATGGCGCGAGCTGCGGGGTCCGACGCCGGTCGGTCGGCCTAGGGCAAAGCGTCGACGTTGGCTGACTTTGGATGGCTGGTCAGGCAGTGAGCGTGGCGCCACCTTCGTGATCTCGCTCTCGGCGTGCCCTATCCAGTCGCTCGGACAACACTGACGCGGCGTTAGCTGGGGGTTGGAGCACTCGAGTTCGACCGAGGATTCGGCATGCGTGAGGTTCCCCCCTTTTTGTGGAGGCGTGCTCTATAAGGAGGAGCTGTGTCTAGACCACGGGGACAGTTTGGCCGGGGGATCCGCGAG
>JAPOSH010000034.1 GCA_026709815.1 bacterium | reverse complement strand
CTCTCGGCTCGGGCACCGCGACAACCCCCCGACCCTCGAGGGCCAAACCATGTATTCGGCCTATCCGCAACCTCATGCGCAAGGTGCGGTCGGCAGCGGCGAAGACCGCGACAGTGTGATCTTCACTGTCGCCGGCATCGAACGAGGCCAGCACATTGGAGCCGACCTCGTCATACAGCAAGGGGGCATCGGCCGCCAGGGCTTGATCAATGTCCAACACCGGCTCGAGCTGTTCGATGTCGAGGCCAACCAGCTCAGCGTGATCTTCAGCCAGATATCGCGACTCGGCAATGACGACCGCCATCGGCTGGCCCACATATCGCAGCACGTTGTCGACCACCGGGGTGGAATGCTGCTGCTGGTCGCCCAAAATCCAAAGGACGGGCAGCTCGCCGGGAATGAGCGAGGCCAGCCGATCAGGGCCGTACACCACGGCCTGGGCGCTGTCAGCGCCGTCGAACCCGATCAGGCGGCCGTGGGCCACCGGGCTGCGGACAACGGAAGCATGAACCATGCCCGGCAGCACGATGTCGTCGAGGTACCGGCCCGTGCCGCGCAGGAGATACTCGTCATTGCGCCGAGCCACTCGCTGGCCGACGAACCGGGGCTGCATAGGTGGCGCCACATTAGTGGTGTGTCTTGAGTTCAGCAGTGGTTGCGCAGTCGCCGGCCCAAAGGTGAGACTGCCAGGAAATGCCCGACACCTTGATCCGCAACATCAGCCACCTGGCCACCTTCGACGCCCGCGATCGCGAGCTAGAGGGCGCAGACATTCTGGTGTCCGGCTCGCGCGTGGCCGCGGTGGGCTATGACCTGGAGGTCGGCGACTCGGTCGAGATCATCGACGGACGCGGCCTGCTGGTACTCCCCGGGCTGATCAACAGCCACCAGCATCTGTATCAAGTGGGATTGCGCTCGTTCGCGGAACTCGAGCGGGCCCCCATTCACCCCTGGCTGACAGCACTTCATGTGAAGACGCTGTACCTCTGGCGCCAAGGGCACTACACACCGGCCTCAGTCGGCGCCGTGGCCCGGGCAGGAATGGTCGAATCGCTGCTCGGCGGGGTCACCACCGTCGCCGACCAGCACTACGTGTTCGTAGAGGGCAACACCGAACCCTTCATCGAGCAGATGATCGAAGGCGCCCTCGAGACCGGCATTCGGCTGCACGCCGGTCGGGGTTCGATGACCAAGGGAAAGAGGCGCGGCGGCGTGGTGCCCGACATCGCCTGCCAGTCCATCGACGAGGTGCTGCGCCACTCGCAAGAACTCATCGATCAGTACCACGATCCCGACCCTCTGGCCCAGATCAGGATTGATCTCGCCCCATGTGGCGTGCACACTGACGAGCCGGAGATGTACCGGGAGTTTGCCAGCCTGGCCGCAGAGCATCCGGAGGTCGGACTGCACACCCATCTATACGAGGTGGTCGACACCGGATTCTGCACCGATGCCTATGGCGTCACACCATGGCAGTTCCTGGTGGAGAACGGCTGGAACCACGACAAGGTGTGGCTGGCCCACATGGTTGATCCCCCTCACGAGGAGATCCCGGAGTTCGCCCAGGCCGGAGTCGGCATTGTGCATCTCATCGCGCCCGATCTGCGAATGGGCTGGGGACTGGCCCCGTTGCGGAAGTACCTCGATGCCGGCTGCAAGGTCGGATTCGGCACCACTGGATCGGCCTCCAACGACGGCTGCAACCAGCTCGGCGACATTCGAGTGGCCGCGCTGGCCCACCGCGACAGGCACACCCCCGCACAGAAATGGCCGAGCGCTCGGGAGTTGTTGGGGCTGGCCACCCGAGGCTCGGCCGCTTGCCTCGGACGCCGTGAACTGGGATCGATCGAGCCGGGCAAGGCCGCTGACATCGCGGCGTGGGATATGACCACCGTGGATCGGGTCGGTGTCCACGACGCGGTCATCGGCCTCGTGCTCGGAGGGCTCTCGGACCGGGCCTCATTGGTCATGGTGGGCGGCAAGATCGTGGTCAGAGACGGGCACTGCACGACAGTGGACGAGGTCGCCATCGCAGATGCCGCTCGGGATGCCTATCCCGTGCGTACCCAGCCACACCGACGGCGACGCTGAGGACCCATCGCTGAGGACCCATCGCTGTCAATAGACACCCTATCGGAGAATGGTTACTATCGGCTGCTGCAAGCGGCTTGCCCTGTCGCATAATGCCGACAACGCCTAAGTAAGAGGAAGTAAATCCGTGACGCAGCGTTCTTCGTTTCTGTTCAAGCTCTTCGCGCTTTTGACGCTGTTCGGCCTGCTAGCCGCAGCGTGCGGCAACGACGACGACGCAGGGGTGCAGCCGGCTGCTGAGCCTGCAGCCGATGATGGCCAACAGACCGAGCCGGAGCCTGAGGAAGAGCCCGAGCCCGCAGCCGGGGAAAACGGGGATGCCCTCAGGGTGGCCCTGCTTTTGCCCGGGGTCCGCAACGACAACTCGTTCAGCCAGGCGGCCTATGAGGGCCTACGAGACGCCGCGGCCGAGGACGGCAATGTGCAAACCCAAGTCCTCGAGGAGATCATCGACCCGACCGACTCGCTTCCGGCGCTGCGTGATTTCGCCGGCCAGGGATTCGACCTGATTCTGGGACACGGCATCGAATACGTCGATCCGATCCAACAGCTCTATGCGGATTTCCCCGATGTTGCCTTCGCGATGACCGGCGGCATACTGGTTCCCGGCTCGGTTACGTCCAGCAACGTGGTGGACTGGCTTTACAACGTGCAGGACATGGCCTATCCCAACGGCGTCCTAGCCGCACAAGCCGTCATCGGCGACACCATCGGCATCGTCGGGGGGCCGGAGTTCGATTTCGTCAAGACCATGCACCAGTCGTTCCGCGACGCGGCCCTGTCGGAAAACCCCGATCTGAACTTCCTCGAGGGCTTTGCCGGTTCGTTCGTGGACGTCCAGGCCGCCGCCGAGGTAACCCAGCAGCTCATCGACCAGGGGGCCAACTTCATCTACTGCTCCGGAGATGGAATCTGCATCGGGGCGGCCCAGACCGCATCGGCGGCGGGGATACCGATCTCAGTCGGGTTCGGTTCCCAGGAGCAGACCGCACCCGACGTCTACCTGGCTGCAACCGTCATCCGGATGAAGGATCTGTACCTGGATTTCTTCGACCAGGTCCGCAACGGCACATTCGGCACACCCGATGGCGAGGTGCACGCAGTGGGCGAAGAGGGATACACCTTCTATCCGGGCGGCATCTTCAACGACCAGGTCGAGGTCTTGCCGGTCAACACGGCGGCAACGGTCGACACCGCGGTCGGGCTCGACGAGCTGCAGGCCGCGCTCGACGAGCTGGTCGACTCGATCCAAGCCGGCGAGTTCTCGATCCCGTTCCCCGGCTAGACACCCGTTGAACTCAGAACCAGACGCGGACCCAGCCATAAGCACGCCCCTTTCGGTAAGAGACGTCTCCCGGCGGTTCGGATCCGTCCAAGCTCTGGCCAGCGTGGATTTCACGCTGGAATCAAGTGAGATCCACGCGCTCGTGGGTGAGAACGGCGCAGGCAAGTCCACGCTGGCCAAGGTTGTCGCCGGATCGATTCGGTCTGACGCCGGATCGATGAGCCTGTTCGGCCAGCCGTACCAACCGTCATCCCGCCGAGAAGCAGCCGCCGCCGGGGTCGCCCATGTGCGACAACAGCTTTCGCTGGTCCGAGGACTCACGGTCGCCCAGAACCTTCAGCTCGGTCGGCCGGGTGCGCCCGCGGTCTTCAACCCCGCCGCCGCCCGGTCTGAGGTCGAGCGGTGGTGCGATGAGTTCGCCCTCAGCGTTCCGGCAGAGACAATGGTCGATGACATGCCGTTGGCCGTTCGCCAGCAGGCCGAGATTCTCATCGCGGTGGCGTGGGGGGCGCGGCTTTTGATCCTCGACGAGCCCAGTTCGGCGTTGGGGCCCTTAGAGACCAGTGCCTTGATCGCGCTATGCCACCGACTCCGGGCCGAGGGCACCCCGATCCTCTACATTTCCCACCGCCTGCCGGAACTCGCCGAGTTGGCCGACCGCCTCACCGTTCTCCGAGCCGGCAGGGTTGTGGTCGAAGGCGCTGACGTGCGGGCGGCCGATCTCCGCGAGGTGGCCAATCTGATGATCGGCGATGTCACGCTTCTTGAGGTCAGTCGGCCCGAAATAGAGCGGGGATCGACTCGATTGAGCGTGAGCGATCTCTCCGTCTCGTCGACGCAGGAAGTCGGCTGCCGCGGTCTCGATTTCGAAGTGGCCGGTGGGGAGATTCTCGGGGTGATCGGCATTGCCGGCAACGGCCAAGAATCACTGGCCAAAGCTCTCACCGGACAGGTCAAGCTGTCGAGCGGCCATGTCCTGGTGGACGGGGTGGACATTTCGGGATCGGCCCGCGAAGCCATCGGCGCCGGGGTCGCTCACTTGCATGAGGACCGCGCCACCGGGTTGGCAGCAGCTTTCTCGGTGGCCGACAACGCCACCGCCCGCCATAGGGGAAGCCGGAGATTCACCCGTTTCGGGGTCAGATTGCCGGACAAGATCGCCCGTCACGCAAGGGAACTGGCCCAGCTATTCCAAGTCCATCCTCCCGATCCCGCCGCGAGGGCCAACTCGCTGTCGGGCGGGAATCAGCAGAAATTGATGGCGGCGCGAGAGCTTGAGAGGAACCCCACGGTTCTGGTGGCCCATGGACCGACGAAGGGACTCGACCCCGAGGCAGCCAAAGCCATGCGCGATCGCTGCTTCGCCGCGGCCCAAGCCGGTGGCGCAGTGGTGGTGATCTCCGCGGACCTCGAAGAAGTAGCCGACCTGGCTCACCGGGTCATCGTGCTCTACCGGGGATCGATAACCGATGCGTTCCCCATCGAGGACATGACCTCTGAGCGAGTGGGTGCCGCTATGGCAGGGCTCACCGAGTCCGCAGGAGCGACCAGTGGCTGACGTTGACGTCAACGGCGATTGGGACGCTCAACACGCCACTGCCGACAGCGATGAGCGCAAGCTCACGACATCGTTGTCCACCAGTGTCCTCGCCGTTCTGCTTGCCCTGATCATCGGTGGACTGATCTTGCTCATGTCCGGCGAGAACCCGCTGACCGCCTACTCCGCCATGGCCGACGGTGCGTTCGGGTCGAGCTTTTCTCTTGGTGAGACTCTGTCTCGGGCCGCTCCCCTGGCCATTGTCGGCTACGGAACAGCGGTCGCCCTTCGTGCCGGCTTGATCACCATCGGCGCCCAAGGTCAGGTCGTGGCCGGCGCCATCGGCGCGCTGTTGACCGCCCAGTTCTTCGAGAACGCACCTTCGGCCGTCGCCATTCCCGCTGCCGCTCTTGGAGGCGCCCTTTTCGGCATGGCCTGGGTATTGGTTCCCGCGCTGTTGCGAGCCCGCTTCAACGTGAACGAGATCCTCTCCACCCTGCTGTTCACCGAATTCGCCGCTCTGCTCATCGAGTACCTGTTGAACAATCCCCTCAAACCCCCGACCGCCATCACCCCGCAGTCTGAGCCCTATCCGACCAACGGCGTTCTCGGGCTGGTGGTAGACGGCACCCGATTCCACTTCGGGGTATTCGCCGCCTGCGCGATCGGACTCGCTTTTGTCTGGTGGGTGCGCTCCGACCGAGGGTTCAGCTACGACCTCTACGGTGAGAACCCCAGCTTGGCCCAGAGCCTGGGCATCTCGAGCAACCGCGTCATCATCAACTCGCTTCTCATCTCCGGGGCTGCTGCGGGCCTCGTGGGTTGGATGCAAGCCGCAGGGCTGCTTCAGAGGGTCTACGTCCAGATTGCCTCCGATATCGGTTTCTTCGGCCTCGTCGTCGCCTTCCTCGGCGGCGCTACCGCGGGCGGGGTGCTGGTGGCCGCACTGTTGTTCGGGGCCCTCCAATCCGGTGGTTTGGCCATGCAGTCCTCGGAGGGCATCCCCGCCTCGCTCTCCGACATCGTCCAAGCGCTGCTCCTGCTCGGATTCTCCATCCGCTACGCGCCCCAGATCATCCGTCTCACCCGCCGGGTCGGCGCCAACTTCACGCTCATCGGGAAGAGACGGGCATGAGCCAGCTTCTAGAGGCCACGTTCTGGAGCGCCACCACAGCCGGCGGGCTGCGCCTGGCCACTCCGCTGATCTACGCATCCATCGGCGAGACGTTCGCCCAGCGGGCCGGCGTATTGAACCTCGGGCTTGAGGGATACATGATCATCGGGGCCCTGAGCTCTCTCTATGTCGCCGATCCGACCTCCGCCCCACTCGGCTTCCTGGCGGGCGGCCTAGCCGGGATGGCGTTGGCCAGCCTCATGATCTTGCTTTCCATTCGCCTCTTTGCCAACCAGGTCGTGGTGGGCTTCGGGCTGACCATCCTCGGCATAGGCACAACGGGGTACATCTTCCACGAGACCACCGATGTCGGCGGAAGAGCCCGTCAGGTCTCCCTGCCATCGGAGATCGACATACCGCTTCTGTCGGACATCCCGTGGCTCGGCGATGCCGTCTTCGGCCACAGCTGGTACACGTGGCTTTCCCTGAGCCTGGTAATCGTGGCCGGATTCGTCGCCTCCCGGACGGTTTTCGGTCTTCAGGTGAAAGCGGTTGGAGAAGACCCCGATGCCGCCGCGGCCAAGGGGGTCGATGTTCTGCGCATACGCACCCAGGCCACGCTGGTCTCGGGATTCCTCGGCGGTCTAGGCGGCGCGGCGCTGATGCTGGGCAGCGTGGGACGATTTCAGCCGTACCTCACTGCGAACCGGGGGTTCATCGCCCTGATCGTGATCATCATGGCGAGCTGGAGTGTCTGGGGGGCCGCAATGGGAGCGTTCGTCTTCGGGTTCTTCGAGGCACTGGGGTTCAACCTCAACAACGCGTTCGTAGACGTGCCCATTGAAGGTCTCAACGCCATACCGTTCTTCGTCGCCCTGGTGATCCTCACCGTCAGCGCCCGGTGGGCCCGTATGCCTCGAGGTTTGGGCGCGAACTACATCCCCACTGTGTGATCGATCAAGGCTCTGAGCGCCCGCTTGTCGGCCTCCGAGCAGAATGCGGCATCAACGGCTCGGTGCTGGGCTTCGATCAGATCGCTCGCATTCCAGTTGAGATGCTCGGCGGCGATTTCGAGTTCGCTGCACAGCGAGATCCCCAGGGTTTCAGGGTCATCAGTGTTGATGGTGAAAAGCACCCCTGCCGCGGCGAGCCCTCGGATCGGGTGATCTTCCAGGCTCGAATACAACAGGGTGCTGTTGGACGTCAGACACACGTTCAGCGTGATGCCTCGCTCCAACACCATGCCCAATACCTCAGGGTCCTCGGCGCAGCGAACTCCATGATCGATGCGGCTCACCCCCAACAACTCAATGGCGTCGCGAACCCCTTCGGCCCCCGACGATTCGCCGGCGTGGGCGGTACACCCCAGGCCGATTCGGGCCGCGTGGGCATAGGCGGAAGCGAAACGGGGGCCAGTGCGACCGGCGGCCTCCTCGTTGCCGTCGATAGAGAGCCCGACGATCCGGTCCAGCCCGGCGCCTTCGATCCACTCCACCAGGTGGAGGGCCTCCTGTTCCGACTGCTGGCGAAGAATCGACGGGAGCAAGCGGAAGTCGCCCAACCCGTCAGCCTGGGCCCGGTCGAACCCGCGAGCACAGGCGGGAAAGAGCTCCGCGGTGGTCAGTCCTGACCAGTGAGTGGGATTCAAGATCACCTCGGCGTAGACGATGCCCTGGTCGTGGGCGTAAGTCGCGAAGTCGTAGGCCACTTGTTCGGCGGTGGGCTCGTCGCGGACCAAGCCGCACACCCAGTCGAGGGTCTGCAGGAAGTCGGCGAGATTGTCGGCCTCGAAAAGCCGATCCGCCGGCCGCGGCGGCTCTTCGCCGGCCAGGGCGGCGAGCTCAACCACTCGGGCCGGGCGAAACGTGCCCTCAAGATGGATGTGCAGCTCGACTTTGGGAACGCTGCGGAGCTGCTGGCGGCTGAGCGCGGTCATGTGTAGATGCCGGGGGGCGGATCCCAACCGGTGAGGACGTGCTTGCCGATCTCGGCGTGCTTCCACTCCACCGGATCGTGCAGGGAGAGGGTGCGGACGTTGCGCCACCACCGGTCGAATCCCAATGGGCGCCGCACCGACCGAGTGCCCATGAGCCCGAAAATGCCCTGGGCCGCAGCCAGTGCGGCCCGGTCGGCAGCCGAGCGGGCGGCATAGACCGGAATGGCCAAATCGGCGCGGCTCATCTCGCCTCGCTCGAAGGCGTCGAGAAGATCTCCGCCGCGCATGGTCAACTCGTGGGCCGCGGCGAGATCAGACACCAACTCCCCTGCCGTCCTCTGCACCATGGGATCGTCGGCCGCGCTGTCCACCTCGGCCGAGGGCCACGGACGGCTGTGCTCGTTGACGAAAGGCACCGCGGCCCGAAGCGCGCCGATGCCGATGCCTACGTTCACCGCCGCGAAACCAGCCTCGAACCGGACTCCCGAATGGGGCAGCGGCGCCCGTCCGGGGATGCTGGCATTCCACTCCGGGCCGACATGGACGTTCTCGAAGCTGATGGATCCTGAATCGGTTGCCCGCTGGCCGAGCGAATCCCAATCGCGATAGACGGTCATACCCGGAGTGTCTTTGGCCACCAGATTCAACTGAAGGGCGAAGAACGGGTTTTCCGGCGTCAATCGCTCGGGATTGACGCCCCAGACCGCCACGTAGTCGGCCTCCGCCGAACCGGTGGTGTAGATCTTCTGGCCGTTGATCACGTGACTGCCGTCGGATTGCTCGAGTGCAACCGTGGTGAGCGGATCGGCCACCGTCCGGCCCGCCTCAGCCACGGCCAAGCCCAACATGGCGTCCTCCTCCAGAATCAACGATGCCAACCGGGGCTTCAGATCATCAGAGCAGTAGCTGAAGATCTCTCGTACCAGCTCGTCGTGCACCTTGTATACCTGGGCCACCGACGAATCGGCTGCGGCCAACCGCACCTGGGCGTGCAGGCTGGCGGCGTGCGAGGCGCCGACGCCGCCGAAATCTGCGGGAACGGCAAGGCCGAGGATTCCGCAGCCTTTGAGGGCTTCGACGGCGCGGGTGGGATACCGGCCCTGCGCGTCGTGCTCGGACGCAAGGGGCGCCACCACCTCGTCAATAACCTCATCGAGCGCGACCAGGGCGCTCTCTTCTTCGGCGGCGAGCACCGGAGGCGCAATCGCCGAGCCCAGCAGCCTTGCCAATGTCATTGTTTTCTCCTCGGTTCGCCGATCGAGGCTCATCCGGTGTGAGCGTGCTGGGGGCACCGACAGCACAGCAGCACCGGAATGAACGACTGGGTCATGGTGTCGATGAGCCCTTTTTCGGTGAGGCCGTAATCGGGCACCCCGGCCAATCCCACGAAAGCCAAGATCATGTACGGTGACGCTATTTCACAGCCGAGCGAGGCCGCGGCACGGTTGGCCGCGATCGACTCCTCATACACCTGCTCCCACGGCTGGTCGCTCATGATGCCCCCCAGCGGAAGCGGGACGGAGGCCAACACCTCGCCGTCGGCTACGCACACGTAGCCGCCGCCGATTTGTTGAAGGGCGCGGGCGGCGCAGGCTAGATCCTCGTCGCTGGTTCCCACCACAACCAGATTCTGGTTCTCACAGTTGCTGGTGATTCCCAGCGCTCCCCGTGTGAGCCCGAACCCTCGCACGAATCCGGTTGCCCGGGCGCCGGTTCCGTGGTGGCGGTCGGCCACCGTGATCTTGGCGATGTCGATGGCGGGAGCGGGAATCACGTTGCCGTCCACCACCGGGAGCTCGACCTCGATGGCCCGCTTGAAGTAACCGTCGTACATCTCCATGGCTCGGACCACGGCCACCTCATCAGGCCCGGCATCGGCTTGCACCCGGAACAGGTCGGGTCCGAAATCGTCCGGCAGGTGTACGGTGCCGCGAACCCAGTCGGGCATGGTGTCGGGGTTGGCGAAGGTGGCTTCGCCGCCTCGACCGACCACCTCTCCCCCCACGATGACCAGTGAAGGCCGCACCTCCTCCAAGTCATCGAGGATCATCATGTCGGCCAGTCGGCTAGGGGTGATCGACCCGAGCAGGTGGTCGAAGCGGTAATAGCGGGCGGCGTTGAGCGAGGCCATTCGATAAGCCTCCAAGACCGGTACGCCGGCGGCGATGGCGCTGCGGACGTGATGGTCGATATGGCCCTCGTCGCGCAGATCCTCGACGTGACGGTCGTCGGCGCAAAAACTCATGCAGTCGAAACCGCCAGCCAACGCTGAAACGTCCTCGAACACCAGAGGCACATTGTCGTTCATCGACCCTGACATCACCGCGATCATGACGCCGAGGCGGAGCCGGTCGATCACTTCCGCGGTGTTGAAGGCGTTGTGGTCGTCGCTGACTCCTCCGGCCAAGTAGGCCCAGAGCGGCTCGTCGGCGATTCGGGCGGTGTGGCCGGTGATCCGTCGGCCCGCGGCCATGGCGGTGTGGGCCTTGCGAGCCGCCGAGATGTCGAGATCGAAGGGGTTGCTCTCACCCAGCGTGGCGACGTTGACCCAGGAAAGCCTCTCAAGCACGTCTTCTTCGGGCATCACCGCCCCGCCCAGTTCCAGGTCGGGCACCCGGGGAATCTTGTGGGAGATCTGCTGGAAGATGCGCATCGGCGTTGCGGTAGACGCCATCGCGTCCACGCCCCGAGTTCCCACCACGTTGGCCAGGCAGTTGGGGTCGGCCAGCACGGTGGTGGTCCCTCGGGGCACCACCAGTCGGGCCAACTCCCCGGGGGTGAGCATTGTGTACTCGATATGGAGATGGACGTCGATGAATGTCGGCGCCACGAACTGGCCTGACGCATCGATTTCAGCAGCCGCCTCCAGCCTTCCCGGCGGCGTCACCGCTGCGATGCGCTCCCCGACAATGAGCACGTCGCGCTCAAGGAGCTCTCGGTTGTGGAGCGCCAGCACAGTGCCGCCCCTGATGGCCAGGTCGGCGGGCTGTTCACCCCGGGCGGCGGCCTGAAGCCGCAGGATCTGCTCGGGCTCGGGAACGAGGTCGGCGCCAATGGCCATCGGGCTCACTGCGAAACGAGAGCTGGTCTCCTCGCCGAGATGACTCTGCATGGGCAGACGCTAGCCCCTCTAGACACTCCCTCAGACAGCGAAGACGCCTGCTCGCGACGCCAAGCCGGCAAGAACTACCGTGACTCCAAGACGCGGCTCTGAAAGGCAGGCACAATGACCAGTTTCTTGTTGCGCGGCGGAACGGTGCTCCCCATGGAGGGATCCAAGGCCGTCTTCGATCCGGGATCGGTGCTGGTGATCGACGGCAAGATCGAATTGGTCGGCAGCGTTGCCGAAGTGGATGGGCACCCTGCGGCGGCGAACATCGACACCATTGACGCGACGGGGCATGCCGTAGTTCCAGGCTTTCACAATTGCCACCTTCATTCCGGCTTGCTGCGGGGAACTGCGGAGTCGCTCGCGCTGTGGGAGTGGCTGGAAAACCACATCGATCCCGCTCATCGGGCGCTGACCCCGGAGATCGCCGAGGCGGCTTCATGGATGGCCTACGCCGAAGGGCTGCGCGGCGGCACGATCTCGGTGCTGGACATGTGGCGGCACATGGAAGGATCGGCCCGAGCCGCGCAGGCAATCGGCATTCGGGCCACGCTGGTCCCCTATACCGCCGATCTCTACGACTACTTCGAGACCCTGGAGACCAACCGCCGGCTGCTGGAGACCCACCTGAACGCCGCCGATGGGAGGGTTCGCACCTGGGTCGGCCTGGAGCACATCTTGTATTGCTCGCCGGACATGTTCCGCCAAGCCGCCGCTCTGGCCGAAGAGTTCCAAACCGGGATCCACACCCATTCGTCGGAGTCCATCTGGGAAGTGCAGGAGTGCCTCCGCCAGTTCGGCCGCCGGCCGATTGAAGAGTTCTACAACCGGGGCATCCTAGGAGACAACAGCGTGATCGCCCACGGCGTCTGGCTCGACGACCGGGAAGTGCAGCTGCTGGTGCAGACCGGCACCAGCGTCACCCACTGTCCGTGCTCCAATATGAAGCTCTCATCGGGCCCGGCCCGGATCGGCTTTTACCGCCAGCAGGGCATGACGGTGGCATTGGGCACCGATGGAGAGAAGGAGAACAACAACCTCGACATGCTCGAGGAGATGAAGTTCGCCTCGCTGCTTCAGAAGGTGAGCACCCTCGACCCGACCACGGGTGACCCCTGGGACATTCTGGATATGGCCACTCTGTCCGGCGCTCGGGCGCTGGGCCTCGACGATGTCACCGGCTCGCTCGAAACGGGCAAAGAAGCCGACATCGTCACCGTTGACCTCAGGGGATTGCACTTCGTGCCGGTGATGCACGGCGATGACTTCAACATCGCCGCCCATCTGGTGTTCACCGCTTCAGCGCACGATGTGGCCGATGTCTGGGTGCGGGGACAGCGGCTGGTGTCCAATGGCGAGGTGATCTCCGTCGATGTTCGGGAAGTGGCCGCCAATGCCCAGGCTGCGTCCGAGGAGCTCTTTGAGCGCCGCCGCCGGCTCCAGGGCGAAACCCCCAGTCCCGCCACAACCCTGGGCAAGAACGCCTAGCGGTCCGTCTGCAATGTGCTCCAGTGGGGCCGGGGGTCAGCGGCCGGGCAATCAGCGGCCGGTGGGGGTGAAGGTGAGGGGCATGGACTTGGGGGCGCGGGTGAACACGCCTTCGGGAGTGGGCGGGAGACCGTCGAAGGCGATGTCGTCCATGGCGTCGAGCAGCTGGTTGGCAGCGATTTCAACCTCGGTCTTGGCCAGCATGGCGCCGATGCAGAAGTGCCGGCCCAAACAGAAGCCGGTGTGGTTGGCCGCCCCGGAGAACGCCTTGGACACGTCGAGGTCGTCGCGGAAGACGTCGAACTTGTCGGGGTCGGCGTAGTGGCGGGGGTCGCGGTTGGCGCCGGCGATGAGGCAGGTCACCGTGGCGCCCGCGGGGATGGTCACGCCGTGCATCTCCACATCCTCCTCGGGCTGGCGCATGATCATCTGCACTGGCGGTGAGTGCCGCAGCGTCTCGGCGAACGCGTTGTCGATGAGGCTGCGGTCGTCGCGCACGGCCCGGAGCTGATCGGGGTTGGCGATGAGGTTCATCATCATGTTGGAGAGCGCCTTGTCGGTGGTCTCCCCCCCGGCCACCAGCAGCAGCGACACGAACGCCTTGATCTCGAGGTCGGTCATCTGCTCGCCGTCGATGACGGCGTTGCACAGGGTGCTGAGCAGGTCGCCGCCGGGGTCGGCCCGGCGCTGCGCGATGATCGGCATCATGTAGGCCTGCAGCTCGTCTTTGGTCTGTAGCCCCTGAGCCATGACCTCCTCGTCACCGGTGAGGTTGCCGAGGAACATCATGATCGAGTGGTACCACTTCTGGAACCGCTCGTGGTCCGACTTGTCCAGGCCCAGCATGTCCACGATCACGTTGATCGGGAAGCGGATGGTGAACTGATCCACCAGATCCACCTTGCCGTCGGCGCGGAAGCCGTCGATGAGGTCGCGGGCGTTGGCCGCGATCACCGGGACGAACTTGGCCGTCAGCTCGCTGCCCCGGAACGCCGGGGCGATCAGGTTCCGGTGGGCGGCGTGGTCGCGCCCCTCCATCTGGAGGATCGTCCGGCCGTGGACCGGCTCAAGCTGCCACTCGTAGTTCTTGGAGGTGAACGCCTTGTCCTTGAAGGCCCGCTCCACGTCGTCGTAGCGGGAGATGAGCCACGCCTCGGTGGCCTCGTGATACACGACGGGATAGTCCTCCCGCATGACATCCAAAACGGCGTTGGGATCCTCGAAAAACTTCGGCGACAGAATGTCGGGTTCGATGGCAGTCATGGATTCTCCTTCAACACCGGCGCTCTCGGGACATATCCGAAGGGTAGTCTGCGCGCAGCGCGGCTCGGTCTTAGGGGAGGTTGGGCAGCATATCGATGTCAATGCCGGTGACTGCCCGCGTGATCCGCTGCGCCGCTTGTCGAGCGCCCCAGAGGTTCCCGGCCGCGGGTCCGAGGGTGTGGGTGGCCAGGCGGCCTGCCACATGCACGGGATGCACGCCGACGCGCAGCTCATCGTCGGTGACCGGCAAACCGCCGATCCTCGCAATATCCGGCAACAGCGGCTCAAGACACCCAAGCGCGCCGAGGTCGGGCGCTGTTCCCGTGGCGAGCCACACCCGATTGGCCCTGATGGACTCGCCGTTGGCAAGCCCGAGGCAGTAGCCGTCGGAGGTCGGTGCTGCTCCGAGAACCCAGACGCCCTCGTGGATCGCGACCTGGTCGTGCCCCAGCTGATCGCGCATCCACTGCGGCATGCTGCCGCCGTCGCGCGCCGCCCTGGCGAGCTCGAAGCGCTGGTACGGGTCCGGGCAGTCTTCGAAGTCGCGAAGGCACTTCGGTCCCAGCCAACCGGGGTCGGTGTCAAAGGGGCGGATCTGCAGCGGTCGCCGCGCCACCAGATCCACCGAGGCGCCCCGATCCACCGCCCCGGTCGCGAGGTGTGCGGCCGTCAACCCGCCGCCCACGACCGCGATCCGTTGACCAGCCAGATTCGTCAGCGAGCCGAGGTCGACATCGTCGGCGTGGGCGAGCTCGGCCCGACTTTGGCCGCAAAGGGGCCACACCCAGGGCGGGATCGAGCGACGATGCGGGTTGGCCGCCACGATGAGCCGATCCGCCACCAGCGGCGAGCCGGACGTCTCGATGCGAACTCCCCCGCCATCGGCCTCGGCGGTGATACGACTCGGCCTCACCGCGAGCGGTTGGCTGAGCTCGGCTGCTTCCACGAGGTGCCGCGTGAAAGCGCGAAACGCTGCCGCCATCGGCGGGTCATACGGCAACCCTGACGTCGGGAACCCGTGCTGCGCCACAAAGCATGAGAGGGCGTCGACCTCCGGCGCCGGATGGTGGACGCTCGGAGAACGCAAGACGTCGATGCCGAGCCGTGCAAACCGGCTGTCCCACGCCGACATCCACCGACCGGACGGGTCGATGACCACCGTCTCGCGCGCCAGCGCCGGATCGGCTCGCTTCAGGTGAAGGACCGCCGCGAGACCATGGGGACCGGCGCCGAGAACACAAATCGGCACACGAGCTTCAGGAGCAGAGGCCACATCGCGACCCTACCAAGAATGAGAACTGTTCCTGAAAGCTGCCCCGGGAAGTGCTGCCGCCCTCTCAACGTAGGAAAAATTCCTATTCTTCACTAGCCTAGATCTCCAGGGCCCCCGCCGTCACCGCCTTTCGAGAAGAGAGCCAAAGAACATGAACCCCTTCACCCTTCGCCCCATGCCGACGACGAACGCAGGCGAGGGCAGCGTCACCGACCTCGCCCGACACGTCCGAGCCCACGGCGACCGCGCCTTCGTTGTCAGCGACCCCGGCATCAGCGCAGCCGGCATCCTCGACACCATCACCGGCGCCCTCACCAGCGACGGCATCGAATGGACGGCCTTCACTGGCGTCGACCCCAACCCGAGCGATGCGAACGTCGCCGCCGGGGTTGCAGCCGTCCGGGACTTCGGCACCCACGACGTCGTGGTCGTGCTCGTCGGGGGCGGATCGGCCATGGACTGCGGCAAGTACATCGCCATGGCCGCACCGTCAGGCGTGGACGACCTGCGACTCGCGTTCTCGCCCGAGCTTGACGCAAAAGACCGCATCGACCGCGCCACCCTGGTGCCAGCCGCGAAGCCCACCGAGCGGTGCCTGCCGACCATCGCCGTTCCGACCACCTCAGGCACCGCATCCGAAACCAACGGCGGCGGGCTCATCACCCGCAGTGAAGACCACCGCAAGCTGACCTTCAGCCACCCTGACGTGCAGCCCCGCGTGGTCATGCTCGACCCGGCATTGACCGTCGGGCTTCCGGCGCGGGCCACCGCGGCATGCGGAATGGACGTTCTCACCCACGCCATCGAGACGTACACCTCCACCGCCTCGAACCCCTACGCCGACGGTCTGGCGCTCCACGCCATCCGCCTCGCGGGACGCGCCCTGCCTCGAGCAGTTGCCGACGGCAGCGACCTCGACGCGCGCGCCACCATGCAGATCGCCTCACACCTGGCCGGCCGCGCCTTCTCATCGGGGCCGCTGCTGGGCCTCGTCCACGCCACCGGTCACCCCGTCTCGGGCACGTTCGGGGCCGCCCACGGGCAGACGCTCGCGATCATGCTCCCCCACGTGATGCGATTCAACCTCCAAGCCGTGGCCGACCGCTACGCCGACGTCGGCGCCGCCCTCGGTGCCGCACCCGACCCGACGGCGGCCATCGAGGCGGTCGAAGCGCTGTCCGCAACGGTCGGCACAGACCTCCGCCTCGGCGACCTCGGCGTCACACCCGACGACCTCGATTTGCTGACCACCGACGCCCTGCGCGACATGATCATCTTGAACACGCCGCGCTACCCCAGCCGCAGCGACGTCCGCGGGCTCTACGAACAAGCCATGTAACCCAGCCCGCAAACCGCGATTGAGTTCATCAAGCAGCTCGAGGCCGCAGTCGAGCACCTCCGTCGCCACCTGTTCGCTCCGATTGCCCTACGAGTGCGAACCGTTCAATGGCCGTACAAGTACGGGCGAGATAACATATTCATATGGCCATCAAGACCACTATCAACTTCGACGACGAGATGGAGGCCGCCCTCACCGAGTTGGTGAAAATAGACGGCTCGAAGAAGCTGGCCGTCAAGCGCTCGCTCATTGCCGAGGTGAAACGTCGTCGGCGCAGCCAGTCGATGCTCGATCTGATTGCGTCCTGGGAGGCCGATGAAGGCCCGATCCACCGTGAGCACCTCGATTGGGCGGATTCGGTCCTCGACCGGCAGGGCGTCGCACGTTGATCATTGACGCCGGCCCATTGATCGCCGATGGCGAGAACCTCAATTCTCGGCTCTGGGCGCTGATCAAGAGGGCACTGGAGCGCGGCGACGAGCTGCACACCACCCACCCGGTGCTCGCCCAGGTCTGGCGCCGGCCGGCACGGCAGGCGAATCTCGCCCGGGCGGTTCGCCACTTCATGGTCCACCCTCTGGACGAATCAGTGGCCGTTGGGAGGAAGCTCGCCCAGACCGGAGCCTCCGATGTCGTCGACGCCCATCTCGTTGTCGTCGCCGAAACCCTAGGGACATTCATACTCACGAGCGACCCGAACGACATGTCCGTGCTCAACGCCCGCTTCGAGGCCTACTAGCGCCACCGCAACGGCGGGCTCAGCTTGCTGGTGTCGGAGGGGGGACTTGAACCCCCACGCCCGTATTGGGCACTAGCCCCTCAAGCTAGCGCGTCTGCCAATTCCGCCACTCCGACGTGGACGCCGCAATCCGGCGCAGAGAGCACCCTATCGCGCCGGGCCTCGTCTGCCCTATGAGAAACTGCCTGCAAGAAACCGCCTGCCCTATGAGAAACCGGTCAGGCGGGATGGTTTTCGACCAGTCGGCGGATGCCGTCTTTCCAGCCCACCAAGCGGTCAGGGCGCAAAGCCTCGATTCGGCTGGTGTCCATAACCGTGCTGGGAATGGCGTTGTCGGCCTCTGTGATCTTGGGCGGGCCGCAACCGTCCAACTCAGCCATGTAAGCGCACCACTCGGCAACCGACACCAGCCCTGGGCTGGCCCAATTGAGCGTGGTGGCGGGAACCGAGGCCTGATCCAGCAATACGGGCAGGTCGGCGGCGATGTCCTCGTCGTGGATGAGGTTGTAGCGGGCCCCATCGGGATGCACCTCGATGTCCATGCCCGCCCGCATCATCAACAGGTGGAACAGCGGCCAGCCGGCGGTGTCGCCGTAGGGCACGTTGAGCCGGGCGATCACGGTGGGAAGATCGAATTCCCGGGCCCCGAACCGGGCCACCGATTCTCCAGCGATCTTGCAGATCGAGTAGGTGGGCATCATGTGGGCGTGGTGATTGCCGTGGGGGCTGTCCTCGGTGAACGGCCGGCCCCCGTTGGGCTCATACACCGCCCCCGACGAGCAGTGCAGAAACGCCTCGGCATTGCGGAAGTGGCTCATCAAATGCCCGGTGGCCTCGGAGCACACCGCCAGGTCCGTCTTCCAGTCGCCGGTCTTGATCACCGCCAGATTCACCACCACATCCGCATCGCGGGGAACCGCTGAGAAGTCGGCGGCCACGAAATCGACGGCGATGCACTCCACTCCCCCGGCTTCCAGATCGGCCCGGGCATCAGGGTCGGAGAACCGGGCCAGCGCAATCACCCGATTGTCGGCGGCCAACGACTTGCACAGCGGCGGCCCCACCATCCCCGTCGGCCCCGTCACCACGATGGTCTTGTTCCGCAACTCCACAGCAAGCTCTCCTAGCCGTCCGATAAGCCCAAACTACCGCCAGCGCCCAGCCTCGAGGCCAACCGGCCTAGATCGATGACATCACCCGAGGTCAGCATCCAGCCAGCTGATCTCTTCAACCGTGAGTTCGCTGCGTAAATCAGCGCTGATCTGGTCTTGGCGCAACCGCCGCACCGCGAGAGCGACCGTCTGGCCGACCGTGTAACACAAAGAAGCGGCCAGCTCCTTCAACTCCCGATGAGTCGCGATATCGATCCGCACACTCGTGCTTTGCATACAAATACGTTTGTGCTAATGAATGCAGTTTTTCCGACCTGCCTTCGGCCGTGCGGGTGGCTTCAGCGGGGTTCGCGGGGTAGGCCGAGGACTCGCTCGCCGAGGATGTTGCGCATGATGTTCGAGGTGCCGCCGGCGATGGTGTACGAGGAGGCGTAGCAGATTCCCCTGGTCCACTGGTCATCGAGCATCGTCGCCGGCCCCAGCGATGCGGCGGCGAATCGGGCCACCCGCTGCTCGTGCTCGGTGCAGAAAGCCTTGGTGGCGGCGCTGAAACCGGCCGGGGCTTGGCCCAGCGCCTCCCGGTAAACCAGCAGCCGCCCCACCCGGTACTCGGTCTCGAGCCGCGCTATCTCCTGGCGCACCAGGGGGTCGGATCGGTTCGCAGCCGACTGCGCCTGCAAGAACAGCGCCCGGTTGGACGCCAGCCGGTCGATGCCGCCCCGCTCGTGGGCCAGCTGCACCATGGTCTGTTTGAAGGCGTCGCCCTCGACCCCCACCAGGTTGGCGGCCGGCACCCGCACGCCGGTGAAATAGATCTCGCAGAAGTGCCGGTTGCCGATCATGTCGGTGATGGGGCGCACTTCGATGCCCGGGGTGTCCATCGCCACGATGATCTCGCTGACCCCCCGGTGGGGAGGCCCCTCGTCGCCGGTCCGGCAGATCAGATAGCAGTAGTCGGCCACATGCCCGAAGCTGGTCCAGATCTTCTGGCCGTCGATGACGAAATGGTCGCCTTGCCGAACGGCCCGAGTGGCGATGGATGCCAGATCCGAGCCGGCGTCGGGCTCGCTCATCCCGATGCACCAGGTGCTCTCCCCCGACAGCATCCGGGGCAGGAACTCAGCCTTCTGGCGCTCGGTGCCGTAGGCGATCAGCGTCGGGCCCATCTGGCGGTCGGCAAACCACATGGCCGCCACCGGGGCGCCGGCACTGATCATCTCCTCGGCCACGATCAGCCGCTCGATGGCCGGCCGGGCCCGTCCCCCGTACTCGGTCGGCCACCCCATGCCGATCCAGCCCTCGTTCGCCATGACCCGGGCGAAGTCCTTGGAGTAGCCGTTGATCCACGAGTCGTTGTGCCGGCCGAAGCGGGCCACCCCCTCAGCGGCCACCTCCCGCGCCCGGCGGCGCAAGGACAGCAACTCGGGGGTGAGCGCGAAATCCAAGCGTCAGTCAGCTGGAGTCCAGCAGCAGGGCCAGAGCGAGGGTGGAGAATGAGAAGATCAGGGCGGCCACGATGGTGAGTCGGTCCAGGTTCTTCTCGATGACCGTCGACCCCGCGGCCTGCGTGCCGAAGCCGCCGCCGAACATATCGGACAGGCCGCCGCCCCGGCCGCTGTGCAGCAGCACCAGAAACAGCAGCCCCAACGCTGAGATCACATCAATCACCACGAGCGCTATGGTCACGGGGGAACTCTACCCCCTCGGCCGCCCCCAGACCCACCGGACACCCGTGTAGTGTGCTGGCAAGCATGGTTGGGGAAACAGGACTCCATGGGTCTCGCGGCCATCAGAAGTAGCTTGGCCGCGTTCTTGCGCCGGTTGGGGAAATGGGCCGTTCGGGGCTTGAGGCGGCTCAGGTCGGTTCGAGCGCTGCTGGCAACCGCCGCCTTGGGCGCGGCATTCGCCATCGGCGTCGCCGCGTCGCAGCTTTGGTGGTCCGACAGCGGCGACCCGCCGCCCGTGGGCCGTGCTGCCCCAGCCAGCACCCAACCCGTGTCCCCGCAGCCAGACGACGGCCCGGCAGCCCCGCAGGCCACTGCGGCCCCCACGCCACCGGCTGACGGGCCCGTCACCGCGACCCCTCAAGCCGGCACCACCCCGACGCCCGCCGATGCCGGGCCCTCCCCCACCCCCACTCCTGCCGGCCCCGGGCCCTCCCCCACCCCGGTCTTCGCGGTGTTGGACCAAGAACCCCAGACCTATCAAGAGGCGCTGGAGGACGCGGCCCGACTGTCGGCTGAGACCGTCTTGCCCAGCAGCTGCATGTCGCCCCTCCCCCATCCCGAGCTGCTCCCCAACGCTTCCCGCACCTACCGCTCGGGGATACACCAGGGCGTCGACTTCCGCTGCTTCGACCTGGGCCACCCGGCGGTGGCCGCGCTGGACGGCCGGGCCGCGGCGGTCATCGCCAACTACGAAGATCCGGAACCCGGCAACCGCAACGGGCTGTTGGAGATCGCCGCCCAGCTCAACGCCACGCCGCCGTTCACCCTGTTGACCCTGTACGGGAACTACGTGGTGATCGACCATGGCATCATCGCCGACGTGGGCCACGTGGTGACGATCTACGCCCATCTGGAAGAAGTGGACCCCGACATCCGGGTCGGCGAACTCGTCAAAGCAGGACAGCGGGTAGGGGAAATCGGAAACCGAGGCACCCATGCGGCGGCCAACGGCGACTTCTACGCCGACCCCCATCTGCACTGGGAACTGCACGTCGACAACCAATACCTCGGGGCGGGCCTGTCGGTTGAGGAAACCCGTGACGTGTACAGCACCCTGTTCTCCCAGGCTTCCTGAACCATGACTCAGCACCGCCCCGTTGATTCTGAGAACCTGTAGCGCGTGAATGCAGCATCATCCCCTGACACGGCCGCGGAGTCGGTGAGCCCGGAGTTCATCCGCCGCGCCGTGGAGCTAGCCGATTTGGACGCCGTGCGGGTGGCGCTGTTCCACCACACCGACGATCCTGAAATCGAGGCTCTGCCGCGAATGCTGGAGCTCGACGACGACCAGCGCGAGCTGCTCGTCGCCAAAGCTGCCGCCTGGCTCATGGAGAACGCCGGTCCGGGGATGCCCGAGGAGCCGCCGATGCCCCGGCTCCGCCGACTGATGAACCTCGCCACCAAAGAGGAGATGGGCGACCTGGAGTTCGAGTCGCGGCGCGAGCTGATGGCCTTCAAGCCCTTCCCCTGGACGGTGGACTGGACCGACGAGAAGCCCGAGATCCCCGAGGGGTTCCGAGTGGCCATCATCGGCAGCGGCTTCAGCGGGCTCGCTGCGGGCATCCAAATGGAGCTGCTGGGCCTTCCCTACGTGATCCTGGAGCGCCGATCGGAGCCCGGAGGCACCTGGAGCCGGCACCGCTACCCCGACATCCGGGTGGACACCATCTCCATCACCTACGAGTTCGCCTTCGAGAAGAACTACCCGTGGCCCGAGTACTTCGGGAGGGGCCAGTACGTGCGGGAATATCTGCTGCACATCTCGCGCAAGTACGGGATGCACAAAAACACCCGGTTCGACCACGACCTCAAGCGGGCCGCCTTCGACGAGGACCGCGATGTGTGGGTGCTGGAGGCTGAGACCCCCGACGGCGTCGAGAGGATCGAGGCCAACGTGGTGATCAACGCAGTCGGTGCCTTCGCCAACCTGCGAACCCCCGACTTCGAGGGAATGGAAGACTTCCCCGGACAGGTCATCCACCCATCGCAATGGCCGGAGGACTACGACTGCCGGGACCGCCGCATCGGCGTTATCGGCAACGGCTCGACCGGCGTGCAGCTCCTCTCCCCCGTGGCCGAACAAGCCGAGCAGGTGTTCGTCTTCCAGCGCTCCAAGCAGTGGATCAGCCCCCGGCCCAAGTACGGCCAGCCCATCGAGCCGGAGATCCGCTGGCTGCTGGACAACTTCCCCGGCTATTGGAACTGGTGGCGCTACATGGCCATCGCCGCGTTGTTCAAGACCCACGACCAACTGATCCCCGACGAGGAGTGGCAGGCCAACGGCGGGTACTGGAACGAGGTCAACGACCAGCTTCGGGCCTTTCTCACCAACTACATCCACGAGCAGACCGACAATGACCCCGACCTCGTGGATCGGCTGATCCCCGACTACGCGCCCTTCTCCCGGCGACCGGTGGTGGACAACGGCTGGTACCGGGCGCTCACCCGCGACAACGTGGAGCTGATCACCGACCACATCTCCCGTTTCACGCCTGACGGCATTGAAACCGAGGACGGAACCGTCCACGAAGTCGACACCGTCATCACCGCCATCGGCTTCGATATCGTGCAGTTCCTGTGGCCGGCCGAGTACATCGGCCGCAACGAGCTCAACGTGCATGACTTCTGGTCCAAGGACGGCCCCCGGGCCTACCTCAGCATGATGGTGCCGAAGTTCCCCAACATGTTCATGCTCTACGGCCCCAACTCCCAGCCGCTGTCGGGGGGCACCGGCCTTCCCATCTGGTATCAGGTGTGGTCGGCCTACGCCGCCCGTCTCATCGTGCGGATGCTCGAGGAGGGCAAGTCCAGCGTCGAGGTGACGATGGACGCCTATGAGCGCTACAACGAGGCGTTGGACGAGGAGGCGTCAAAGCTCCTGCTCATGCACGACATTGGATCGCCCGACAACAACTACTATGTGAACCAGGCCCACAACCGCCTTCAGATGAGCGCCCCCTGGTACGGCCCCGAATACCACCGTCTCTGCACCCAAGTGAACTGGGACGACATCGAGATCGCCTAACCGCCTCAGGGGATCTAACCTGCTGGCAGAACAAGCTCGCGGGAAGGCGGCAGACAAGGTTTACCGACCAAAACCATCAGCTGACATAATTGAAGAAGAGATGTGAAATATGCGCCATTTATGGAAGTACATTGGTCTTGGATTCTTTTTGCTTGCAGTAACAACGGCTAGCGTCATCATTTTCTACACAACGCGAGGCTCAGAATCTGATCTAGTATCTGACAACAAGAATCCTCGGGGTCTTGTTGTCGCAGTACGTCCAAACTATCCGAGCTTTGTTACGGTTGACCTCAATGGCAATACTCAAACGTTTGGTCCAGACGTTCACGATCTGCCTCTAGATGCTATCTCTGGAGTTGCACTTTCGCAATCAGGTGATCTAGTAGTTTCGGTTAGTTCGCGCGTTTTCATATTCGAGAGTGCTGACTTAGCTCAAGCATCAATTGAGCTTAAGCTTCCGAAGCTTGATTTCATTTCGGGTGTGGCCAACGAGTTATATACCGCTCCGACACAAGACGGAATGGGCATCTGGGTAGTGCAGCCTGCATTGGCCACATCCGGGGGTGAGAGCTACAACAGTCGCGCGTATTTAGTCGCTACAGATGGATCAACGATATTAGGTTATTTCGAAGACTCGAGACGCCTTATTCCAGTCGGCACGACTGATCAGAAAGCCCTTATAGTCACCAGTGATGAAGGTGTTATACAAAAGGTAACCGAGACCGGTGAGTTTTTAATTATTGGTTCTGGGAGTTTCATTGGAGCAGGGCGAAACCACATTGTTTGGGTTGACTCTAGTGGAGACTTAGTTGCATTCTCCGCCGGGAAAAAACTGCGCGTCACAATGCCTATCAAAGGTGGTAAGTGGGCTGCAACAGGTCATGATTTCATTCCGTCTGTTCAGAGTCCAAGCTGGACAGTTACAAGTGATGGGCGAGTGCTTGTGGAAGTAGTTGTTG
>JAPOSH010000078.1 GCA_026709815.1 bacterium | reverse complement strand
CCACCCCCCCCCCCCCCCCCCCCGCCCCCCCCCCCCCCCCCCCCCCGAGGACGGCAAAACCGAGCGAACCCGAACCGGCAACAAACCAACTATGACCTTGACAGGCGCTCCGAACTCCCGCTCCTGGCGGGCAAGCCCGTGCGGCTCAAACGTCGCTGTCGTCACTGAACAGAAGACGCTACCACTGACCGGACCCCTTCTTGGGGTTTCGGCGTGTTCAGGCAGGCAGTGGTGCGCCTAGACCCGCATGATGGCCACCGCGGACGATGCTCAACAGGGCAATCGGGCGGGAGACTTGAATACTTGCTCCCGATGCCAGTGGATGTACCGCCCCTCGGGGCGGCGAACAGGGCTCAGAAGATCGCGCTCAGGCCGCTTGGGCGTCGCCCTCGGGAGGAGGTGGCGGGGACTGCCGCAGATAGCCCTCGATATAGGCCAAGCGCTCCCGCACCTCCCCGAGGCCGCTGGCCAACTCCGAGTGGCCCTTCTCGATCAGCTCCCGGCTCTCCTGGCGGGACTGCTCGATGAGATCTCGGCTCTCCTGGCGGGACTGCTCGATGAGGTTGTGCATCAGATCGCGGGTCTTGACGCTGTCCACGTGCTGATAGCGCATCATGGCGAACATCATCACCACCATCGGACCGATCACCGCGGCCAAAACCGGCGCCAAATCACCCAGCGTGAGCACCTCCATCACACCCACCATAGCCCCGCACCCGACCCAATGCAACAACAATTTTTTTCAACATTTATCAGCCTCTATCAATATACAAACACTACTCCAGCACACCGCCAGGCCTGACAGGCTGGCGACGATGCGCCAGCGAGGGCGTTCGGACGGACAGAAGCTGTCACCGCCGCTGGCGTTTCGGCTAGAAACAGGGAGTGGGCCGTGGAGATCATGAGACGCATGACGGGTTAGACCTCGCGCCCGGCCAGGGGCGGCCACGCCATCGCGAGACAGGAACAAGTGAGGGCCGATGACCGGGGAGCTTCTGGGCTTCATCGACGCCTGTCCGCCCCCGTTCCCCGGGGTTGAGCGGGCCCACGCAACACTCCGGAGCGCCGGGTTCACAGAGATGGACGAGGCCGCCGACTGGGACGACACCGCGGGCAGCCGCTTCGTGCGCCGCGGCGGCAGCCTGGTGGCGTGGCGGCACCAGACCTGCGAGGCGGGCTTCCGCATCATCGGCGCCCATACCGACAGTCCCAACCTGCGGGTCACCGCCCAGCCCGACGCTGGCCGGGCCGGATTCCGCCAGCTCGGGGTGGAGGTATACGGCGGCGCGCTCCTCAACAGCTGGCTAGACCGCGACCTCGGTGTCGCCGGCCGGGTGGCCACCCCGTCGGGCCCTCGGCTGTTCTGCATCGACCGCCCGGTGCTGAGGGTGCCCCAGCTCGCCATTCACCTCGACCGGGACGTGAGCCAAAAGGGCCTGCTGCTCAACCCCCAAGCCCACCTGACCCCGGTGTGGGGGCTGGGGCTTCAAACGCCGGGGGAATTTGCCGCAGTCGTCGCCGAGTCCGCCGGCGTGGCCCCCGATGAAGTGCTGGCGTGGGATGCCATGCTCCACGATCTGACGCCTTCCACCGCGGCCGGACTCGACGGCGAGTTCCTCTTCGCCCCCCGAATCGACAACCAGGTTTCGTGCTGGGCCGGGCTGCAAGCCCTGCTCCACGCCCCCGCTGACGCAGTGCCCTCTGCCGTGCTGTGCCTGTTCGACCACGAGGAGGTGGGCAGCGTATCGGCTCACGGCGCCGCATCCACGCTGTTGCCCGCCGCACTGGAGCGGATCGCCGGCAGCCGCGGCCGCTTGCTGCCGGCGCTGACCCGGTCGATGTGCGTTTCGGCCGACGGGGCCCACGCCACCCACCCCAACTACCCGGAGCGCCATGAGCCCAACCACCACATCGCCATCGGCCAGGGACCGGTGATCAAGCGCAACGCCAACCAGCGCTACGCCACCGACGCCCTCGGCGAGGCCGCCTTCGCCGCCGCCTGCAAGAAAGCGGGGGTCGGCCACCAGCTGTACGTGCATCGCGCCGACCTGCCCTGCGGGTCGACCATCGGGCCGTTCGCCGCCTCTGCCACCGGGATCCCCACCGTGGACGCCGGTGTGGCCCAGCTGTCCATGCACTCCGCCCGCGAGATGTGCGGATCCCAAGACCCCGGGGATTTCGCTCTCGCCCTCAGCGCGTTTCTCCGCGCCGCAGCCTGACACGCCCCTAGGCGCTGGCGACGGTTGCGCCCCTCACCGGCGCAGACTCACTCTGGCCAGCCGCCGACTCCGCTCGTAGGCCGACACCACCACCAAGAACACGGCGAAGAACTCCAGGCGGCCGACGAGCATCAGCGCCATCAGCACTGCTCGAGCCGGACGGGTGAACACCAAAAAGTTGGAGGTCGGCCCCGCTTCACCCAGAGCCGGTCCCATGTTGCCCAGCGCGCTGATGGCCCCCGAGGAGGCCGTGATCAGGTCCTGGCCCAGCATCGACAGCACCATGGTGCCGGCGAAGGCGGTGAACGCGTACAGCGCCACCAACCCCGCCACCCTCTGAAGGATCGGCTCTGAGAGCGCCCCGGCGCCCAGCTTCACCCGGGCCACCACCTGGGGGTGCTTCACCCGCAACAGCCCGACCCGCATGTACTTGGCCATCACCTGGGCCCGCAACACCTTGAGGCCTCCGGCGGTGCTCCCCGTCATCCCCCCCATCACCATCAGCGGCAGCAAGAGGGCCTGCGCCCCTGGCGCCCAGCCGGCGAAGTCCCCGGCCGGGTTGGCCCCCGAGGCGTTGCCGAACCCCGTGCTGGTGCCCAGAGTGGCCGCGTTGAAGATGCCGTTGCGGACGCTGCTGGAGAAGTCCGACACGTCGTACAGCCAGTTCAACATGGTGGCGGCCGCCGCGGCCGCCAAGATCACGATGAGGTACGTGCGGAACTCCGACGACTGCCCGTAGGCCCGAGGGTTCCCCGACAAGGCTCGCCAGTGCAGGGTGAAGCTGGCCCCGCAGGCCAGCATTCCCACGATCACCACTGCCTCCACCGCCACGCTGTCGAAATGGCCGATGGAGTGGTCGTAAGGCGAGAAGCCGCCGGTGCTGGCGGTGGTGAGCGCATGGGCCACCGCGTCATAGAGGCTGAGACCGGCGATCATCAGCGCCCCGGCCACCGCGGCGGTGATGCCGCCGTACAGGGCCCACAGCCGCCGGGCGGTGGAGCTCACCCGAGGGGCCAGCCGATCCGACGTAGGACCGGGGGCCTCCGCCGAGATGAGGCTGAGCCCCCCGACGCCCAGAAACGGAAGGATCGTCACCGCCAGCACCACCATGCCCATTCCCCCGTACCACTGGATGATCTGGCGCCACATGAGCACGCCCCGGCCCACTCCCTCGATGGGGCTCAGCACCGTGGAGCCGGTGGCGGTGTAGCCCGACACCGATTCGAACAACGCGTTGTCGAAGCTGCCCAGCTCGCCGGAGAACCACAGCGGCAGCGCTCCGAAGAGCGACGAGCCGATCCACGTCCAGGCCACCGCGGCGAACACCGACGCGGGCGGCATGTCGGGGTCGAGTCGGGTGAACGCGACCAAAAGCGCGCCCGCCGCCAGCGTGGTCAGCGCCCCCAAACCGAGGGCCACCTCGCTGTCGGACGTGGAGGAGCCCCATTCCACCGCGATGGCCACCAGCATTCCGGGCACCATGAACAGCAGTCCCAGCCCGACCACGAACCCCACTGGGCTGGTCACGCTCCAAGACCGATCCGCCACCAGCAAGCGGACGGCCCCCTTGACCGCGGCCCGCGCCCGCCCAGCAGCCGAAAACGCCGCGGTCATGGCCGGGCCCGCATCACCGCAGCCTCATCCGCTGGATCTCCCCCACCCCCCAGCCGACCACCACCACCACCGGATAGATCGACAGCCGGCCCAAGAACATCAGGGCGATCAGAACCCCCCGGGCCGGGGCCGCCAGTACGGTGGCGTCGGCGAAGCCTGAGAGCTCACCCAAACCCGGCCCCGCGGTGGCCAGCGCGGAGATCGACCCCGATACCGCGGTGAGGAGGTCGCCTCCCAACGAAGCGATTCCGAACACCCCCGATGCGGCCGCCAGTACCCACAGGATCTGGAAGTTCTGCACCCGGGCCAGCGAAGCCTCCGAAGCCACAGCGCCCGACACCTTCACCGGCACCACCGCTCGGGGATGGAGTTGTAGCACCAGTTCCCGGCGCACGATGCCGAAGATCTGAATAACCCGGAGCAGGCGGAACCCCCCTCCAGCCGAGCCTGCCATCGAGCCCACCCCGATGAGCAGAAGCAGAAGGGTCTGGGGGGCGGCCACCCACTGGCCCCAGTCGGCGACCCGGAATCCGGTGGTGCTGATCGAGGAGGCAACGGCGAAGAACGACTCTCGGACGGTGTCCGCTCCTCCGCCGGTGTCAGTCCAGGTCCAAGCGGCTACCAGCGCCGTTGATGCCAGAATCAGGCCGGCGTAGAGCTTCAGCTCCGTCGACCGCCACAAGGCCTGCACCTGCCCTCGCACCAGCCAGACCAACCCGGCCGCCGACACGCCGGCCAGTGCCATGGCCCCGGCGCCCACCCACGCGATGGCCGCCGAGTCGAAATGGGCGAATGAGTCCCGATAATTGGCAAACCCGCCGGTGGACGCGGTGGTCAGGCCGAAGGTAGCGGCGTCGAATGCGCCCATGCCGGCCGCGCCGTAGGCCATGGCCACCAGCACCGTGAAGCCCAGGTAGGTCAACGCCACCCGGTTGGCGGTGTGCGACCACCTCCGGGCCAGAACAGCCCTGCGCCCCCGACCGCCGGCCGTCTCGCTCAGTCGCCGCTCCCCGCCGAAGGTGGGCACCACCACCAGGGCGAACACCAGGGCGCCCAAACCCCCCAGCCACTGGGTCAGCGCCCGCCACACGAGCAGCCAGGCGGGCAGCGCCTCGGGGTCCATCACCGTGAGCGATGTGGTGGTGAAGCCGGCCACCGACTCGAAGACGGCGTCGTCGAGTCGATCCACCTCGCCCGAGGCCGCGTAAACCGCCGTGGACACTGCCACCAGCGACACCGCGGCCACCACCACGGTGGTCAGCATCTTGACCGCGGAGCGGTGCCAGGGAAAGCGAACCCGAGAAGGGTCGCTCATCGGCCGCTCACCCGAGGAAACGCTTCACTTCCGAGCCGCACCTCGAGGTTGCGGCGGTCCCAGCGGGCGCCCGCTCACCCGAAGAAACGCTTCACTTCATCCACCGTGTCCGGCCGCGCGAAGACGACGATGTGGTCGCGGCTGCGGAGCTGGCTGCGCCCTCGGCCGATCTGCGGCTTGCCGTCGCGCACATAGGCGCCGATCAGCACATCTTTGGGTAGGCCCAGCGCATTCACCACCGCCCCGTCGGCCGCCGACCCCGCCTTGATCTCGGCTTCGATGATCTCGAAATCGCCCGACAGGTAGGTGGCCACCTGGGCCACCTCGCCCCGGACGTAGCGGAGCACGCCGTTGGCGCTGGCGGTGCGGGGCGACAGCGCCACATCGATGCCCACGTCCCGTAGCAGCGTGCGCAGCGCCAGGTTGTGCAGCACGGCGATGGTCTCGCTCGCGCCCATGGACTTGGCGTACAGGCAGGCCAAGATGTTGGCGTCGTCCTTGCCGGTGAGCGCGATCACCGCGTCGAATTTCCCGACGTCCTCGGATCTGAGCAGCTCGGCGTCGGTGATGTCGCCTTGGATCACCAGAACGGCGTCGAGCTCTTCGCTCAGTTTCTGAGCCCGTTCCAGATTCCGCTCGATGAGCACCACCTCGGCATGGCGCTCGCTCAGCCGTCGGGCCACGATCTCCGCCGTCCTGCCCCCGCCCAGCAGCATCACCCGGCGATGAGTGCCCGGCGCCAGGCCCAATTGCGGCAACAGCACCCCCCGGGCCCGCCGCTTGCACACCACCCGCAAGAGGTCATCAGGCTCAAGGGTGGTGTCGGCCCGAGGAATCCGGGTCTCGCCTCCCCGGGTGATCACCGCCACCAAGAAGTCCCACTCCGGTTCGTACTCCTCGGCGATGTCGGCCAGCCGGCGGTTGGCCCAAGGGGCGTCGGGAGCGAGCTTGGCCCCCACCACCACCACCTCGCCGCCGCCCATCACCGTCACGTCGGTCGCCCCCGGATACGAGAGCAGGTCCATGATCTCGTGGGCGGTCTCCTCGTCGGGGTCGATGATGGTGTCGACCTGCATGGCCTCCCGCAGCTCGCGGGCGTCGTTCTCCCGCAGGTTGCGAGACTGGATCCGGGCGATGGTGCGCTCCACGCCGTGCTGTCGGGCCAACAGGCAGGCCACCAGGTTCACCTCGTCATCGGCGGTGACCGCCACCAGCAGATCGGCCTTGCGGATGCCTGCCTCCCGAAGGATGTGGGGGTGGGCGCCGCTGCCCTCCACCGCCAGCACATCGAGCTCCTCGGCCACCTGGTGCAGCTTCTTGTCGTCAAGCTCCACCACCGCCACCGTGTTGCCCTCTTCGCTCAGGATCTGAGCGACATAAGAGCCCACCTCGCCGGCACCCACGACCACGACGCGCACGGCAATATCCTTACTGAAAACCCCGGTGGGTGCGAGCATCCCCCGCGCTCAGGGCACCGGCGCCGGTCACAGTCGGGCCCGGCGCGACCGAGCCGAGGTGAACACCCTCACCCGCTCTTCGGTCACCACCGCGTCCATGGCCACGTCGCCGGGGTGCGAGGGCACCGCGTCGACCAGCTGGCATTCATAGGCCAGCCCCACCACCCGGGGCTTGGCCGGTCGGGGGCCGTTCAACAGAAACGACAGCGCTCGGTCGTAATAGCCCCGGCCCCGGCCCGCCCGATTTCCGGCGGCGTCGAACACCACCACGGGGGCGAACACCAGATCCAGCGCTCGCGCCGACACCAGCAACCCGGCGTCGACGTCGGGTTCGGGAATCTCATAGCGGTTGGGCGCGAAAGGAGTGTCCGGGCCGGCGGGGGCGAACCCGATGGGGTCGGGGTCGCGCATCACCGGGAAGTACACCCCGATGTCCCGAAGCCAACAGGCGGTGACCAGCGGGGCCGGGTCGAGCTCGCCGTCGTCGGCCACGGTGGCCGACACCCGCTCCACCCCGTCGAGCCACCCGAGCGCGGCCACCGCTTTGGAAACCGAGCGGGCCGCTCCTTGGGGATCGGGATGCGAGCGGCGAGCCTCCCGGGCTTCGGTCCGCATCCGGCTGAGGCTGACCATGGTCTCAGATTATCGCCAACCGCCTTGGATCAGCCATCGGGCCAGGGGGTGCGGGCGTCGGCCACGGCGGCCCCGGTCATCCCCGCATGTCCAGCGCCGCGACGGCAATCTTGGCAACTTGCGATGTTGCTGGCTAGCTTGCCCGTGCTGCCTATACAGGGGGTCAACGTGGACGCCGTACCGTATCTCGCCGGAGCCAGCGCGATCCTTGCGCTCGCTCTCGCCTTCTTCTTCTACCGACTGGTGAAGTCGGCCCCGCCGGGCAACGACCGCATGGTCCATCTCATGACCGAGATCCAGTCCGGGGCGAGGGCCTTCTTGAAGCAGGAGTACACCTGGGTGGCCGGGTTCGTGGTCGTCATGGCCATCCTCATTCCCGTGCTCACCGGGGTGGAGCTCACCTTCATCAGCTACATACTGGGCGCGGTGCTCTCGGGCGGGGCGGGGTATGTGGGCATGACGGTGGCCACCATGGCCAACGCCCGCACCACCCAGGCCGCCACCGAGGGACCGGCCAAAGCCCTGCCGCTGGCCTTCCGGGGCGGAGCGGTCATGGGCTTCTCGGTGGCCGGACTGAGCCTTCTGGGCCTGGCCTTCACCTATCTGCTGTTCGTGGAGTGGCTGAGCGTGGACGACCCGTTCGAGATATTCACCGCCTTCGGGCTCGGGGCCAGCACCATCGCCTTGTTCTCCCGCGTGGGCGGCGGCATCTACACCAAGGCCGCCGACGTGGGGGCCGACCTGGTGGGCAAAGTGGAGGCCGGCATTCCCGAAGACGACCCCCGCAACCCAGCCACCATCGCCGACAACGTGGGGGACAACGTGGGCGACGTGGCCGGCATGGGCGCCGACCTGTTCGAGAGCTACAGCGGCTCGATCATCGCCCCCATCGCCCTCACTGCGTTCTCGTTCGCGGTGGCCGGCAGCGAGGCCACCGGCAGCGACATCGGCATCGCCCAGCTCATGTTCCCCTTAGCGGTGGCCTTCGTCGGCATGCTGGCCGCCATCTTGGGCTCCTTCGCGGTGCGGGGCAGCGCCCAGGCCGACGCCAAGAGCCTCTCGCGTCAGCTTCACATGGGCACGAACGTGGCCATGGGCCTCACCGTGGTCGGCACCATCCTGATCGGAGCGTGGTTCTTCTCCGGTGACGAGTTCGACGGCTGGTGGGGGCTGCCCGTCTCGGTGATCGGCGGCCTTCTGGTGGGCTGGGCCATCGGCAAAGTGGCCGAGATCTGGACCAGCGATCACTACGCCCCGGTGCGCAAGATCGCCCAGCAGTCCGAGACCGGCCCCGCTACCACTGTACTCTCGGGCATCAGCGCGGGCATGGTGTCGGTGGCCGCCTCGGTCATCCTGATCGGCGCGGGCGTGCTGGTGGCCTACTGGGGGGGCCAGCAGACGCTGGGGGACACCACCGGGGCCGGCATCTACGGGATCGCGGTGGCCGCCATCGGGATGCTGGCCACCACCGGCGTGGTGGTGTCGGTGGATGCCTACGGCCCGATCGCCGACAACGCCGGAGGCATCGCCGAGATGGCCGAGCTGGACCCCGGAGTGCGAGAGGTGACCGACGCCTTGGACTCGCTGGGAAACACCACTGCGGCCATCGCCAAGGGCTTCGCAGTGGGGTCGGCCGCTCTCACCGCGCTGGCCTTGTTCAAAACTTTCGAGGTGGCCCTCCAACTCGAGGATCCCAGCTTCGTGCTATCGCTGGACGTGGGCAAGGTGGACGTGTTCATCGGCCTGTTCCTCGGCGCCATGCTCCCGTTCTTGTTCGCCGCGCTCACCATCGACGCGGTGGGCCGGGCGGCCAACAAGATGATCGAAGAGGTGCGCCGCCAGTTCCGCGACATCCCCGGTCTGCGCGAGGGCGCCGAGGGAGTCAACCCCGACTCCTCTCGCTGCGTGGCCATTTCCACCCGGGCATCTCTGCGGGAAATGCTGGTGCCGGGGGCTTTGGCCGTCATCGCCCCCCTGGTGCTCGGGTTCATCGACGTCGACACCCTGGGCGGGTTCCTGGCCGGTGCCCTGGTGACCGGCTTTGCCCTGGCCATCTTCATGGCCAACGCCGGCGGCGCCTGGGACAACGCCAAGAAATACATCGAGGCCGGCGCCCACGGCGGCAAGGGCTCTGAGCCTCACAAGGCCGCGGTGGTGGGCGACACGGTGGGCGACCCGTTCAAAGACACCTCCGGGCCGTCCATGAACATCCTCATCAAGGTCATGACCATCGTCTCGCTGGTGTTCGCCTCGGCGTTCGTCTGATCGCTCCCAGCCAACCCCGCTTCCACGCTTTCGGCCTGCTCTAGCTGGCGTTCGTCTGATCAGCCCCAAGCAATCGAGGACCGTGGCAGCATAGGCCCATGCCGATAGCCAAAGTCCGCGATCTCGACCTCTACTTCGAGCTGCACGGCTCGGGGCCGCCCCTGCTCAACATCAGCGGCAGCGGCGGCGATCTGCGCATGACCGCCCCCGACCTGAACCCGCTCAATGCGGCCTTCACCGTCGCTCACTACGACCAACGGGGCTTGGGCCGAACCTCCACGCCGCCGCGGCCGTGGACCATGGCCGACTACGCCGCCGACGCTGTCGCTTTTCTGGATTTCCTGGGCTGGGAATCGGTGTCGGTGGTGGGCACCAGCTTCGGCGGAATGGTGGGCATGAACATGGCCGTGCTCCACCCCGGACGCATCTCCAAGCTGGTGCTCAACTGCACCTCCCCGGGCGGCCCCGACTACAGCTCGTGGCCCCTGCACACCCTGGTCGACCTTGACCCCGACGAGCGGGCCGAGGTGGCGCTGGAGATCATGGACACCCGCTATGTGCGGGGCGGTCCGCTGCCGGAGGGCGTGGACGCGTTCGTGGCCACCGCCCGTCCCGACGGGCCTGCCCTGCCGCTCGACACTCCCGGCGCGCTCGGCCAGCTCGAAGCCCGCCGGGGTCACGACGTGGTCGACCGCCTTGGCGAAATCGACGTGCCCACCCTGGTGTGCGCCGGCATCCATGACGGCATCGCCCCCATGCGCAACAGCGAACTGCTGCGGGACCGCATCGCCGGCGCCCGCCTCGCCGTCTTCGACGGCGGCCACATCTTCATGATGCAAGACCCCACCGCCTACCCCGAGATGTTGGAGTTTCTGACAACAGGCTGAGCTATGCCTTTCGCCCTGCCTCGGACGCCAGCAGTGCTGCCCTCATAAACCTCTCTTTTCTGCGGCTACTTCTTGCCGCTTTTCCAGCCGGAGGTGGCGCCGGAGACCATGCCATAGGGTCCCGACGGCCAGCGGAAGCAGTCCACCATGAGCTGGTCGATCTCCTCCCGGCTGGCGACGCCTTCGGCCACCACCGCGTTGGCTTCCCGGATCATGGCCCCGTACACCCGGTTGGTGACGTATCCCCAACTCATGGCCGAGTCCTTGATGACCACGGGGTTCTTGCCCGCGCCCGCGGCCAGCCGGCAGACGGCGTCGGCCGTCTCGTCGGAGGTCTGGGGGGCCCGCACGATTTCGGCCAGCTTCATGACCGGCGGGGGCGACGCCCAGTGCCAGCCGATCACCCGGTCGGGCCGGTCGGTGGCCACCGCGAGGGCCTGCACCGGATAGCCGCTGGAGTTGGACGCCAAAATGGTGTGACCGGGGCACTGCCGGTCGAGGTCCCGGAACAATTGGATCTTGAGGTCAAGCCGCTCGGGGACGGCTTCGATGATCACATCCACGGCGGTGGCCGCATCCCGGTCGGCGGTGAAGTGGATGCGGGCCAGCGCCGCCTCTGCCTCCTGCTCGGTCATCTTGCCCCGGGCCACCGCACCCGAGATGCCGAACCGGCCCTCGGCCACCAGGCCGGGGGCCGCGGCCACCACATCGGGATTGAGGTCGAAGGCCACCACCGGGTGGCCGGCAACCGCCATCACCTGGGCGATGCCCGAGCCCATCACCCCCGAGCCGATCACCCCGATCTTCTCCTGGCCGGAGCTCATGACAGATGGGAGCGGAACCAGGCTGCCATGCGCGACCAGCCATCGGCTGCGGCATCTGCGTTGTACGACGGGCGCTCGTCGCACAAAAAGCCGTGGTCGGCCTCCGCATAGCGCACGATCTCCGTGGGCTGGGCGCTGCCCTGAAGGTCGGACCGAAGCTGCTCCACCCCGTCCGTGGGGATCATGCCGTCGAGGTCGCCGAACAGGCCGAGCCACGGACACCGGAGGTCGCCGTGGCGGTCGGCCAGCTTGGGCTGGCCCGGCGTGAACCCGTCGGTGACGATGGCCCCGCCGTAGTAGGTGACCGCCGCGCCCACCGGACGGCTGATGGCGGTGAGGAACGCAACCCGGCCCCCCATGCAGAACCCGGTGATGCCCACCTTGTCGGAGGTGATTCCCTGCCCGGCCAGATAGTCGAGGGCGGCGTCCACGTCCATCAGCGAGTGATCGTCAAGGAGGTTGCCCATCATCTCGAAGATCTGATCCATCTGGTCATAGCCGGCCACCTTGGTCTCATAGCGGTGGTAGAGGTCGGGCGCCACGGCCAGAAAGCCCTCGGCCGCCACCCGCCGGGTCACGTCTTCGATGTGGCTGTTCAGCCCGAAAGCCTCCATGATGACGATGACCGCGGCCTGCGGGTCGCCGTCGGGCCGGGCTGCGAACAGCCGCATCGGGCCGTCAGCGGTGGTGAGTTCGATGCTCTCGGTTTGCATGGCCGCCGATGGTAGTTCTCGGTTCGGCCCGCGGCCTATTGGCCGGGGTGAGTGTTGTAGAGCGGGTCGGACCGATCCCGCTTGCCTCGCAAGAACCGCTCGTCGAAGGGGCGGAACTGCTCCTCGCGCACCCATTCGGTGGTGGCCACCCGGCGAGAGATGAGCCACAGGCCGCCGCCGCGCCGCGACACGTCGTCGATGAAGCGGAAGCCCACCGACAAGTTCAGCTCCGGAGGCCCTCCATCAGTCCAGTGGCGGGCAATGCCGTGGGCTTCGCATCGGGCCCGCTCCACGGCCACGCCGTCGGCCGAGACCGCCGGTTGGGGGTCGATGTCTATGAGCACGTTCGACACGGTGTGTACCGAGCCGGTGTAACGACGCAGCAGGCGCTCAGACCACTCCAAGTACTCGTCCACGGTGCCCTCGAACGTGCCGTGGGAGTCAGTGGCGTCGGGGTGGTAGCACGATCGGACCAACTCCATGTCGAGCCGATCCACCCCTCGGCAGTATCGAAACAGCAGCTCGGCGATCTCCTGTTTGTCCAAGAGCCGGGCCAATCGTTCCGGGGCGCCGAGAGTTTGATCTGATTCCACGATCAGCATTTTGCATCGCGGGCCGCTTCCTCGACAGATCGGACGCGAGCCGCGTCCCCTTGCCCTCTCATCATGGCTAGACTCAGCCGCGAGGTGGCTGAAAACCCCGAGCCCAGTGCCTCATGGCACACAGATCCGTTCGGACGCCATGACGTCCGCTGGTGGGACGGCGCGAGGTGGACGGAAAAAGTGCGCGATGGAGACCATCTGGGGATCGATCCCCCGGGCATAGCGGTCGCCCCCCGGGCCATTTCCCTCAATGAGCCGGCACCCCCTCTTCCCAGTCGGCGCGTGGTCCGCTTGTTCGGCCAGCGGCTGCCCGGCGCCATGCTGTTGGCCGCAGCAGCCCTGACCGTGATGGTCGGGCTGGTGATCGTGGTCTTGGCCCTGGTGATCTAGTTGCGGGGCATACTTTTCGACGGCGAAGCGGCCCTCGCGGTCGACGGTCTCGGGACGACCAGCTTGGAACCCGGCCAGGTGCGGGTGCGCATCGGCGCCGCCGGGGTGTGCCACTCCGACCTGTCGGCGATCAACGGAACGTTGGGGCAGATGTACTCTCCTCCCTTCGTCATGGGCCACGAGGGGGCGGGTCAGGTGGTGGAAGCGGGCCGCGACGTCACCACCGTGGAGGTCGGCGACCACGTGGTGATCGCCACCATCGACAACTGCGGGCGGTGCGCAGTGTGCGTCACCGGCCATCCCACCTTGTGCCAGAACTCCAAGCTGGGGGCGGCCATCGTCAAACGGAACGAGACCGGCGAGGAGCCCGGCCCCGGTGATCTGCCCGCCTATTTCACCTACGAGGGCCGCACGATCCTGGGCTTCGCCAACACCGGGGTCTTCGCCGAAGAGGTGGTGGTGGGTCAAGGCCAGGTGGTGGCCATCGACAAGCGGGTGCCGTTCACCAGCGCCTGCCTCATCGGCTGCGGCGTGCTCACCGGCACCGGCGCCATATTCAATCGGGCTCGGGTGTACCGAGGTGAGAGCGTGGCGGTGATCGGCGTGGGCGGCATCGGCCTCAATGCCATCCAGGCCGCCCGCATCGCCGGGGCCACCAAGATCATCGCGGTGGACAACAATCCGGCCAAAGAAGGCTTCGCCCGCCAATTCGGCGCCACCCACTTCGTGGACTCGGGACGCGACCCGGCCGTCGATGCGGTGCGAGATCTCTCCGGGGGCGGGGTGGACTGCGCGGTGGAGTGCGTGGGCCACACCTCCCTTATGGCCGACGCGGTGGAAATGCTGGGTCCGGGCGGCAACATGGTGATCTTGGGGGTTGCCGGGATGGACGCGACGATGGAGATCGCCCCGTTCCAGCTCTACCAGAACAAATCGATCATGGGATGCCGCTATGGGTCGGCCCGCCCCGCGTTCGACATTCCCGCCCTCGTGGATCTGTACCTCGACGGCCGGCTGCTCCTCGACGAATTGGTGTCGGCCACCTACGACCTCGCTGAACTCGACAAGGCGCTCGATGATCTCGAGGCGGGGAAACTGGCTCGGGGAGTGCTCGACCTGAGCTGAGCGCCCGAGGCGCCCGCCAGGGTGCGGGGCAATCGAATGCGCAGCGGCGCTCAGACGATCGGCGTCTCGGTGATGTCGGCGGACAGATCCAAGTCGAAGTAGTCGGCCGGATTCTCCAACAGCACCTTGCGGGAGATCGACTCGTCCACCTTGGGGAAGTGCTCGGCGATGTAGTCCTGGGAGTCGGGGAACGACCCCACAGAGTGGGGAAAGTCGGAGCCCCACATGATGTTGTCCCACGGGATGATGTCGGCCATGTCGAACACCACCGGGTCGCGGATCACGCTGAAGTGGAAGTGGTCGAGTATCTGCTCGCTGGGCTTGCGCTCATAGCTCACCTGGAACCAGTCGCCGAACAGGTCGTAGTTGTCGTCCATGAAATAGAGCGTGCCCGGAAGCCAGCTGGCGTTGGTTTCGGCAAAGTAGAACTTGATGTCCGGGAACCGCTCCAGCACGCCGGCGGCGATGAGCTGCGCCATGCAGTACACCGGGGAGTGACTGCCGGCCCGCTGCACCAGAGCGCTGGCCCAGGGGCTGTCGGAGGTTCCCTTGGCCGCCGATTGGGGCGGGGCCTGCCCGGCGCCGAAGCCGAAGTGCGGCGCGAGCTTGAGCCCCAGCTCCAGGCTCTTCTCCCAGAACCGGTCGTCCACCGGGTCGGCATACGGGGTGCCGTTGGGGAAGTTGTAGAACGCCACCGAGGGCAGGCCCGCTTCGGCGATGAACTCCAGCTCCGCCACCGCGTGGTCGATGCCGCTGATGGGGGTGACGGCATTGCCGATGAGCCGGTCGGGGGCCACCGAGCAATAGTCATGGGCCAAGAACGTGTTATAGGCCCGGATCATCGAGCGGTACACCTCCTGGTCCTTGATGCCCTCGAGGAACCGGCTGGCGAACACCGGGGGGAACAGCACCTCGGCGTCGATGCCGTCGAGGTCTTGCTCCCGGAGGCGCTGCTCGGCGGGGCCGGCGCCCTCAGCAGGACTGCCGTCGGCGTTGAAATAGGTGCCGCCGGAGAATTTCACCTTGTCGCGTCCCGCGATGTTCTGGCCGTTGCGAAGCAGGGGCTGGCCTTCGATCAACCACCCCTCGCCCCCTTCGGGCAAGTGGATCAACCGGGGGGCCCGATCCTTCCACTTCTCGGGGACGTACTTCACAAAAACATCAGGCGGTGTCTCCACATGCCCGTCAGCGCTGATCACCTTGTACTTTCGGCCCATGCAAGAAGCCTATTCCGGTCGGCGGCAGACGAGGAAAACGGGGATGGCCCGCCAGCGGGCGCTGCGACAGAGCGGATCGCTCGATGACTCTCGGCTCTGAGGATCTGGTGCTCAGCTCCGGCTCTCTGGGCAATCCCCCGATTGAGGTGCTGGTGGAGGCCGCGGTGCTGGGTGGTTTCGCGGGCCTGACCCTGTGGCCGGCCGTCTACCCCGCCGACCCGGCCATCGGGAAGCGCATCCGCGACGCCGATCTGGACGTGGTGGACGTGGACGCGGCCATCGTGTGGGTGGGCCCCGATGATCCCGGGGGCCCGTACTACGAGGAGGCACCTCGGGAAGCGGTGTTCGAGGCCGCCGCCGCGCTCGGGGCCACTGGAGTCAACTCGCTTTTGATCTGCTCGGGATCAGCAACCAAAGGGCAAGCGGTGGAGGCCATGGCCGACCTCGCCGATGAGGCGGCCAAGATCGGGGCGGACGTGTACATGGAGTTCAGCCGCAACCGGCCCATCGCCGATCCCGCTACCGGCGCCGAGGTGGTGGCGGCCACCGGTCGGAACAACTGCGGGCTTACCGTGGACTTCTGGCATGTGTTCTACGGTCCCGGCGACTTCGCCGATCTCGAGGCCATCCCCGGCCATTTGATCGGGGCCATCCAACTCAACGATGCCCCGTCTGAACCCCATGAAGACCTGGGCTGGGCCACCCGCCATCTCCGCTGCGTTCCCGGCGAAGGGGCAATGGACCTGCCGGGGGCGCTGCGGACTGTGCGCAGCGCCGGGTGTCTGGCCCCCATCACCCTGGAAGTGTTCGACTCGGCCCGCCTGCAGGCTTTGGGACCAGTGGGATTCGCTCGTCTGCTGGGGGACGCCACCCGCCGGCTGCTGGCCGAACTCGACGCATAGCCGATGGCCCGATCCGCGCCGCCCACGGCAAGGCGATCCTCATGGGCGCAGGACAGCTACGCGGAAAAAGCAGCTTTGAGGTCAGAGGCCAACTCCGGTCGGCAGATGAGGATGCCCCATTGGGCCAGGTCACGGCGGTTGTAGCGCAAAGGCGAGCCGTCGAGGTGGGAGGCGTGCAGCCCGGCGGCGAGGGCCACCGCAGCCGGGGCGCAGGTGTCCCACTCATAGAGGCCTCCGGCATGGACCCAAGCATCGGCCTCGCCGGTGACCACCGCCATGGCCTTCACCCCTGCGGAGCCCACGCCGTACACATCGGCATCTAGACGGCGGGCCAGGCGGTGGCCGTCCCATCGCACCCGGGAGCGGGACATGACCACCAGCGGTCGGCGCCGACCGGTCTCGGACGGCGGCTCGCCCGCAGCAGCAGTGCTGAACGTGCGACCCCAGGGGGGCACGGCCACCGCCCCCGCAGTCGGCTGCCCGTTCACCGACAAGCCGACATGCACCGCCCACGTTTCGCTCCATTGATCGGCGAAATCCGAGGAGCCGTCCAGCGGATCGACGATCCACACCCGCTCGGCCTCCAGGCGGGCGCCGTCGTCGCGGCCCTCCTCCGACAACACGACGTCGTCCGGCCTGAGCTGAGCCAGCGCGCCGGTGAGGTAGCGGTGGCCGAGTTGATCGCCGGCCAACTCCCGATGGAGATAGCCCGCACCGGAATCCTCCATTTCCTCTCGCAATGACAACAGCTGGTCCCCGGCCTGCTGAGCCAGCCAGTGGGCCAGCTCATGGTCGCTCGGTTCCGGGCCGTCGGTCACGGGGCCAGCACGATCGGGCGCCAGTCCAGCACTTCAACCGGGTCGGCGCCGCCTCGCTCGGCCCGCACGATCACGGTGAAAGCCAGGAGTCGGCCGTTTTCCACCGCAAGCGCAGCGTCAAGGGTGGCAGACACATCGGCCACGTCGCCCTCGAACACCGGACCGGTGTGATCGCAAAGATGCCACCCCACAACGGTGGCCGCAGTGGGAAGCAGACGCACCAACCCGGCCTGGGCCAGGCCCACAGTGTGGCCGCCGTAAACGAGTCTTCTGCCCCCCTGGCCCCGCGACGCGTCCCGGTGCGGCGGCGCCAGATTCTGCGTGAGCCGCACGAGCGCAGGGGCATCGGTCACCGTGTCTCGCAGCGTATCCGCTCGAGTCTCTCCGATCGGCCAGTGCTGGGGCGCTCCCAGGGGTGAATGGTCCGAGTCGTTGGGGGCGGCGCGCGCGCACGGGGCCATGTCCAGCTCATCGGGGGCGCCGCCGAGTTCGTCGCGGTGGCCGCCGGCGGCGCCAGAGCGCCGGCGGACCAGTGCGCATCGCTCGAAGTCCAGCACCAGACGGCCGTGCTCATCGGTGGTTTGCATCCCGAGAAGCACCAGGCCCCGGGGCGGGCGGTCGGGCCGGGCTGAGGCTTCCCGCAAACCCCGCACCTCAACCACAGTGGTGAGCGTGTCCCCCACCCGCACGGCGCGCCGCTGGCACACGCCCCGGTAGAACAGGTTGGCCACCACCTTGCGGGTGGCCACGGTGGACTGGCCGATGGCCACTTGCAGCACCAGGGCGGGGTTGACCACCGAACCAGGCTGACCCGTGACCGCCTCGGCCAGCGGCCTGCTCAGGCTGATGGCCAGCGGATCGCCGCAAATGGCCTGGTAGAGCGCGACTTCGCCCGGTCCGATGGTGATGGCCGGGGCAGGGTCGAGTTGCTCGCCCACGGCAAAGTCCTCGAACCAGGGACCGTCTTCTGCCGGTGCAACCACGCCCCGAAGTAAACCACGCCAGAGGTCGCCCTCCTGAACCGACCCCCGCTGTCCATTAGGTTCAGCCCATGGCAGCAACAAAAAGCGGAGAAATCCCGGTCATCATCGAAGTGGCCGTCAACGGCATCACCAGCCCTGAGATCAACCCCAACGTTCCGCTGACCCCCGAGGCCATTGCCGCAGACGCCCTGGCCTGCCTCGAGAAGGGCGCGGCCATCATCCACACCCACAACCACGACATCGGCCTCACCGACGAGGCCGCCGCCGGCCCCTACATCGAGGCCATGGCCCCCGTGCTGGAGACCCGCCCCGACGCGCTGTGGTACCCGACCCTCACGTCGGGAGACCATCGGGCCAAATATGCCCATATGGCCCTGATCGCCGCCGAGCTGTCCTTGCGAATGGCGCCCGTGGATCCCGGCTCCGTCAACATCGGCGGCGCCGGGCCCGACGGCCTGCCGGCGGGCGGGGTTTACAAGAACGACTACGCCGAAATCCGGGCCAGCTTCGCGCTGTGCCGCGACAACGGCTGGGCGCCGGCGATGGCCATCTACGAACCCGGCTTCTTGCAGTGCGTGCTGGCCTACCATCGGGTCGGCCGATTGCCCGCCGGATCGATGGCCAAGCTCTACTTCGGCGCCGAGTGGGGGCTCACCCGCCGGTCCAAGGGGGTGACGTTCGGTCTTCCTCCCACCAAGCACGCGCTGCTGGCCTATCTGGACATGCTGGAGGGCACCGGAATCCCGTGGTCGGTCTCGGTGTGGGGCGGCGATCTCATGGCCACCCCCGTCGCCCGACTGGCCCTCGAGCTCGGAGGCCACCTCCATGTGGGCATCGAGGAGTTCTACGACCCCGACCGCTCCCCCACCAACCAAGAGCTCTTGGCCGAGGCCGTGGCTCTGTGCGACGAGGTCGGCCGTCCCATCGCCACCAGCGCCGAGACGGCGGAGATGCTGGCTTTGCCCTAGCCGTCTTGTGCTGCCTCGCAGAAGTTCTCCATCACGCCGAGGCCCTCTATCTCAGAGCGGATCACGTCACCGGGCTGCAGATACAGGCCTCGGGCATGGCCCACGCCCCCAGGGGTGCCGGTGAAGATCAGGTCGCCGGGGTGCAGGGTGAGGATCGACGACAAGTAGGCCACCATTTCAGCCACCGGGCGCATCAGAAGACCGGTGCGGCTGTTCTGGCGCACTTCTCCGTTGATCTGACAGGAGATGGCCAGATCGTCGGGATCTTCCACCAAATCGACGCTCACCAGCGCCGGGCCAACGGGGCCGAAGGACTCCCGGGACTTGCCCAGAGAGAATTGCGGCGGGGAGGCCGCGGTCTGCAACGCCCGGTCGGATATGTCCTGGCCGATCATCAGCCCCACCACCCGGTCCCAAGCCCCTGATTCATCCACATCGCAGGTCTCGGCGCCGATCACCGCGACCAGCTCGCACTCGTAATCACAGCGGTCGCCCACCAGCTTCACCGGCGCGGCCGGGCCGACCAGACAGGTGGGGAACTTGGTGAACACCACCGGCGCCGCGCTCGCCGCACGCCCCATCGGATCCACCCGGTCGATCTCCTCGATATGGTCCACGTAGTTGAGCCCATAACCGAACACCTGCCGGGGCGCGGGCACCGGCGGTCCCAGATCGGCCAAGGCCGCTCGGCCGTCGGGCGCCCCCCGGCGGGCCCAGCGGTGGCGCAGTTCTCGGGGGCGGGTGAGGGCGTCCATCGGATCAGTGCCCAAAGCCCAATAGTCCTCCCCGTCCGACAACACCGCCTGCCCCGCGAGGTTGGCCATTCGAAAACCCACAGCTGTCCTCCCCGGCGCGCCTTGGCGGCCTACAGGGCGGCTGCCAGCTCCACCGCGGCGCGCATGGCGCCTTCCAGGTACCCCGGTCGGGCGCAGTCGCCGACCGCGTGCACCACGAGGCCGGCTGACCTCAGCTCGTCGGCGAGCACGGTGTCGGCCGCCAGCTCGGAGGTGACCACCACGAGGTCGGCCGGGGTGGTCTGCTCGGCGCCGTCGGCTCGCCACACCACTCCCTCGTCGACAACGGCCGCCACTTCGGCGCCGGTCACCAAGTTCACGCCTGCTCGACCGAGGTCATGGACCGCCCGCCACCGGCCGGGAAGCCCCAGGGAATAGCCCAACGCAGGCCCCGACTCGATCAACGTGACCTCGGCCCCTTGACGGTGGGCGGCCTCGGCGACCCCGAGACCCGGGAGGTCGCCGCCCAGCACCGCCACCCGGGCCGCGTCCAGCGACTCGCCGCCGAGCAGCCACGGGGCCAAGTCGTCCACCCCCCACACTCCTGCGCCGTCGATGCCAGCCACCTCGGGGCGGCCCCATCGGCCGCCCACCGCGGCCACCACGGCATCGGGCGAGAGCGCGCCGGCCCCGGCGGCATCCAGGGGGGTGTCGAGCCGCACGTCCACCCCGAGCTGATCGAGCTGGCGCTCGAACCATGCCATGAGGTCGGCGTTCACGTCGCTGGTGGCCGATGCCAGCGCCCACCGGCCGCCGAGCTGATGAGACGCCTCGGCCAGGATCACCTCGTGGCCCCGCAGCGCGGCCACCCTGGCCGTCTCCATGCCCGAGGGCCCCCCGCCCACCACCAGCACCCGCTTGGCCTCCGGCGCCGAAGTGGCAGCGAGCTGGTTTTCCCGGCCCAAAAAGCCGTTGCCCGCACACCGAGTGCCCATCCGCAAGAAGATGTTGCCGATGCAGCGGTAGTGGTACACGCAGGGCCGCACGTCGGCGGAGCGGCCCGCGGCCAGCTTATTGGGCAGGTCGGGGTCAGCCAGGATCTTGCGGCCCATGGCCACGAAGTCGTAGAGGCCCTCGGCGATGTGGCGGTCGGCGGCCTCGGGGCTGATCCTTCCCACCGCGATGACCGGCACATCCACGTCGGCCTTGACCGCGGCCGCGTTGGGCACCAGCAGCTCGGGCACGTGAGGGCCGTAGGAATCGGTGGGTCCGGTGGCGATGCCGGGGTCGTGGTAGGCCGACACGTGGATGGCGTCGGCCCCGGCGGCGGCGGCCGCTCGGGCGTTGTGCAGAGCGTCGGCGAGGACGATGCCGTCAATGCCCACCTCGGTGCTGTTGAGCCGCACCCACACCGGGTAGTCGTCGCCGGCCCGGCGGCGTATCTCGGTGATGATCTCCACCAGAAAGCGGGCTCGCTTGCCCACCGAACCGCCGTATTCGTCGTCGCGAGCGTTGACTGTGGGCGACAAGAAGGCGTCGATGAGATAGCCGTGGCCGCCGTGCAGCTCCACCGCGTCCACCCCGGCCTCCCGGGCCCGCACCGCGGCCGCCGCGAACTGATCGACCGCAGTGGCGATGTCGTCGTGATCCATCACCCGGTAGTGCACCTTGGAGGCAGGGGCGATGAGCGGTTCGGCCATCATGGCGCCCTCAGCGGCAGTCACCATGCCGTAGAGCGGGTCCACCGTGGCCGGTCCCGGCTGCGACGGCACCCAAAGGGGTCGTCCCGCCATGGTGTCTTGCAGGGCGGTCTTGCCAGCGTGGGTGAGCTGCATGGCGATCTTGCCGCCACTGGCATGGACCTGGTCGGCCGCTCGCCTCCACGACGGTATGAACTTGTCGTCGGAGATCGCCGTCTGCCGCTTGTTGGAGCAGCCCACCGGATGAGCCACACCCACCGAGCCCAGCATCACCACCGCCATGCCGCCCTTGGCCCGGGCCTCCAAGTAGGCCACCTGGTCGTCTGACACCTCGCCGTTCTCGCAGCCCAGCTCCTCGCCCATCGGGGCCATGATCATCCGGTTGCGCAGCTCCAGCGTGCCGATGCTTCCCGGTGACAGCAGATGCTCGTAGCTCACGGCCCCATCATGGCCCATCGGCGCCGATGCAGTCAGAACCGGCGGGCCCGGCGGCGGGCGTGTGTTGCAGGTCGTCGTATGACTGCAACCGGAAAGCCCGATGCCCGTATCCTCACCGAGTGTCTTTGATCGCAGCGTGGGGGCTGACCAAGCGGTTCGGCGACTTCACCGCCGTCGACGGCATCGACTTCGAGGTCCAACGCGGCGAGGTGTTCGGCTTTCTCGGACCCAACGGCGCGGGCAAGTCCTCCACCATGAGGATGATCGGCTGTGTATCCGATCCCACCGGGGGGGCGCTGCGCATCTTGGGGATGGACCCATCTCGTGAGGGCACCAGAATCAGGTCGCGGTTGGGCGCCGTCCCCCAGCAGGACAATCTTGACGAAGAGCTCTCGGTGGCCGAGAACCTGTACGTTTACGGGCGCTATTTCGACCTGCCTCGGTCGGTGCTGCGTGCTCGCATCGCCGAACTGCTCGATTTCGTACAGCTCACCGAGCGCGCTGACGACCAGGTAGAACCGCTGTCGGGGGGCATGAAGCGCCGCCTGACCATTGCCCGAGCCCTCATCAGCGACCCTGAGGTGCTGTTGTTGGACGAACCCAGCACCGGCCTCGACCCCCAAGCCCGCCATGTGGTGTGGGAGCGGCTGTGGACGCTGAAGCGACGGGGGGTGACTCAAGTGCTCACCACCCACTACATGGACGAGGCCGAGCAGCTCTGCGACCGCCTGGTGGTCATGGACCGGGGCAAGATCGTGGCCGAGGGATCGCCCCGGCAGCTCATCGAGCGCTACTGCACTCGGGAGGTGGTGGAGGTGCGCACCCACGGCCAAGCGGCCGCAATGGCCGATGCCTTGCGCCGCCTGGGGGAGAGCCCCGAGGCCCCGGCAGCAGACACGCCCCATGAGCGGGGGCCGAGCTCAGACCAGCTCTATGAGCGGGCAGAAGAATTGCCAGATCGGGTGTTGCTGTACACCGACCAGAGCGAGCGGCTGATGGCCCAGCTGGGCGGGGTCGAACATGAGAGCGTGCTCGTGCGCCGCAGCACGCTCGAGGACGTGTTCTTGCACCTGACCGGACGATCGCTGGTGGACTGATGGGGCGCGCCGCGGTCGTCCCCCGCCCGAGGCTGGCGATCGAGTATTGGCTGTTGGCCTACCGGCGCAGATGGAAAGGCTCGCTGCTCACCAGTTTCTTGAGCCCGATCCTGTTCTTGGCCGCCATGGGGCTGGGCCTGGGATCGCTGGTCGACGCCGAGGTCGGTTCGGGCCGGGATCTGGGCGGGCTCGACTACCTGGACTTCCTGGCCCCCGGACTGCTGGCCGGAAACGCCATGATGCTGGCAGTCAACGAGTCCACCTACCCGGTGCTGGGCGGCTTCAAGTGGTACCGCACCTACATGGCCATGGCCGCATCCCCGCTGCGGAGCCGCGACATCCTGCTGGCCCATTTCGCCTACATGGCCTTTCGGGTGACCTTGGCCAGCTTCGTTTTCCTGGGAGTGATGGCCGCATTCGGGGCGGTCTCCTCGCCCCTCGCGGTGCTGGCGCCGATATGCGCCGCCCTGTGCGGCATGGCTTTTGCCACCCCCACCGCAGCATTTGTCGCCACCCGGACCAACGGCGACAACTTCAGCACCTACACCCGGTTCGTGATCATGCCCATGTTCTTGTTCTCGGGCATCTTCTACCCGGTATCGCAGCTGCCGGTGGTCCTCGAGCAGATCGCCTGGCTCACCCCGGTGTGGCATGGCGTGCGGCTGTGCCGGGCGCTGAGCACCGGCAGCGGGGTGGAATGGGAATTGGCTGGCCACCTCGGCTATCTGGTGGCCCTGATCCTGGCCGGGACGCTGCTGGCCCAACAGACGTTCACTCGAAGGCTGTACGAATGAGCCCGACCAAGACGGGCGCGGCGAGTCAAGGTCGCCTCTCCTCGAGACTGGGATCGGCCGCGGCGGCGGGCCTGTTGCCGTCGCACCGGTTCGCCCGCGTCGTGGAACGCAACATCACCGTGTACCGGCGCACCTGGGTGACGCTGCTGTCGGGATTCTTCGAGCCGGTCTTCTATCTGCTGTCCATCGGGATCGGCATCGGCGAGCTGGTGGGCGACGTGACCGTCGGAGAAAGCACCGTCGACTACCGCACGTTCGTGGCGCCGGGGCTTTTGGCCACCTCGGCCATGAACGGCACCTTCTACGACAGCACCATGAACATGTACTACAAGCTCACCTGGGCCAAGATCTACGATGCCGTGCTGGCCACCCCGGTGGGCGTGGTGGATCTGGCCCTGGGCGAGATGGGCTGGTCGGTGCTTCGGGCCACCCTGTACTCCGGCGGCTTTTTGGGGATCAGGGCCGGGCTGG
>JAPOSH010000030.1 GCA_026709815.1 bacterium | reverse complement strand
GTCGGCGCAGCACCTCGAAGAGGTCTTCGACGTCTTCGCTGGAGATGGGCCAGCGCATCCCCACCTCCTCGGCCTTTTCCACCGGCACGGAGAGCACCATCTCGCCGTGGGCCATGCGCAGCACGAGGTATTCGGTCTTCTCCCCGAATGCCTCCTTCATCTCCTTTTTGACGACGGTGGCCGCCCCGTGGTGGGGATAGACAACCTTGTCACCTCTTTTGAACGTCATCTCACTCCGCCGGGGGCTCAGGGAACCCCCCAAGGATGCCATCATCGCAAGCGGTTTCGCATCTCGGCGAGAGCCTGAGGCCAATGTTCGCGAGCCATCAGGGAAAGGTTGGGGGAACTTTTTTGGGGAACTTGTCCGGGCCTTTGGCCGTCATACTAGTGGTGTGACTCGACACGCGATCTAAAAGGCGGGGGCGATGTTGCTGAGATGTCTGAGACGCCTGGCCATCGTCGGCCTGGCCTTTATGCTGCTGGTCGCCGCCTGCGCCAGCGAATCAGAGCCGGGGGCCGAGCCGGGGGCGGGCGGAGGCCCTGGGGCCGGGAGCAGCGGCGCGATCCGAGCAGCCCACGCGGCCCACTCAGATGAGGCGCCTCTCCTGGGGGTACGCCTCAGCCACGGCGGAACCGCCCCCGGCGATGATCCCCCGGACGTGGCCGTCGTGGCGGGCGAGCCGCTCAGCGAGGCCGAGATCCGCGCCGTGACCGACCGCCTCCCGCCGTGGTCGCAGGCCCCAGACGACCAGGTCGAGTTCAACCGGCCGACGGAGTCGCTCCCACCGCCTCGCACCGGCGAGACCGTTCAGCACCCGTTCCCGGCCGGGCCCGATTCACCGGCGCCGCCCGTCGATCCGGGACCGCTGGAGGTCTTGAGGGTCCAGCCCGCGGGCGACGTGGGCATCGCCCCCTTTGTGAGCATCACCTTCAACCAGCCCATGGTGCCCCTCGCCACGTTGGCGCAGCTTGACGCCCTCGACGTGCCGGCCGCCATCACCCCGGCGGTGCCGGGTCGCTGGCAGTGGATCGGCACCCGCACGCTCCGCTTTGAGCACGATCCGCAGATTCTGGATCGCTTGCCGATGGCTACCACCTACGAGGTTGTGATTCCCGCGGGCACGCGGTCGCAGGCCGGAAAAACGCTGGCGCGAGATGCTCGGTTCGCGTTTGAAACGCCCGCACCCCGAATGCTGGACTTCACCCCCCAAGACGACTCCCTCGGCCTTCAGCCGGTGTTCGCAGCGGTGTTCGACCAGAGGATCCAACCCTCCGCCGCGCTCGAGGCGGTCACGCTCATAGCGGGCGGGCGGGAGCGGGCGATCCGCCTCGCCACCGACGCGGAGATCGAGGCCGACGAGGACGTCAAGCGCTGGATCGAGCGCGCCGCCGACGGAACGTGGCTGGCGTTTCGACCAGTGGCGCCGCTGGATGCCAACTCCCCGGTCGAAATCCGGGTCGGCCCCCATGTGCCCTCCGCGGAGGGTCCGAACACCAGTTCGGCGACGTCGACCACAAAGGGCCGAACCTACGGCCCGTTGTGGATCGCCGAGGCGGGCTGTCAGCCCACCACCTATGAGTGCTATCCGGGCTACGGGCTCGATGTCCGCTTCACCAACAACCTCGATTCCCGCACCCTCGACCCGGCGCGATTCTCCATCACCCCCCCGCTTGCTGATGCCGTGATCTCCGTGAGCGGGCGCTGGCTGGAGATCAGGGGGCGCACCGCGGGCGACACCGTCTATGAGGTGGTGATTCCCGAAACCCTGGGCGACGAGTTCGGCCAAACCCTCTCCGAGCCCCAAACGGTCGAGTTCGCCATCGCGCCCGCGCTTCCTGTCCTCGCTTCGCAGGCAGGGGAGCTGGTCACCATCGATCCGCTGTCGAGCAACCAGACGGTCCCGCTCATGGTGCGCCGCTGGGAACAGCTCCGGGTTCGGCTCTACCAGGTGAAGTCGACCGACTTCGGGGCGTTCCAGGGCTACTTGGATGATGTGAATCGGCATTGGTACGAGTCGAACCCCTTCGATCCGGTCTTGCCGGAAGCCCCGTGGCCGCTCACCGCTGAAGCGATAGTCAACACCGGCATCGACCACGATGGACTGCTCGAGGTTCTCATCGACTTGTCCCCGGTGTTGCGCGGCCGTCTCGGGCATGTAGTGGCGGTGGTGGAGGGAGTGGGCGAGTATGCCGAGTCCGCCGACCGGTTCTGGCTGGACCGGCCGGTGGTGCTGTGGGCGCAGGACACCGACATCGGGATCGACCTCGTCAACCGCTGGGAGGAGTTGGTGGTCTGGACCACCGACCTGCGCTCCGGCGATCCCTTGGCGGGGGTGGAGGTCCGGTTCGATGGCGCCGCGGAGGCCATCGTCACCGACCGAGAGGGCCTCGTCCGGGCTGCGGTGGGCTCGGATGCCATCGAGCTGGCGGTGGCAAAGCTCGGCGAGGATGAGGCGCTGCTGCCCGTCTACCTGCGAGGAGAGCGCCAAGGCGACCGGGCCATCTGGTATGCCGCCACCGATCGAGGCGTTTACCGGCCCGGTGACACGTTGAACGTCAAAGGCTGGGTGCGAGACCTGGCGTTGAGCGGCGCCGGCGGGCTGGAGTTTCTGCCCGAGCGCGAGCTGATCTCCTACGGGGTGTACGACTCCTTCGGCAACCAGCTTGACCAAGGCACGATCCGTTTGGACGAGCTGGGCGGGTTCGATCTCCAAGTGGACCT
>JAPOSH010000009.1 GCA_026709815.1 bacterium | reverse complement strand
GGGGAGTCGCCCCCCCCGTTGGACTACGACAGAGTGCCGTGGGCCATTTACTGCCATCCCGAGGTGGCTTTCGTGGGCCACACCGAAGCGTCGGCCCGGCAAGCGGGCTTCGAGGTGGCGACTTCGGTGCATCGCTATATGGGCAACGGGCGGGCCATGATCGTGGGTGAGACCGACGGCTTGGTCAAGGTCATCGCCGAGCGGGACGACAACGGTTTTGGCGGACGCATTCTGGGGGTTCACATGGTGGGGCCATGGGTGACCGAGCAGCTCGGCCAGGGCTACCTGGCGGTCAACTGGGAGGCCACCGTGCCTGAGGTGGCCGAGTTCATCCAGCCCCACCCCACCATGAGCGAGTTGTTCGGCGAGACGGTGCTCGCCCTCACCGGTCGGGCGTTGCACTGATGTGCGTTGTGCCGACGCGCTTTGCGCTGGGCGAGAATGAGCAAGGTTGATGTCCAAGGGGGATCGGAGGAGCGTCGATGTCTGAAGTCAGAATGCCGCAGCTAGGCGAGACAGTGGTGGAGGGCACCATTGTCCAGTGGTTCAAGCAGGTGGGCGATGCGGTGGCCGAAGACGAGCCGTTGTTCGAGGTGTCCACCGACAAAGTGGATTCCGAGGTTCCGTCGCCCATGTCCGGGGTGCTGACCGAGATCGTGGCTGCGGAGGGCGACACCGTGGAAGTGGGCGCGGTCATCGCCGTTTTGAGCGAGGACGGTGCGGCCGCGTCTCCCTCGCCAGTGCAGACGCCGGTCCCGGCCCCGCCCGAACCAGAGCCTGCCACCTCTCCCGAGCCTGAGCCCGCGTCGAGTGCCCCCATCAGCGAAAGTCCCGCGCCTGGCGGCGACAGTCCCACGCCCAGTCCCGCGCCGAGCGCCCCCAGTGGCGAAGGCGCCGTGTTGTCGCCGGTGGTGCGCCGGCTGATCGCCGAGAACGGGCTAGACCCTGCTCAGATTGCCGGCACCGGCAAGGGGGGCCGCATCACCCGAGCCGACGTCGAGTCGCATCTGTCTCGGCACCGCACCGCTGCGGCGCCGCCCCCGCCCCCGCCCCCGCCCCCAAGCCCGGCGACACCGTCTCGCGCCGCAGGTCAGGACACGATCATCCCGCTCAGCAACATCCGCCGAATCACCGGCGATCACATGGTGCGGTCCAAGGCGGTGTCGCCTCATGTGCTGACCGCGGTGGAGGTTGACTTCGAAGGGGTGGAGCAGGTGCGACGGATTCATCGGGCGGCGTTCAAGGCTGAGCACGGCTTCAGCCTCACCTACCTGCCGTTCATCGCCCGGGCGGTGTGCGACTCCCTCCATGCCTATCCCCACATCAACGCCTCGGTGGGCGACGGCGAGCTGGTGGTGCACAACTACGTCAATCTGGCCATCGCCGTCGACCTCGATTTCCAGGGACTGCTGGCGCCGGTGGTGGTGGATGCCGACCGAAAGCGACTGGTGCCGATCGCTGAGGAGGTGGCTGACCTGTCGCGGCGGGCTCGGGCCAAGAAGCTGAACGCCGATGAGATCTCCGGGGGCACATTCACCATCACCAACCCGGGCCAGTGGGGCACGATGATGCAGTTCCCCATCATCAACCAGCCCCAGGTGGCCATCTTGTCCACCGACGGCATCCGCCGCCGGCCGGTGGTGGTAACCGCCGAAGACGGCAGCGAGGCCATCGCCATCCACTCGGTGGGCGTGTTGGCCCTGGCCTGGGACCATCGAGCATTTGACGGGGCCTATGTGGCCGCCTTCCTCGATCACGTCCGGTCGGTCATCGAAACCCGCGACTGGCACGCTGAGATGTCGTGATCGCAGATCAGGGTGTCGCAACGGCCGATGGTGCAGCAGTCGGCGCCGTTGTGAATCCGCTGCGCATCCGATGGCTGGGGCGGGTGTCGTACCGGGATGCCCACGCCTGTCAGCAGGCCGTGTTCGAGCGGCGCGGCGACTACCTGCTGCTGCTGGAGCATCCCCATGTGTTCACCCTGGGGCTGCGGGGCGACGAGGCCAACATCCTTGTGGACCCGGCCGAAGTGGGGGCCGAGGTGGCGTACACCGACCGGGGCGGCGATGTGACCTATCACGGCCCCGGCCAGCTCGTCGGCTACCCGGTGATGACCGTGCCCGGCAAGCGGGGCGGGGGCATGGCCGACACAGTGGCCTACGTGCGCTCGGTGGAGCAGCTGGTGATCGATGCCCTGGCCGATCTCGGGCTGCCCGAATGCGGCCGCTTGCCCGATTATCCCGGCGTGTGGGCCGATCCCGACGGCGACGACCCCCGAAAGATCGCGGCCATCGGCGTGCGCCTCAGCCGCACCCGGTCGATGCACGGCTTCGCCTTGAACGTGGACTGCGACTTGGACTGGTTCGGACGCATTGTGCCCTGCGGCATCCCCGACAAGGCGGTCACCTCGCTGGCGGCCGAGGGGCGGCGGGTGACCATGAAAGACGCGGTGGACGCCGTCGCCGCCCGAGCGGCCGACCGCTGGGGCCGCGGGGGAGCAGATCGGGCTGATGTGGCATGGCGGCATCGGCCCGAGGACTTGAGCCCGTTCAGCCGGGGAATGGGCCCGGGCGAGCGGCCGGTCCGGCTGCGCTCCCGGATGGCCGAGGCCGGGCTCGAGGGCGGGCTGGACATCGCGGCGCGCAAACCGGCGTGGATGCGGGTGCCGCTGCACACCGGCCCCGAGTTCCGCAGGCTGAAGGCCGTGCTGCACGGACGCGATCTCGTGACGGTGTGCGAGGAGGCCGGTTGCCCCAACATCTTCGAATGCTGGAACCAGGGCACGGCCACGTTCATGATCAACGGCCATCGGTGCACCCGAGCCTGCGGGTTCTGCTTGGTGGACACGCAGCGTCCCGAGCCCCCCGACCCCATGGAGCCTGAGCGGGTGGCAGATGCGGTGGAGGCCATGGGCCTGGACTACGCGGTGATCACCTCGGTGGCCCGTGACGACCTGCCCGATGGGGGCGCCGCTGGGTTCGCCGCGGTGGTGGAGGCGATCCGCCGTCGCACTCCCGGCGTGCGGGTGGAGGTGCTGATCCCGGATTGCAAAGGCGATCCCGAAGCGCTAGCCGCCGTCTTCGACGCCCGGCCCGACGTGTTGAACCACAACATCGAGACGGCGGCCCGACTCCAGCGGGTGGTGCGGCCCTCGGCAGGCTACGCCCGCAGTCTGGCGGTGCTGGCCCGGGCCAAGGCCGCGGGGCTGACCACCAAGTCGTCCATCATCGTCGGCATGGGAGAGACCGACGAGGAGGCGGCGCAGACCATGGCCGATCTGGCCGCAGTGGGCACCGATATCGTGACCGTGGGCCAGTATCTGCGGCCCACCACCCACCACCTGCCGGTGGCTCGTTGGGTGTCGCCCGATCAATTCGAGCGGTTCCGGGAGATCGGCCAGGCGCTGGGCATCGCCCATGTGGAGGCCAGCCCCCTCACCCGCAGCTCCCATCACGCTCAACACGCTCACACGCAGGCTCTGGCCCACCCGGCGTAACGCCCACATGTTCGTGGTGGATACCCATGCCCATGTGATTTCTGACGACGTCGAGAGGTATCCGCTCCAAGTAGCCGACTACCCGGGGGTGGAGTGGGTGCATCAGGCGCCGGTCGCCGCCGGGGAGCTGTTGGCGGAGATGGCGGCTACCGGTGTGGATCGGGCGGTGCTGGTGCAGGCTCAAGGGGCGTACGGCACCGACAACTCCTACATCGCGGCGGCTCGGGCGGCCTATCCGGGCAAGTTCGGCGCCGTGGCCATCGTGGACGATCCCGCCGAGCTTGACGGGTTGGCGGCGGTCGGAGTCGGTGGCGTGCGGTTCTTCGCCGTCGGCGGAGCAGGCCCTCTGCAAGACGAGGCGACCTGGGCTATCGCGAGGCGGCTGGGCTTGCGGGTCAGCGCCGCCACGGTGCCCGAGCACCTTGCCGCCCTGGGCGACGCGGTGGCGGCCCATCCTGACGTGGTTTTGGCTTTGGACCACTGCGGGTTCGCCCTCGACTCGATCGGCGACTACGCCGGCCTGGCCAACCTTTTTCTGAAGGTCACGCCTCATGTGCTGGACGCGGGTGACCCGGCGGCCGTGCTGGAGCGGCTCGCCGAGCAGTTCGGCGTCAACCGGCTCATGTGGGGCTCTGACTACTCCCAGACCCACGACCGGCCCTATGCCGAACTGGCCGAGCAGGCTCGAGTGGCCTGTGCCGGGCTGACTCGAGACGAGCGAGCCCGGTTCTTGGGCGGCACTGCGCTCGCGCTCTGGCCGGAATTGGCAGTAGTTGTTGGCCCAACTTGCCGGTAGCCTGCGCTCATGGAGGAAAAGCACAGTATCTCAATAACTTACTGCGTGCCCTGAGACTATTCAGAGCGCGCCGTGAGCGCAGCAAAGGACTTGCTTGAGAATTACCAGCACGTCATCGATGAGCTGACTCTCGTCACCGGAAACTCGGGTGCCTTTGACGTGGTGGTAAACGGGGAGGTCATCTTCTCCAAGCAGGCGGTAGGACGCCACGCAGAGCCCGGGGAGGTGCTGGACCTATTCGGCCAATCCATCAGACGCTGAGACGCCAAGCGGGCCGGGGCGCGGCCGCGCCGACAGGCGAGTCGCCCCCCTTGCTCGGCGGGCTTCAGAGCGGGCTCAGCGCAGCCGCTCTACGATCATGGCCATGCCCTGGCCGCCGCCCACGCACATGCTCTCCACGCCGATGGTCTTGTCGGCGTCCTCGAGCCCGTTGAGCAGGGTTCCCATGATGCGGGCGCCGGTCATGCCGAAGGGGTGGCCCAGGGCGATGGCGCCGCCGTTCACGTTGAGCTTGTCGTAGCCGATGCCCAGCTCGTCGGCGCTGGGGATGACCTGGGCGGCGAAGGCCTCGTTGATCTCCACCAGATCGACGTCGTCGATGGTCATGCCCGCCCGTTCCAGCACTCGGGTGATGGCCGGTATGGGGCCGAGGCCCATGATCTCGGGGTTGACCGAGGCCACCGACGAGGCCACGATCCGGGCCAGCGGGGCAACGCCCAGCTGGGCCGCCTTGGTGTCGCTCATCACCACGACGGCGGCTGCTCCGTCGTTCAACGGGCAGGCGTTGCCCGCGGTCACCGTTCCGTCGGGGCGGAAGACCGGTTTGAGCTGCGAGACCTTCTCGATCACGGTGCCGGCTCGGATGCCGTCGTCGGTGCTCACCAGCGTGCCGTCGGCCAAGGGATAGGGGGTGATCTCCCGCTCGAAGAACCCCCGCTCCTGGGCGGCCTCAGCCCGATTCTGGGACATGACGCCGAACTCGTCCTGGCGCTCGCGGCTCACGTTCCAGGCTTGGGCCACGTTCTCAGCGGTCTGGCCCATGGCGATGTAGACGTCGGGCAGGCCCTCGGGCGGCGACCACACCTCGGCCCCCTCGCCGCTGCGCTCGGCGGAACGGGCCTCGGCCTCGGCGAACTTGTCGTTCTTGCCGCCCCGGTCGGCGGCCCCGGCGGCGAAGCGGCTCACGCACTCCACCCCGCCCGACACGAACACGTCTCCCTCACCGGCTCGAACCGCGTGGGCGGCCATGCGGATGGTCTGGAGCGACGAGGAGCAGTAGCGGTTGACGGTCACTCCGGGCACGTCGAGCCCGGCCAGCAGCCCCGAGAGCCGGGCGATGTTGTAGCCGGCCTCGCCTGCGGGCTGGGCACAGCCCCACATCACGTCCTCGACGTCGGCGCCGTCGATCTGAGGGACCTTGCCCAAAACGTCGTTGATGATGAACGCCGACATGTCATCAGGGCGCACGTCCACGAGCGATCCCTTGGCCGCCCGCCCGATCGGCGTGCGGGAGGTGGCGACTATGACTGCTTCGGGCATGATGGCTCCTGAACTTGGTTGGGTCGGGTTTGGAAACGGCAGGGGTGGGCGGGCGGCGATCGGGGCCTAGGACAGGTCGACCCGCTCGGTGTCGGCGCCGCTGCGGAGGTGCTGACCGGGCCGGGCGTCGGTGAACTGCCCGTCTCGGACGATCTCTTCGCCGTTGCAGAACACGCGGTCGATGCCGTCGGCCTCCCCGTACAGGCGGGGAGCGCCGGCGGGCAGGTCGGCCACGACGGCGAGGGGCTGCGCCCCCACCCGGGACTCGTCGATCACCACCACGTCGCCGTGCCAGCCCTCTTGCAGCCGGCCCCGTTCCTTGAGGCCGTAGAGCCGGGCCTGCACGTCGGTCATCAGGTGGACGGCCTCCTCGGTGGAGATCAGGCCCCGGTCCCGCATGCACTGGCCGAGCATGGTGGTGGTGTAGTTGGCGGTCATGAACAGATCCAGGTGGGCGCCGGCGTCGGAGGCGCCGATCACCGCCCGGCCGTCCCGCCAGATCTCCATCCGGGCCTTCCAGTCCTCGTTGGATGAAACCGGCGGCGGGGTGCCGAAGGAGGTCTTCAACTCGTCGGCCACCACGATGTCGCACAAGGCGTCGAAGGGCTTCTTGCCCTCGTCCTCGGCGATCTGGCCCACCGTGCGGCCCCGATACTGCTCGTTCTCGGGGGCGAAGGTGTCGAAGATGATCTTGGCGGACCAGTCGGCCAGGCCCTTGAGAGGCCCGGGCTGTTGGGCCAGCTCGTCGAGTCGGTCGCGCTCGGTCTGGTCGGACAGGAGCGCCAGTTTCTCGGCGGGCGGGGCCAGCATGGCGCCCTCCCAGTCGGGCAGGGCGTCGAGCACGAAGCCGCCGGCCATGCTGAGGCGGACCGAGAAGGCCATGGGCACCGTGAGGGCCACCACCTTGCCGCCGCGGGCCTGGGCGTGGTCGCTGGCCTCAAGCTTGGCGTAGCACTCGTCGAGGTTGCCCGAAGCCACGGTCATCACGTTCCAGTTGAGCTGGGTCTGGGCCGCCGCCGACATGTCGGCCATCAGGTTGACAGCCGCATCGTCGAACGGGCCCACGCAGGGGATCAGCTCCAGCGAGGTGCCCTCGTATTCCGAGCACACTCGGGCCAGCTCGACGAGCTCATGGCGGCTGGCATAGCGGCTCGGCACCATGTTGCCGAAGGGGTCGTTGTGGGTTCGGGCATAGGAGGAGGAGAACCCCAGGGCGCCGGCCTCGAGCCCGGCCCGGAGCAGATCCTGCATCTGGGCCAGCTCCTCGGGTGTGGCCTCTCGTTTCACGCAGTCGGGGCCCATGACCACCCGGCGCAGCGCAGAGTGGCCCACCTTGAAGGCGGTGTTGATCGACAGGGTGCCGTCGAAGGAGTCGAAGTACTCGGCGGTGGTGCGCCAGTTCCACGGCACACCGGCCTGGAGGGACTCCAAAGGCATCCCCTCCACTCGGGCCAGCATGTGCATCAGGTACTCGCCGTCGGCGGGATCGTCGCTGAGGGGGGCGATGGTGAAGCCGCAGTTGCCCCCGACCACGCTGGTCACTCCGTGCAGGGGCGACGGGCTCAGCGTGGTGTCCCAGAACACCTGGGCATCGAGATGGGTGTGGACGTCCACGAAGCCGGGGCACACCGCCTTGCCGGACGCGTCCACGGTGGCGGCCGCCCCGGCGGCGCTGAGCTCTCCGATGGACGCGATCCGCCCGTCCTTCAGACCCAGATCGGCTCGGTAGCGAGGCCTGCCGGTGCCGTCGACGATGTCCCCGCCCTCGATGATGGTGTCAAACATGGTTCGCCCCCTGGGCGCGTTCTTTGCGCGCCGGTTCGGTGATCCTAGGCCATGTCCCGGCTGGATGGCGAAGAACCGGCTGCCGGGTGAATCCCCCGACACGCCCTGTCGATAAGCTCTGAGCCCATGGCAGAGATCCCCCGCATCATCTCCGTGGACGACCATGTGGTCGAGCCCCCCGATCTGTGGACTGAGCGGCTCCCCCGCAAGTATCACGACCGCTGCCCGCGAGTGGAGCGCGACAAGGCCAAGTTCTCCTTCGAGGGCGGGGTGTTCAGCTACGAGAAGGGCATCTCCGACGGGACGTGGGGCGACTGGTGGCTCTACGACGACCTCATCTACCCGTTTCCCAAGCTTTCAGCGGCCATCGGCTTCGAGCCGCTGGCCAACACCCCGGTGACGTTCGACGAGATCCTGCCGGGGTGCTGGAAGCAGCCCGAGCGTCTGGCCGACATGGACGCCAACCACGTCGAGGCGTCGATCTGCTTTCCCAATGTGCTGCCCCGGTTCTGCGGGCAGACCTTCCACGAGCGGGAGGACAAGGATCTGGCCCTTTTGTGCGTCAAGGCCTACAACGACTGGATGATCGACGAGTGGTGCGCCGGCGAGGGCCGGGGGCGGCTGATCCCGCTGACCATCGTCCCGCTGTGGGACGCCCGCTTGGCCGCCGAGGAGATCCGCCGCTGCGCCGACAAGGGCAGCTTCGCGGTGGCCTTCTCCGAGAACCCCTACCACTTGGGCCTGCCGTCGATCCACGACCCCAGCGGGTTCTGGGAGCCGTTCTTCGCCGCCTGCGAGGAGACCGGCACGGTGGTGAACATGCACATCGGCTCTTCCTCGAAGATGCCGACCACGTCGCCCGACGCCCCGTTCGCGGTCAGCTCCACCATCACGTTCAGCAACGCCATGGGCTCGATGTGCGATTACATCCTCTCGGGGGTGTTCGAGCGGTATCCCGGCCTGCGGGTGGCCTATAGCGAGGGCCAGGTGGGGTGGATGCCCTATGTGATCGAGCGCATGGACAAGCTGTGGGAAGAGCGGGTCAACGACGACGGCGGGGAGTTCGGGGTGAACCTGCCCAACCCGCCGTCCTCCTACATCGGGGGCCACGTGTGGGGCTGCATGTTCGACGACGAGGTGGGCCTGCGCAACCGCGACCTCATCGGCATGGACCAGATCACCTTCGAGGTGGACTACCCCCACGCCGACTCGACTTTCCCCCACACCAAAGAGGTGGCCACTAGGATCGCCAGCCAGGCCGGGCTCAACGAAGAAGAGGCCTACAAGCTGTTCCGGGGCAACGCCATCGAGCTCTACGGCCTCGAGAGGTACGGCATCGCCGCCTGATCTCTTTGGGGCTGGTCGTTGTTCGAGCACAGGTAGCGCCGTGGCACTGGTCGAGTTGGCGCCGGTGAACGCCGACGAGGAGTACCGGCTGCTGATCGCAGGCGAGTGGGTAGCCCCCGAGTCGGGCGTCTACGACATCGTCGACCCCAACACCGCTCAGGTGATCGGCCATGCGCCTGAGGCGTCGGTCTCGCAGGTCAACGAGGCTGCGGCGGCGGCCAAGGACGCCCTGCCCGGCTGGCGGGACACCCCGATGGCCGAGCGGTGCGCCATCTTGGGCCGGGCGGCCGACCTCTTGGAAGAGCGGGCGCACAGCCTGGTGGGCTTGGTCCAGGCCGAGACCGGGGCCACCATCAACGTGGCCGAGGGGATGCAGGTGCCGCCTCCCATCGAGCGCTTCCGCCACTACGCAACGCCGGTGAACGTGGACGAGCCCGTCGAGCCGATTCCGCTGGAGGCCACCGCCTTGGGGCCGGCCGGGCTCCTCGGCGCCCATGTGATCCGCCAGCCCGTGGGCGTGGTGGGGTGCATCACCCCCTACAACTTCCCGCTCACCAACGCGGCGGGCAAGATCGCTCCCGCGCTGGCCATGGGCAACACCGTGGTCCTCAAGCCGGCCCCGCAAGATCCGCTGGCCATGCTCAAGTTCTGCGGGATGATCGCCGAAGCCGGATTCCCGCCCGGGGTGATCAACATCGTCACCGGATCGGGGGCGGCGGCGGGGGCGGCGCTGGTGGAGTCCCGCGAGGTGAACATGATCAGCTTCACCGGCTCCTCGGCGGTGGGGTCCGAGATCATGCGGGCGGGAGCGGCCACCATGAAGCGGCTGCTGATGGAGCTGGGCGGCAAGGGCGCCTGTGTGCTGACCGATGACTGCAACCTGGACGCCGCAGTGGGGACCATCGCCTCGGTGTGGGGATTCCACAGCGGGCAGATCTGCACCGCGCCCACCCGGGTGATCGTCCATCGGTCCCGCTGCGAGGAGCTGGTGGAAAAGCTGACCGCAGTGGCCGGGTTGTTGACGGTGGGCGACGCTTTGGACCGCGACACCATCGTCGGCCCGGTGATCACCGAGGCTCATCGCGACCGGGTGGAGGAGTTCATCGCCGCAGGCGTAGCCGAGGGCGCCACTCTGCTCCACGGCGGCGAGCGCCCTGATCGGACCGGATATTTTGTGGCCCCCGCCCTGCTGGTGGACTGCACTCCCGACATGCGCGTGGTGCGGGAGGAGATCTTCGGCCCGGTGGTGGTGGTTTTGGCCCACGACGGCGACGACCACGCGGTGGAGCTGGCCAACAACAGCGACTACGGCCTGTTCAGCTACGTGTTCGCCGGGTCCACCGCCCGGGCGTTTGAGATCGGCAAGCGCATCGAGTCGGGCAACGTGGGGCTCAATTCGATGGTGCCCCATGTGCATGCCCCCTTCGGCGGCTTCAAGATGAGCGGCATCGGCCGAGACCGGGGCGTCTACGGCCTCCACGCCTACAGCGAGATCCAAGCCCTCAGCTGGGTGTCCGGCTAGCCCCCATACCCTTGGATCGCTTCACGGTGAGCATCGCGACATTGACGGGGACGGGCAGCTAGAGTCGCAACCATGCTCAGCGAAGGCACCAAGGCGCCGGACTTCACCGCGCCCGATGAGGACGGCAACGATTTGTCGCTGTCTGACCTGCGGGGCAGTTGGGTGGCATTTTGGTGGTACCCAAAGGCGTCCACCCCGGGTTGAACCATCCAGGGAGGGGGATTCCGTGATCGAATCTCCGAGTTCGAGGCTCTCGGCGCGGTGGTGGTAGGAGCGTCATTCGATTCCGTTGAAGAGCAGAAGGCCTTCGTGGACGCCGAAGGTTTCCCGTTCACGCTGATCTCCGATCCCGACCGGGCCGTGGGGCGGGCCTATGACGCCGAGCGGGCCGAGGGTGAGCCCTACTTCGAGTACGGGCTGCCCCGTCGGATCAGCTACCTGATCTCACCCGAGGGCACCGTGGCCAAGGCTTACGACCTCGAGGGCCAGGACTTGGCCCAGCACGCCGCCGAGATCATCGCTGACATCACCGCGTTGCAACAGGGTTGAGTCCCTATTCAGCGGGGCCGTCGTCGTGTTCACCTCTAGCGAGCGTTCAGCTTCGAAGGCTCGCGCCTACGCTTGGGATGTGGCCGGTATTGCCGGTCCGGGTCTGCTCTTAGCCTATCTGTTCGGAGTCTTGCCGATACCGCTGGGCTTTCTGGGGGCAGTTCTCATAGCCGCCCGTGGTGCACGGGCGTGGGTGGACCTTCGGAGGGCGTGAAGCCTGTCGCATTTGACAACTGGCGTTAAGAGAGTGTAAGGATAGTCGCTGACCTGCGGAAACGCCTGAGGTTCTGACTCCGGCTTTGACTTCTTTACCTGCGGCTTTGTTCTGGTTAGCCCCGCTCTCAACAAAATTTGCCGAAATAAGCGTCACATGTCCGCGCCCCCTCTAAGGCGAAGTGAGGTTCCCCCTTTTTCGTGGAGGTATGTTCTACAAGGAGAAGTTATGTCGAGATTGAGAGGGAATTTCGGTCGGGAGTTTCGCCACAGCGCCGTCTAGGGCCACCTGGTCGCGTCTGATACCACAACCCGCCCGGCGGGCCGGGATATGTATCTTGTGCGCCCCATAGACCGAGTATTTGACCTGCTGTAGCGCCGACAAGCTCGGCACCATCACTGTGTCCCGCAGTGCTCTTGGCGAGAACAGCCGCCGCTTCGTCGACCAATACACCAGCGGGGCCACCTGTAGCGCAGCACAGAAGGGCTTGCCACTGAACCGGGCGCGGTTCGCTTCGATGAACCCTGCGGTCATCGCAGTGATCCTCGCGCCGCGCAAACACCATCCGCACCGAATGCTGCTTCTGCACAGCCTATACTCGATGGTGTGGCTGAGCGCGATCGTCCCAGAGATAGGCGACGGCTACTGGCCTCTTCGAAGGCTCGAGCCAACGCTTGGAATGTTTCCCTGCTAATTGGGTCCGGCCTTGTCTTGGGCTATGCATTTGGAGTGTTACCCGGATTGACCGGGCCTGTTCTTGGGTTGCTGGGGGCTGTTCTCTTTGTCGCGAACGGCGAGCGGGCACGGCGACAGCTTCGGAGGGCGTGAAGCTCTTCGCTTGCGACGACTCGGAGACTACGCCTGACCCCAACCTGCGGCTGATCCAAAGGCCGTCGTGGGCGAAATCGGGGTCTTACCGGGGGTTTTACGAGTCCGCTAGAACTCGATGACCCAGCGGCCTCGGGTGCCGCCGGCTTCTAGGCGGGCGTGGGCCTCGGAGGCGTTCTCCATGGGGACGGTGCCGGCCACCCGCAGGGTGACCTGGCCGTCTTCGGCCTGTTGGCGCAAGCGATCCAGCTTGGCCTGGTCTTGGGCGTAGTCGAACACCCAGGTGGCGTGGAACCCGATGCCCCGCTCGTCGTTGCCCGGCCATCCCCGGACCGAGGCGAAGCCGCCGCCGTCGCGCACCGCGGCCACCAGCAGGTCCATCTGCACCGATCCGTCGGCCAGGCCGTCCACGCCGTCGGGAGCATGCCGGCGGATGCGGTCGGCCACGTCGTCGCCCCGGCGCACCACCACGTCGGCACCGAGCGAGGCCACCAGCTCCTCGTCGGCCTCGGAGGCATCCGCGATCACCCGCAGGCCGTCGGCTTTGGCCAACTCCACCACGTAGCCGCCGTAGCACCCGGCCGCTCCGGTCACCGCCAGGGTCTGGCCGGGCCGCAGGGCGAGCTGATCCAGGCTCAGGCGGGCGGTGAGGCCGTTCATGGGCAGGGTGCTGGCCTCGGCGAACGACGATCCCGCCGGCATCCGGGCTACCGACGCCGCGGGCAGCACCACATGCTCCGAGTAGGCCCCGTGCGGCCCTCGGGGCAGCACGATGGCCATCACGCGGTCGCCGACTCGCAGGTCGGTCTCAGCGCCCTCGCCGATCTGGTCGAGCACCCCGGCGGCGTCCATGCCCGGCACATAGGGCGGCGGGCCACCCTTGGCCTGCTGGTCGGCCCGGGTGCCGGCCCGGGCGTGGGTGTCGGTGGGGCTGACGGCGGCGGCCCTCACCCGGATCCGCACCTCGCCGGGGCCAGCCTCGGGGGTGGGCAGCTCGACGACTTCCAGAGCCTCCGGCCCGCCGTGCTCCATGACTCCAACTGCTCGCATGAGCCCAGAGGTTAGCGAGCAGGCTGGGCGGCAGCACGAGATCGCTAGTGTTATAGCGCCGGAGGTGATGTCTGATGCAGCCGTTCAAGATCGCCGCATGGAGTGAGGTGCCCGACCGGGTGCCGGTGGGCGCGCTGGTCGGCAATGTCGACCTGGTGGTCGTTCGCTTCGACGACAACCACTCGGTGCTGTACGGGCGCTGCCTGCATCGTGGGGCCCTGATGCGCGACGGGCGCGTCGAGGGCGACAACATCGTCTGCGGGCTGCACGGCTGGGACTACGTCTTCCATACCGGGGTCTCTAGCTACGACAACTCCGAGCGGCTGGCCCGGTTCGCCTCCTGGGTGGACGGGGACGACCTCCTGGTGGACGCAGATGAGATCTCGGCGTGGGAGAAGGAGCATCCCCAGCCCTACGACCGGGCGGCCTACCAGGGCACCTACGCCGATCCCCACGGCGAAGCGGCCGAGCCCCATGTCGGGCTCATCCGGCAGTTGGCCGACGAGGGCCTGGAGTACGTGGGCCACCACGGCCCGGTGGCGTCTATGGGCGTGCCCCGCCAAGAGCTGCCCCTCTGGGACGACATCCAGTTCGTCACCGCCCAGCTGGCCCGCCGCCCCCAGCTCGAGGACGTGCCGGTGGGAACCGAAGTGGTGGTCGGTCCCAACGCGGCGCGGCCGCTGCTGTTGGACATCCCTCTGCTAGTGAGCGACATGAGCTTCGGGGCGCTGTCGCAGGAGGCGAAGGTGGCTCTGGCCCGGGGTGCGGAGCGGGCCGGCACCGGCATCTGCTCAGGCGAGGGCGGCATGCTGGAAGAGGAGCGGGCCGAGAGCAGCCGGTACTTCTACGAGCTGGCCAGCGGCATGTTCGGCTGGTCGCAGGACAAGGCGGCAACGTCGCAGGCCTTTCACTTCAAGCTGGGCCAAGGGGCCAAGACCGGCACCGGAGGGCACCTGCCCGGTGCCAAGGTGCAGGGAAGGATCGCAGAAGTGCGGGGCCTCGATCCGGGGACTCCGGCCATATCCCCCTCCGCGTTCGTCGATCTCGTGAACGAGGACGACTTCCGGCGGTTCGCCGACCGCGTGCGGGAGGCGTCCGGGGGGATCCCGATCGGGGTGAAGATGTCGGCCCAGCACATCGAAGACGACATCGATGCCGCTCTGCGGGTGGGGGTGGACTACATCATCCTCGACGGTCGGGGAGGGGGCACCGGGGCCGCTCCGGTGATCTTCCGCGACCACATCTCGGTGCCGACCATCCCGGCGCTGGCTCGCGCCCGACGCCACCTTGACGCCCGAGGCCGGCGAGATGTGACGCTGATCGTCACCGGCGGCCTGCGAACGCCCCCTGATTTCGCCAAAGCACTGGCCCTCGGTGCCGACGCGGTGGCGGTGTCGAATGCGGCGATGCAGGCCATCGGCTGTCTGGGCATGAGGGCCTGTGCCAGCAACAACTGCCCGGTGGGGATCGCCACCCAGCGGCCCGAGCTGCGAGCCCGGCTTCCCGTGGAAGAGGCCGCCGAGAGGCTGCACAACTTCTTCGGCGCGTCGGTGGAGCTGATGAGCGTTCTGGCCCGGGCCTGCGGGCATGCCCATCTGCGGGAGTTCTGCACCGACGACCTGACCACATTCGATCAGGAGATGGCCCACCTTGCCGGAATCCGCTACGGCGGGGCGCGTCCTTCCGCTTGAGAGCCACAAGCTCGACGGCGGTGACACACCGCTAGCCGTCTTGGGTGGCGTCGGGCATCCAGTCGGGCCAGTGGTCGGCCAGGGTGAGTGACCATTGCGGCGGGCGCTTCTCCAGGAAGGCCATCACCCCCTCGGCGGCGTCGGGCCGGCCCATGACGTGCAGGTGGATGCGGCGCTCGAGTTCGTTGACCATCCCCTGGTCGCCGCCGGAAGTGGTCCACAGCAGCCGCTTGCTGAGCGCCGCCGACACCGGAGCGACGTTGACGGCGATGTCCGCGGCCGTCGCCATCGCCGCGGGCAGCACTTCGTCTGCGGGCAGGGCGGCGGTGGCCAAACCCATGTCCGCGGCCTCTTGGCCGGTGTACATGCGGCCGGTGAGGAGGATCTCGAGGGCTTTGGCGTGGCCCACCGTGCGGGGCAGCGTCCAGTGGGAGCGCAAATCGGGGAGCACGCCCCGGCGGTTCTGCACGATGCCCCACCGGGCGTCGGCGGCGATGTAGCGGATGTCGCATTGCAAGGCGATGGTCATGCCCAAGCCCACGGCGGGGCCGTTGACGGCGGCGATGACCGGCTTGCGCACGTCCCAGGGGTGGAACTCGAGGGGGTCTGAGCGGAAGCCCTGCTCATCGGGCGCGCCGAACACGCCCGGGCCGCCCGAGAAGTCGGCCCCGGCGCAAAAAGCCCGTCCAGCACCGGTGATCACCACCGCTCGCACCATCTCGTCGGCGTCGCCACGCCGCAGCGCATCGGCCAGCTCGGCGCCCATGAGCGTGCTGAAGGCGTTGAGCTTTTCGGGCCGGTTCAATGTGATCACCGCCACCCGGTCGTGGACCGAGTAGGAGATGTCTCCGTAGGCGCCGGGGTCGCGGCGCTGGGACTCCGCTGTCATCTGCTGTGGTACCTCCTCAGGGCTCGGGGGATGGCGACCACGCCGGCGCCGGCGATGGCCACGGCAGCGCCGGTGGGGATCCACATCCAGGCCGGGGGGACGTCCAGCTCGAAGAAGTCCCGGGCCCACGGCCACACCATCACGATCATGTAAGACCCGGCCATGGCCGCGGCCAGGCCGATCTTCCACGGCCGCAGCGGCCGGCTGATCACCACCAGGATCACCAGGCCCACTCCCAGAAGGGCGAACGTGGCCACGGTGCGGGCCTCGGCCAGGCTGACCTCATCGTGGCGGCGGGCGATCTCGTAGACGAAGAATGACGCCGTCGCCGCCAGCGCGCCGGCGGGGATCGAGAACCGCAGCACCCGGGGCAGAAAGCCGGGGCGGATCAGCTCGGTGCTGGGGGCCAGAGCCAGGAACAAGCCCGGAACGCCGATGGAGAAGGTGCCCACCAGGGTGAGGTGGCGGGGCAGGAACGGGTACTCCACGGTGAAGATGCCCACCAGCACGGTGAGCAGCACGGCGTAGGCCGCCTTGGTCACGAACAGGTTGGCCACCCGTTCCACGTTGTTGATCACCTTGCGGCCTTGGGCCAGCACCTCGGGCAGGGTGGCGAACGAGTTGTCGAGCAGCACCAGCTGGGCCACGGCCCGGGTGGAGGCCGAACCGCTTCCCATGGCGATGCCCATGTCGGCGTTCTTCAAGGCCAGCACGTCGTTCACGCCGTCGCCGGTCATGGCCACGGTGTGGCCTCCCGACTGCAGGGCGTCCACCATGGCCCGCTTCTGCTGAGGGGTGACCCGGCCGAACACCGCGTTGTCGGCCAGCGCGGCCGCCATCTCCTCGGTGTTGTCGGGCAGCTCCCGGGCGTCCATGTGGCTGCCGGCGTCGGGGATGCCGGCCCGCTCGGCCACTGCGGCCACCGTGGCGGTGTGGTCGCCGGAGATCACCTTGAGGCTCACCCCCTGTGCCCGGAAGTATTCCAGGATCTCGGGGGCGTCGGGGCGGATGGTGTCCTCCAGCAGGATCAGCGCCAGAGGGGTCAGGTTCTCGGGCAGCGCCTCGTCGGCCAGAGGCTCGGTGCTTCGAGCCAAAAGCAGCGTGCGCCGGCCCGCTTCGGCATGGACCGCCACCCGGCGCATCACCTCGGGCTGATCGCCGGCGATCACGTCGGGGGCTCCGAAGTAGAAGGCGCCGTGGCCCGCGAACTCCGTCGCCGACCACTTGCGGGCGCTGGAGAACGGGGTGTTGCCCGCCGGCGTCCAACCGCTGTCGCTGGGCGCCGGATAGGCGTCGCGCACTGCCAGCATGGTGGCGTTGGGGGCGGCGTCGGTGTGGGCCATGGCGCCTAAGGCGGCGGCCGCCAGCGCGGGATCGGCGCCGGGGAGGTTCTCCACCTCTGCGAAGCTGATATGGCCGGTGGTGATGGTGCCGGTCTTGTCGAGGCACAGCACGTCGGTGCGGGCCAGAAGCTCCACGGTGGCCAGCTCTTTGGCCAGCGCCCGGCGGCGGGCCAAGGCGATTACCCCGGCCACGAAGGACAGGCTGGTGAGCAGCACCAGGCCGTCGGGCACCATGGCCACCGCCGCGGCCACCGTGCCCTGAAGGGCGTTCTGCCAGCGATCCTCGATGTCGAGCAGCACCAGCACCAACAGCGCCGAGGCCGGGGGGATGATGACGATGAGCCAGCGCAGCACGGTGTTGATGCCCCGGCGCAGCTCGCTGTTCACCAGGGTGAAACGGCGAGCCTCCTCCGACAGAGCGCTGGCGTAGGATTCGGCGCCGATCCGGGTGGCTTGGAAGCGGCCGCTTCCCGCTGCGACGAAGCTGCCCGACAGCAGCTCGTCGCCGGGACCCTTCTCGATGGGGTCGGCTTCGCCGGTGAGCAGCGACTCGTCGGCTTCCAGGCCCGATGACGCCAGCACGGCCCCGTCCACCACCACCTGATCGCCGGGGGCCAGATCCAGCACCTCATCGGCCACCACCTCGCTGACGCCGACTTCGGATATCTCTCCGTCGCGTACCACTCGGGCCTTGGGAGCGCTCAGCACCGCCAGTTTGTCCAGCTCGCGCTTGGCCCGTATCTCCTGGCCGACGCCGATGACGGCGTTGGACACCACCACGCCCACGAACAGGCCGTCTCGGGGGTGCCCGGCCGCCAGAATGGCGGCGAACAGCACCAGCATGATCCCGTTGACGGGGGAGAACACGTTGGCCCGCAGAATCTGGGGCAGCGTCCGCACCGGAGCATCCGGCACTTTGTTGGTGCGCCCGGCCGCCACCCGTTCTGCCACCTGCGCGCCGGTGAGCCCCAGCGTTGGATCGACTGCCGGAATGTTGTCGGCCTCAGGTGCCATCAGGCCATGAAGCTACTGCCTCGGCCATGAGACTACCGGCTTGGAATGAGGCCGGGAGCACTCGCCGCGTCGTCACTGCCAGATCCGAAGAGAGCCCTCGAGGGTGGCCGCGGCCACCGACATGGTGCCGTCAGGGCGGGTGAGCACCGCGATGTTGCTGGACAGCGTGCCGCCGAGCGGGCGGCGCCACATGTCCACCGCCCCGTCAGGCCCGTGGCGAACTCCCGCGATGTGCTGGCGGTCGAGCGTGGGGAGGATCACCTCGACCCGGCCGTCCCGGTCAACGTCGGCAGCCACCGCCTGCTCGAGGTTCCGGGTCCCGAACTCGTGGGAGCGATAGCCCGTCCGCGTGGCTGCTATCCCCAACGTGTCGCCGTTGAGGCGCAAAAACCTCACCGACCCCTGGGCGTCGGGGTAGAGGACTTCGGCGATCTCAGATTGGCCGGACGGACCGAGCGGTCCCACTGCCACCACATGGCGCCAGCCCAACAACCGGTCCGCCGGGTCGCTGATAGCCACCACCCCGTCGCCGGTGCTCGAAACCGCCACGACCCAGACCTCGCGGTCGTTGCTGACGGTCAGCACCACATCGTCGATGCCGTCGCCGTCCACATCGGCCAAAAGAGGGGCGATGGACTCGATGACGTCGTTCTCCGACCGGTAGACGGTCTCTGTCTCGTTCACGCCGACGGTGACCGCGACCACCGAGGTGGCCTCCAGGCCGTCGCCCAACGCCGAATGGGGGAAGCGGTCGGTGGGCTCAGCCAGCACCAGCACCCTCTCCGGGCTTACCTGCACCACCCGGGTGTCGGGCAGAACCCTGAGGTCGGGGCGCCATAGCGAGCCGTCGGGCTCCAGCACGGTGAGCCGCCGGAGGTTGTCCACGTAGGCCACCCGATCGCCGATCAGATACACGGGCACGCTGTTGGGCGACGCGTTGGCCGGGGTGGTGGCCAGTCGTACCGAGTTGCCCTGCACGGCCAACACCGGCGGTTGGCCGGGGGCCAGGCGGTTGCCGGGGATTTCGAGGGGGGAAGGCTGGTCGCCGACGGGGATCCGGTAGCCGCGCACCGCACCGTCGGCCAAGGCCACTGCCCAGACGTCCCCGTCGGGGGTGCTGGCGCCGACCACCCAGGCAGCCGCGTCGCCCAGGTTGATGTCCTTGGTGGTGATTTGCTGGATGAACCCGGTGCCCAGGCCCGAGCCGACGGCCAGTCGGTTGCCGTCGGGATGGAAGACGGGATCCGCGTAGCTCACCGGGCTGGGGGTGGCAGTGGGGGCCGCGGCGGCGGGAGTCGAAGTGGGGCTCGGGGGCGCCACAGGTCTGGATTCTGTTGTGGATCCCGATACGCAGGCGCTGACGGCCGAGGCGACGAGCGCTGTGGCAACAACCAGGGAGCGAAGCGGGGCCCCGGTTCGGATAGAGGGGCCTTGGATCATGTCCGCTCGAACCGCCAGCCCCCTTCGCAGAGGGTGAGGCGGTGCCGGGGGCCGGGCGCGCCGGGATCGTGGGCGTCGTAGCCGGCGTCGCCGTGCCACAGCGACACCGGGACGCCGTCGCGGAGGGCGATGTGGGTTTCGTAGCGGGGGATTTCGCCGGCTCGGCCGCAGGCGGCGGCCAGGGCTTCGGCCGCAGTGGGATGCTCGGCCAGCTCCATGAGGGTGATGTAGGTGGGGGGCACCATCTCGATCTCGCCCGCGGCGTGGCGGGCCAGCGTGTGGGCCGGCTGCCACCAGGCGTGCTCTTGGATCTCGCCGCCGTCCACCGTGACCGAGCCGCCGGGCGCGGGGGCCAAGAAGAACCAGGTGGCGAAGCGCTTGTCGAGGGTGGTGGGGGGCACCCAATGGGAGTATGGCACCAGATCGTCGGCCGGGATGGTCAAGCCCGCTTCCTCGGCGGTCTCCCGCACTGCCGCGGCCCGGCTGGCGGCGAAGACGTCGTCGGGCCGCGCGGGGGGGTAGTCGCCGTCGTCCACCCGGCCGCCGGGGAACACCCACATCCCGCCGACGAAGCTGAGCTTGGAGTTGCGCCGCACCATCAGGGTCTCAAGCCCTCCCGGCCCGTCGCGCAGCACCGCCACCGTTGCGGCCGCCACCAGCTCCGGCGCGTTTTGGCTCTTCCCGGCCCAGTCGGCGAACCGCTGGTGCCCGGCGCCGCTTCCAGAGTCGCTCATCGGCAGTCGCTTCCCATCATTCGGCTCCGGCCACATACACGTTGACCTCGGTGAGGCAGACAACACACCCGGTCACCCTCTCACCCTACGGGCTCTCACCACGGCTGCCTCGTCAACCAGAAATCAACTGCTTGAGGACATGGGTGGCAGTATGAGGCTTCGGTTCGCCAGACAGAGGAATTCGTGCCATGAAAGAGCTCAACGGCAAGGTTGCAGTAGTGACCGGGGCGGCCAGCGGGATCGGGCTGGCCATGAGCGAGCAGTTCGCGTCCGAGGGGATGAAGGTGGTGATGGCCGACGTGGAGGAGGAGGCTCTGGCGGCCTCTGCATCCCGCCTTCAGTCTGCTGGCGCCGATGTGCTGGGTGTTCTGTGCGATGTGAGCGACGCAGCCTCGGTGCAGGATCTGGCATCGCAGGCGCTGTCGGCTTACGGCGGCGTGCAGGTGGTGTGCAACAACGCCGGTGTGGCGCCCGCGGGGCCGATGCTGGAAACCACCGCCGAGGAGTGGGCGTGGATTGTGGGGGTGAATGTGCTGGGCGTGGCGCACGGGGTGATGGCGTTCGCCCCGCTCATGGTGGAAGCCGGCGAAGGCCACATCGTCAACACCGCGTCGGAAGCCGGACTGGTGACCACCAGCGTGCTGGGCATGTACTGCGCCACCAAGCACGCCGTGGTGGGGTTGAGCGAGTCGCTGTGGCGGGAGCTGCACCCTCAGGGCGTGGGGGTCTCGTGTCTGTGCCCCAACCTGGTGGCCACCCGAATCTTCCATTCTGAGCGCAACCGCCCCTACGGCGCCGAGCTGACCGCTGTTCAGAACGCCGTCATAACCCCGCTGCGGGAGACGATCAGCGCTCAGGGAATAGCCCCCTCGCAGGTCGCGGCCACCGTGGCCGATGCCATCGTCGAAGACCGGTTCTGGGTGTTCACCCACGATGTCTCCCCCACAGCAGCCGCAATCCGCATCGCCGATATCGAGGCCGGCCGCAATCCCACCGATCCCTACGAGCAAATGGCGCCCTAGCGGAAGCTTGAAGGCCCTCTTAGTCGGCTGGGCGCCGACTCCGGCATCCTCATCTTCGGCACCCACTTCGCTGGCCCCGGCTGCGGCCACCTGTCCCATGCCGACGGCCGCTGGATATTCATTGCCAAGTCGTCTTAACCCACCCGTTGTTCGGCGGCGTCTCGCTCGGCGAATCCTGGCTGGTGCCATCGCTCGCAAGGCGCGGCGACGAGGCCATACCTGAAGTGCAGGCACAGCATCGCGGACGCCGATGCCGCAGTTCACGGAATTGGCTCCGAAGTGCAGTAAATTTCCCTGTGCCCGCACAGCGGCAGAGCAGGAGGTGGGGTAGCGGTGGCCAACGGGGGGCTGAACCAGCAGCCCGGCAGCGGAAAAGCCCTTAGCCCGCAGGGGGCCGTCACCGGTTTCGAGGCCGAGCTGTGGCAGGCGGCCAACACGCTGCGGGGCAGCATGGACGCGGCCGAGTACAAGCACGTGGTGCTGGGGCTGATCTTCCTCAAGTATGTGTCGGATGCCTTTGAGGAGCGGCGAGCCGCTCTGGAGGAAGAGTTCGACCAGGGGGCCGATCCCGAGGATCCCGACGAGTATCGGGCCCACAACGTGTTCTGGGTGCCTCCAGAAGCCCGCTGGGAGGAGTTGAAGGCCGATGCCCGCCAGTCCTATGTGGGAGAGACGGTGGACGAGGCGATGGAGGCCATCGAGCGGGCCAACCCGGCGCTGAAAGACGTGCTGCCCAAGGACTACGCCCGCCCCGTGCTCGACAAGCAGCGGCTGGGCCAGCTCATCGACTTGGTGAGCAACATCGCGGTGGGCACGGCCGAGGCCCGCTCCAAGGACGTGCTGGGCCGGGTGTACGAGTACTTCCTGTCGCAGTTCGCCAGCGCCGAGGGCAAAAGGGGCGGCGAGTTCTACACCCCGCGCTGCGTGGTCAAGCTGCTGGTGGAGATGATCGAGCCCTATGAGGGCCGGGTGTACGACCCGTGCTGCGGCTCATCGGGGATGTTCGTGCAGTCGGTGGAGTTCATCCAGGCCCACGCCACGGGCAACGGCAACGGCGGAACCCGGCCCCCCGGCACGCACCGGGACATCTCGATCTACGGCCAGGAGGCCAACTACACCACCTGGCGGCTGGCCAAGATGAACCTCGCCATCCGGGGCATTGAGGGCCAGATCGCCCAGGGCGACAGCTTCCACAACGACCGCCATCCCGACCTGAGGGCCGACTTCATCTTAGCCAACCCGCCGTTCAACATCTCCGACTGGGGCGGCGACCGCCTGGCCGACGACAAGCGATGGCAATACGGCGTGCCGCCCAAGCGCAACGCCAACTTCGCCTGGGTGCAGCACATGGTCCATCACCTGGCTCCCGCCGGGATCGCCGGGTTCGTGCTGGCCAACGGATCGATGTCGTCCCAGCAGTCCGGGGAGGGGGAGATCCGCGAAAACCTGGTGGAGGCCGACCTGGTGGACTGCATGGTGGCGCTGCCCGGCCAGCTCTTCTACTCCACCCAGATACCGGCCTGCCTGTGGTTCGTGGCCCGAGACCGCCGCCGTTCAGGCGAGATCCTCTTCATCGATGCCCGGGAGATGGGGGCCATGGTCGATCGCACCCATCGCGAGCTGACCGACGACGACGTCGCCCGCATCGCCGACACCTACCACGCCTGGTGCGATGGTTCAGACGGCTATGCCGATGATCCCGGCTTCTGCAAGGCCGTAGCCCTGGAGGAAGTCCGCAGACACGACCACATCCTCACCCCCGGCCGCTACGTGGGCGCCAAGCCCCGAGAAGAAGACGACGAGCCCTTCGAGCTGAAGATGGGCCGCCTGGCCGCCCAGTGGCGTTCCCAGCAAGCCGAAGCCGCCAAACTCGATATCCAGATCGAAGCCAACCTCGTAGCCTTGGGCTTCAGCCCCGAGGAGAGGGTACCCGAGGACAAGGCATGAGTATCAATACAGACTTTCTGGCGAAGTGCATTAGCGCCCTAGAGACTGCCTACGATCAACTAGATACACGCGACCTTGATGCTGTTATGTACGACGTTTTCCGCGCCGCATGTGTAAAGCAGTTTGAACTGGCCCTTGAGCAGAGCGGCAAGCTGCTGAAGAAGCGCCTGCGCCCCTACTTCGCTTCCAATCGTGAGGCCGACCGATTGAACTTCAAAGACTGCTTTCGCCATGCGGCCAACCACGGGCTGATCTCGATGGAAGCCTCGGAGCGCTGGCTTCAGTATCGAGACAACCGCAACAGCACTGCCCACGATTACGGCGAGCGCTTCGCCGAAGCCACACTCAAGCTCCTTCCGACTTTCATAGCCGATGCCACCGAGCTTGTCCGTGTTATCGCTGAGCCTGAAGATGGCTGACCAGATTCATTTGCTGCCCCGCCACCGAGAACAGATCGAGGCCCTGCTCCAAGAGCATGTGCCGGAGGCTGAAGTATGGGCCTACGGCAGCCGAGTCAACGGCCAAAGCCACGACGCCAGCGACCTCGACCTCGTGCTACGCGGCCCCGGCCTCGAAAAAATCCCCATCGGACAGCTTGCAGACTTAAAAGAAGCATTTACCGAGTCCAACATCCCTTTCTTCGTCGAAGCCCGCGACTGGGCTCGACTGCCTGCGAGCTTTCACAAGGAGATAGAAAAAGAGTACATGATAATCCAAGAGTCGAGGTCGCCAGATGTCACAGGTTGACTACTCCGAATTCCAGATGTCGCTCAAGCGTCTTATAGAACAGTATAAAAACTACTTGACCCCCAACTCTTCAAGGTCGTCGTTGGATGAAGAAGGGGTAGCTGAATCTGTTATTCAAAGGTTTGAGACATGCTATGACTGTCTTTGGAAAGTCTTAAAACGATATTTGGGTGAAGGTTTAGCGATACCGGATACCCCAAACAGTCCAAAGTCAATCTTTCGTCTTGCCAGTGAAAATAACTTATTTGAGACATCTTTGGGCGACTGGACGCAGTATGACGAAGCTCGTATAAACACATCTCACGACTATGATGGTGAAAAAGCAAAAGCATGCCTCGGACTGGTTGGAAATTTCGTTGAGGATTCCAAGGGGCTTTACGAAAGCATGACAGGTAAATCATGGGTGTGAGTACTGCGATTGACCTGACACAAGAGCAACACGACACGGTGCTCACTTTGTTGAAAAAACACCTACCGGGCACCGCTGCTTGGGCTTATGGCTCGCGAG
>JAPOSH010000088.1 GCA_026709815.1 bacterium | reverse complement strand
TGTTGATGGCCGAGGCCATCGCTCAGCTCGGGGCCTATATCGTGCTCGGCGACGACCGGTTCGCCGGCAAGCTGCCCCTGTTCGGGGGTCTCGACGGCGCCCGTTTCCGCCGCCAAGTGGGTCCCGGCGAGCGCCTGGACCTGGAGGTGGAGATGACCCGGCTGTCGGCTCGGGCGGGACGGGGCGCGGGTCGGGCTTCGGTGTCCGGTGAACTGGCCTGTTCCTGCGAGCTGTTGTTCGTGGTGGTCGACGACCGCGGGTAGCGTCGGGCGGCCGGCTGCTCGCTATCAGGCCGGAGGGGGTCCGATCACGATGGCCCCGTTGTGGCCGCCGAAGCCGAAGGAGTTCGACAACGAGGGCCCCGGGGTCCAGGGCGCGGGATCGGGCGCCACGATGCGGATGGGGGCCATGTCAGGGTCAGGGGTCGCATACCCGCAGGTGGGGGGGATCAATTCATGCTCCATGGCCAACAGCACGGCGGCCGCCTCGATGGCTCCGGCCGCACCCAGGGCGTGGCCCGTCACCCCCTTGGTGGAAGTGACCAGAGGACCCGGCGCGCCGAACACCTTCTGGATGGCCTCGGCCTCCGCCGCGTCGTTCAGCGGGGTGGAGGTGCCGTGGGCGTTGACGTGGACGATGTCGCCGGGCTCGAGTCCGGCGTCGGCCAAAGCCAGCTCCATGCACCGCACGGCCCCGGCGCCCCCCGGCGAGGGAGCGGTGATGTGGTAGGCGTCGGCGTTGCTGGCCCCGCCCATGATCTCTCCCAGCACCTCTGCTCCTCGGCGCCGGGCCGACTCCCGTTCCTCCAGCACCAGCACGGCGGCGCCTTCGGCCTGGATGAATCCGTCCCGTTCCAAGTCGAACGGCCGGCTGGCGTGGGATCGGGAGACTGCGGTCATGTTCCAGAAGGTGGCCTCGCCGGTGATGGAGTTGGAGGCCTCGCTGCCGCCGGTGATGACCGCATCGCAGCGGCCGGAGCGGATAAGCATGGCCGCGTTGGCTATCGACTGGGTGCCCGCGGCGCAGGCGGTCACCGTGTTCTCGCACGGCCCGGAAAAGCCGTAGCGCATGGAGATAGCCGCCGAAGCGGCGTTGGCCATCAGCATCGGCACCAGAAAGGGCGACACTCGGCGCTCGCCCCGGTCGATGCGGACCTGGATCTGGTCTTCCAGCGTCCGGAGTCCGCCCACGCCTGTTCCCACCCACACCCCGATGCGGTCGGGGTCGGCATCGGGCGCCCCCGACTGCTCGAGGGCCTCGGCCGCCGCGGCCAGGGCCATTTGGGCGAACCGATCGGTGCGGCGGGCGTCTTTGGGGGTGTCGAAGTGGGGGAGGGGGTCGAAGTGGTCCATCACCCGCCGACCCTCGGCCGGGGCCTTCAGCAGCCCCTGCCAGAAGGCGTCCCGGCCGATGCCGGGCCAGGCCAGAACCCCGATGCCGGTGACCACCACTCGGCGAGGACCGGTCACCGGCTTGCTCTCAGCGGCGGCGGGTTGCAGTCGGCTTCGCCGGCTTGCTGCCCAGTCATCCCAGCTTTTCGGTCACCAAGCCGAATGCCTGGCCCACGGTCTCGATGCCGTCTAGCTCTTCCTCGTCGATGGTGATGTCGAACTCCTCTTCGAGCGCCATCACCAACTCGACCAAGTCGAGGCTGTCCGAGTCCAAGTCGTCGGCGAAGGTGGCCTCGGGGGTGACCTGGCCGGCCTCCACTGAAAGCACCTCCACGGCGCAGTTTTGGAAGCGGGTGAAGTTGTCGTCGCTCACGCTTGTTCTCTCCTATTCGGGGGCGAATTGTCCTTGGGCGGAATTGCGGATGCGTTTCCGACCACTCATCCTCCCATGCTCAGGCCCCCATCCACCGGAATTACCGCTCCGGTGATGTATCCGGCGGCGTCGGAGGCCAAGAAGGAAATGGTGGCAGCCACTTCGGAGGGTTCGCCCAATCGTCTGAGGGGAACCGCGGCGATGATGGCCGAGCGGCGATCCTCGTCCAGCTCTTCGAGCATGTCGGTGCCCACAGGACCGGGCGCCACCACGTTGACGGTGATGTCGCGGCTGGCCAATTCCTTGGCCAGCGATCGGCCGAGCCCCACCAGGCCGGCCTTGGATGCGGCGTAGTTGGCCTGGCCGGCCTGGCCCATGATGCCTACCACCGACGAGACGAACACGATGCGCCCCCAGCGGTTGCGCATCATCGACCGGGCGGCCCGCTTGGCCGTCCGATAACCCGCGGTCAGGTTGGCGTCGATCACCTCGGTGAAGTCGGCCTCGCTCATGCGCATCACCAGCTTGTCGCGGGTGATGCCCGCATTCGACACCAGCACCTCCACCGGGCCGAGCTCTCTTTCAACCTCGGCGAAGGCGGCATCCACCTGGCTTTCGTCGGTCACATCGCACCGCACGCCGAGGAGCTCGAACGGCATGCTCGACGCGGGGGGCTCGCGGCGGTAGGTGACCGCCACCCGGTGGCCGTCGGCGGCAAGCTGCGCCGCAGTGGCCAGACCGATGCCCCGGTTCCCCCCGGTTACTAGGACAACCCGGGGCGTGCTCACTGGCCCCAGCGTAGCAGCGCGGCGGCAACGCTCATGCCCGCGCCGAAGCCCACGAGCAGCACGACGTCGCCGTCGCCGACGTCGCCGGTGGACACTGCTTCGCCCATGGCTAGCGGGATCGAGGCCGATGAGGTATTGCCGGTGGTCTCGAGCACGGAGGCCGCCTACTCGAGGGGAATGCCCAGGCGCTTCATAGCGC
>JAPOSH010000168.1 GCA_026709815.1 bacterium | reverse complement strand
CGAGTTTGGCTGAGCGCGAGCGTCGTCGAACGCCCCCGTAAGGGGGCGTTTTTGTTGCCCGTACCCGGGTGATGGAAGCCGAGGACATCAAAAGAGCCACCTGGCGCATGGCCCACGAGATCATCGAGCGCAATCACGGCCTCGACGGTGTGGTGATCGTGGGCCTGCAGACCGGCGGGGTGTGGCTGTCGGTCGAGATCGCCGACGCCCTCGGTGAGATCGAGGGGGTGAGACCCCCCTTGGGAACCCTCGATGTGGCCTTCCACCGCGACGACATCGGTCTGCGGCCGCTCCTGCCGGAAGCGCCCACGCAGATCCCGTTCAGTCTCGACAACCAGGCGGTGGTGATCGTCGACGACGTGCTGTACACCGGCCGCACCATCCGGGCCGCGCTGGACGCGCTGAACACCTACGGGCGGCCTCGCACCGTGCAGCTGGCGGTGATGGTGGACCGGGGCCACCGGGAGCTGCCCATCCGCCCCGACTATGTGGGCAAGAACCTGCCCACCCGCCGCGACGAGATGGTGGACGCCTACCTCGACGGCGTGGACATCGGCGAGGTCGTCAAGTGAAGCACCTCTTGTCCATCGGCGATTTGGGCGCCGCCGGAATCGACGAGGTGTGCCGTCTGGCCGACCAATTCACCGAGGTGTCGAAGCGTCCCATCCCCAAAGTCCCCGCGCTGCGGGGCAAAACCGTGGCCATGCTGTTTTATGAGGACTCCACTCGGACCCGGCTCTCGTTCGAGGTCGCCGCCCGGCGCTTGTCGGCCGACGTCATGGGTTTCAGCGTGTCGAGCTCCTCGGTCAACAAGGGGGAGTCGCTGCGCGACACCGTGGCCGCCGTCTCGGCCATGGGCGCCGACGCCATGGTGGTTCGCCACCGCTCCGCCGGGGTGCCCCATCAGGCGGCGGCCTGGACCCGGGCCAGCGTGATCAACGCCGGGGACGGCTGTCACGAGCACCCGACCCAGGCCCTGCTCGACTGCTACACCATCCGCGACCGGCTCGGCGCCGTCGCCGGTCGGCGCATCGTGATCGTGGGCGACGTCAAGCACTCCCGGGTGGCCCGCTCCTGCGTGGCGGCGTTCACCGCGCTGGGCGCTGAGGTCACGCTGGTGGCCCCCCCCACCCTGTTGCCCCCGGCGGTGGAGACCTGGCCGGTGGACACCAGCCATTGCCTCGACGCGGTGCTCGGCGAATGCGATGTGGTGTACGGGCTGCGGGTGCAGGCCGAGCGCCAATCCGAGGCGCTGCTGCCGTCGCTGCGGGAGTACACCGCTCAGTGGGGGCTCACCGCGGCCCGAGCGGCCCGCCTGTCTGCCGAGGCGCTGGTTATGCATCCCGGTCCGGTGAACCGCGGGGTGGAGATCGCCCCCGAGGTGTTGGACCGGCCCAACACCACCCTCAATGACCAAGTGCGCCACGGGGTGGCGGTGCGCATGGCCGTTCTCTACCTCCTCTTGGCCGCCGACCCCGATCCTCACCCTGGAGTTGATGCCCTGTGATCACGACCATCAAAGGCGGTCTGGTCGTCGATCAGAACGGTGAGCACACCGCTGATGTGGCCGTCGAAGACGGCCGCATCGTTGCAGTTGGCCCCGATTTGTCGGGCGACGAGGTGTTGGACGCCGCCGGGTGCGTGGTGGCCCCCGGCCTCGTCGACTTGCACACCCACCTGCGCCAGCCCGGCGCGGAGGAGGCCGAGACCATCGAGACCGGGGGCTGGGCCGCGGTCCGGGGCGGATTCGCCGCGGTGGTGGCCATGCCCAACACCGACCCGCCCATAGACTGCGCCTCAGTCGTGCAGGAGGTGCTGGCGCTGGGGCGCCGGGCGCCGTGCGACGTCTACACCTCCGGGGCCATCACAGTGGGCCGCAGGGGGGACCGTCTGGCCCCCATGGCCGAGATGGCCGCACTGGGAGTGCGCCTGTTCACCGACGACGGCAACGGGGTTCAAGAAGCCGGGCTCATGCGCCGGGCCATGGAATACGCCGCCGGACTGGGGGTCGTGCTGGCCCAGCACTGCGAAGTCGACTCTCTGGCCGCCGGAGGCCACATGCACGAGGGGGAGTGGTCCAGCCGCCTGGGGATTCCCGGCGTACCCGCAGAGGCCGAGGAGCTGATGGTCATGCGAGACATCGCCCTCAGCCGCTTCACCGGAGCCCCAGTGCATTTCCAGCACTTGTCCACGGGGGGCTCCATCGCCATGGTGCGGGCCGCCCGCGAGGCCGGGTTGGCGGTCACCGCCGAGGTGGCCACCCACCATTTCACCCTCACCGACGAGGCCTGCGCGTCCTACGACCCGGTGTTCAAGGTCAACCCGCCCCTGCGCCCGGCCGAGGACCGGGATGCGGTGCGCCTGGGGCTGGCCGACGGGGCGGTGGACGCCATCGCCACCGACCACGCCCCCCATACCCCTGATGCCAAGGAGAGGCCCTTCGATCAGGCCCCGCCGGGAATGCTCGGCTTGGAGACCGCCCTGGCCCTGGCGCTGACCGAGCTGGATCTGCCCGTCGGCGAGGTGGTGGGGTTGCTGAGCTGGCGGCCCGCGGCCATCGCCGGGCTGAGCGGGGTGCACGGTGGGCCGATCGGCCCCGGAGCGCCGGCCAACCTGTGTGTGTTCGATCCCGACGAGGCGTGGACCGTGGACCCGGGTGAGTCGGCCAGCCGGTCTCGCAACAACCCCTACGCCGGACGCCGGGTGCGCGGCCGAGTCCGCCATACCATCGTCAACGGCCGATGTGTGCTGGTGGACCAGCAGATGCGGCCATGACGCACGAGC
>JAPOSH010000140.1 GCA_026709815.1 bacterium | reverse complement strand
GATCTCTTGTTCATTGAATTTCGAGAGCATGAGGCAATAATAACGCCGAATTCTGGGCTGCGGCGCTTCCCGGTCCACCCTTTTGACGAGGGCACCGCGCGCTTCGCCCCCGGCTGGTCAAGCCGCCGCTGGTCGGCGCAGCGGAGACGCTACTGGCCGACGGCTGATTCTCGTGCGGCCCTGATTTCCGCGGAGATCTTGTCGCTGAGCCTGACTTCTAGCTCCGCCATAGCGGTGACCATCTTGTTGGCCAGGTCGTGAACCAAATCGGTCAGTTTGCTGAGTTCGGCTCGCAGTTCGGCGTTGTCGGCCTTGAGTTCGGCTCGCAGACTGGCGTTGTCGGCCTTCGTCTCGGCCCGCAGACTGGCGTGCTCGTTGCGCAGCTGCGCGTTGTCTGACCGGAGGCCATGGACGACGGTGGTTATGAACCCGATGAGCCCGGCGCCCAACACGCTGATGACGGAGATGAGAATTACCTGCATTGCCCCAGCTTTTCCTAAAGGTGCTGAAATTGGGGAAGCGGGACGACTTTACCTCCCCAACGCCCGCCACGCAACACTAAGGCAGGCTGGTCTCGGCGGCGGCGTTGCGACCGGCCACTCGGCCGAAGGCCAGGGCGTCGCCGATGTGGAAACCGCCGTCTTTGCATCGGCTATACGTGGAGCTAACGGTGCCGGCGGCGTAGAGGCGGCCGATGACCTCACCGAAGGGGTCGAGAACCTGGGCCTTCTCGTTGCGGCGGGGGCCGCCGTTGGTCCAGCCCAACAGCGGCGCCGAGGTGAACCCGTAATACGGGGGCGTGGCCAGGGGGGCGAGCTCGGGACGGCCCAGCGGGTCGACCCCGGCGGCACAGGCGTCGTTCCACGATGCCACCGAAGCCTCCAGCCCGTCGGGGTCGATTCCCAGGATCTCGGCCAGCTCAGCGGGCGTGTCGGCCTGTCGGACCCAGCCCTTCTCTATCTCCGCCGAGTTGTCGGCGCTCCACTCGTAGCCCTCCATGAGCACGTTCCAGCCCACCGGCAAAACCTCCCGGGGCGGCGAGATGGGCCCGGCCTGGCGGGTGGCCTCGTCGAAGATCACATGGAGGGGCCGCCGCTGGAACAGCTCGTAGTCGCCTTCGATGAGGCCGTGGCCGTGGCCTTGGGGCGGCATCTCGTTGTGGGGCCGCCGGCCGTCGTTGCCCACGCAGATGAAGCCCGCAGAGAAGATGAACATGACGTACATCCCCGCCTCGAACCCGTCGGCGGCAAACCCGAGGGCGGCCATCATGTTGTCCATGTGCCACAGATCGGCGCCCGCTTTCTGGGCCATCTTGATGCCGTCGCCGGTGCCCGCCGGCGAGCCCCACACGGGTGAGCCGGGAAGCTGCAAGTAGTCGCGCACCATCTCCGGGTTGTTCTCGAAGCCGCCGGTGGCCAGCACCACGCCCCGGCGGGCGCCCACCCGCAGCGGCTGGCCGCCCGCCGAGGCCACCACTCCTGTCACCGCGCCGTCGGCGTCGGTCACCAGCTCCTGAGCCGGAGTGTCCAGCAGCACCTCGACCCCCCGGTCCCGCACCGCCGCCGCCAGGGCCTTCCACAACAGCTGCCGGCCCATCTCGCCGTTCACGCCCAGATAGCCGCCGTAGAACTCGGCGCCGGGCATCTCGGGATATTCGGGCTTGTAGTCGCCGTGGACGCCGGGGATCACCCCCAGGCTCTCCAGCCACTCGGTGTTCTTGTAGGTCTCGTCAGCCCATACCTCGATGATCTCCTCGGGCAGGGTGTAGGGGCCGCAGAGAGATCGCAGGTAGACGGCCATCCCGTCGCGGTCCAGGCTGTTGAACCAGATGCCCCCCGAGATGCGGGTGTTGCCCCCCTCCCGGCCCTCGGGCATCTTCTCAAGCACGATGACCGACGCCCCCGCGTCGGCGGCCGCGATGGCCGCGGCGCACCCCGCCGCTCCCATCCCGAGCACCACGACGTCGGCTTGTTGGTCCCACTGCTCATTCATGGCCGGGAATGTAGCGGGTTGCAGAGCGCCACCGCATTGGCGGCGGGCGTCGGAGCGGTCAAGGATGAAGGGCATGAGCGCCGCGGGCAGCATGCAAGGCGATGAACCCGGGGCGCGCCGCGACTTCATCCGCAGCCTGATCCTCCAGGACATCGCCGATGGCGTCTACGGCGGCCGGGTGCAGACCCGATTCCCCCCTGAGCCCAACGGCTATCTCCACATCGGCCACGCCAAGTCGATCTGCCTGAACTTCGATTTGGCCGCCGAGTTCGGGGGCACCTGCAACCTCCGGCTCGACGACACCAACCCCGAAACGGAGCGGGCCGATTTTGTGGCTGCCATCGAGGAGGACATCGCCTGGCTGGGCTACCGATCCGACCGGGGCACCCTGTACGCCTCCGACTACTTCGAGCAGCTCTATCAGTGGGCCGAGGACCTGATAGCGGCCGGGCTGGCCTATGTGGACGACCAGGACGCCGAGGCCATCTCCGAGAACCGGGGCAGCTTCACCGAGCCGGGCGCCGACAGCCCGTGGCGCGACCGCGGTGCCGAGGAGAACCTCGACCTGTTCCGGCGGATGGCGGCCGGCGAGTTCGCCGACGGCGAGCGAGTACTGCGGGCCCGCATCGACATGGCCCACCAGAACATGCTGATGCGCGATCCGGTGCTGTACCGCATCCGCCATCACGCCCATCACCGCACCGGCGACCAGTGGTGCGTCTATCCCACCTACGACTGGGCCCACGGCCAGAGCGACGCGGTCGAGGGCGTGACCAACTCGATCTGCACCCTGGAGTTCGACGCCCACCGGCCGCTGTACGACTGGTTCTTGGACCATCTCGACTTGCCCGGCGACCGCCCCCGCCAAACCGAGTTCGCCCGCTTGAACCTCACCCACGCGGTGTTGTCCAAGCGCCGCCTGTCGCAGCTGGTGGACGACGGCCATGTCGACGGCTGGGACGACCCCCGCATGCCCACACTGCGGGGCCTGCGCCGCCGCGGCTTTCCGCCGAGGGCCATCCGAGAGTTCTGCCGCCATATCGGCGTGGCCCGGGTGGACGGCACCGTGGAAGCGGAGCTGCTGGAGTCGTTCGTCCGCCGGGAGCTGAACGAGACCGCACTGCGCCGGATGGCGGTGCTCAACCCGCTGCGCCTGGTGATCGAGAACTACCCCGAGGGTCGAGTGGAGATGCGGGAGGCGGGCAACAATCCCGAAGACCCCTCGGCTGGCACCCGGCAGGTGCCGTTCTCGGGCCAGCTCTACATCGAGCAGGACGATTTCATGCTCGAACCGCCCCCCAAGTTCTACCGACTGGCGCCGGGCCGGGAGGTGCGACTGCGGTCGGGCTATTTCGTGACCTGCACCGGGGTGGACACCGACGCCGACGGCACCGTGACCGAGGTCCGCTGCACCTATGACCCCGAGACCGGATCAGGCCAGGCCCCCGACGGCCGCAAGGTGAAGGCCACCATTCACTGGGTGTCGGCCGCCCACGCCCTCGACGGGCGGGCGGTGCTCTACGAGCGCCTGTTCACCGACCCCCACCCCGGTGCTGACGGATCTGACCCTATGGACTCGCTCGACCCCGACTCTGCCCGGCTGATCGAGGGTGCCCGCTTCGAGCCCGCCATAGCCGACATCGCCCCCGGCCAAGCGGTCCAGTTTGAGCGCCTCGGCTACTTCGCCCGAGACCTCGAGACCCCCGACCTGTTCCACCGCACCGTCGGCCTCCGCGACGAGTGGGCCCGCATCCAAAAGCGCCAGCGCTCAAAGCAGTCATGACGCCACAACAGCGATCGTCGTTGCTTGTCTGGGCCGCCGCTGGTCCTGGTCACGGCAGAAGCGGGTCTGGGGCCGGATCATAGGGGCAGCCGCCGGGTACTGCTTGGGTGTCGATGTCGAACCAGCAGCGGTAGGTGTTGAGGATCGCCTCTTGGGCGATGATCAGCCGGTCGCGAGATTGGATGTCTTCGGCGGTCGGGGTGGCGGTGAACGGCGGTGGTCGGACGCCAGGCGGCGCCAGGCCGTTTTCGCCACAGCCGCCGGGGACCGCTTCGGCGTCGACGTCGAACAGGCAGCGATAGGCGTTGAGCAATGCTTCTTGGGCGGCGATGAGCCGGTCGCGGACCTCGACGTCCGTCAGGGCCTGTTCAGGCTGGACTGAACCGGTGTCGCGGGGAACGGTCTGCGTGCAATCAGTGCAGCCGGTGATCACCGCGTCGGAGAAGTCGGCGTAGATTCGAGTGCTCCCCGAAAGATCAGCTCCTGTCAAGTCGGCTCCGCTGAAGTCGACGCCATGCAACATCGCTCCCGAGAGGTCGGCGTCAACCAACTTGGCGTCGTTGAAAAAGCCATATCCGAAATTAGCGCCGGAGAGATTTGCCGCCGAGAAATCAGACCCGGAGAAGTCGGCAAATGCAAGCTCAGCTCCGGAGAGGTCGCAGTGGCGGAAGTCGCGGTCTCGAAAATCCAGGAGAGGCGAGCCGACTCCGTCGCGTTCGTACCAGTCGGCATCGGTGTACGAATAGTCGCACCGCTCGTCGGCGCTGACCTGCGCCCCTGCGGCGCTTCCGGCGGTCAGGACGATAACGGCGACGCCGGCAACCAGCCTTCGGCGCCGACTGCGTCGCCAAACGCCTGAAGACGATGGCCAGCTCATCCCAACCGATGGTACTTCGCGGCCCCTATTGCTGCATCGGCCAGTGGTCGGCGGTGGTGTTGGCGGCGGGCCAGGCGTCAGCGTTGAGGGCGGCGTCGCTGCCGCCGTCCATGAACACGGCCGAGCCGCAGAAGAGGCTGGCGTCGGGCGACAGCAGGAAGGCCAAGAGGTTGGCCACCTCGGCCGCCCGCCCGGGTCGCCCAATGGGGATGGGATAAACATCGCCCAGGCTCATGATCATGTCGATGCTGTCGGCCACCAGCGGCGTGTCGATGAGCCCGGGGGCCACCGCGTTCAGCCGGACGCCCGAGCCGATCCAGTCGGCGCCGATGGCGGTGCGGCGGACCCAGCGGGCCAGGGCCAGTTTGCTGGTGGCATAGACGGTGCCGGGGTCGGCGTCGGCCAGCTCTCGGGCGTGGGCCTCGTCGTCGTTGAGGCAAGCCTCGACCAGGGCTTCGGGCAGAGCCACCAGCGTGGTGCTGGAGTTGGAGCTGACGGCCACGGCTGAGGCGTCGGTGCCCTGGACCAGCAAGGGCCGCAGCCCCTCCAGGGTGGCCACGGCCCCGAAGTAGTTGACCGACACCACCTGCTTCGGATCGGGGCCGGCGATTCCGGCGCCGGCCACCAGTCCGTCGATCCGTCCGCCGCTGGCCGCGGCCACCGCCCCGATCATCTCGGTGCGCCCCTCGGGGGTGGACAGGTCGGCGATGACTTCGGCATCGCGGATGTCCACCCCGATCACTTCATGGCCGTCGCGGGAGAGCCGCTCCCTGGTGGCTTGGCCGATGCCGCCTGCTGATCCGGTGATGACGATGGTTCCCATAAGTGAATGCCTACCTTATTAGGGGTCGAGGGCCTTATTAGGGGTCGAGGGGCGCCCATTGGGGCTCTCGTTTTTCGGCGAAGGCGGACGGGCCCTCGATCTGGTCGGGATGGCCCCAGATGCCGGTCATGTGGAAGGCGCCGGTCTTGCTGGCCTCGGTGAGGCCGTGTTCCATGGCGTCCCACAGGGCCTTCTTGGTGGCGGCCATGGCGGACGGGGAGTTGCGGGCGATGGCCTCGGCGATCTCGCCGGCCCGCTCTCGCAGGCGCTCTGGCGGATCCACGATCTCGCTGATCATGCCCAGCTCATACGCCCGCCGGGCGCCCATCCGCTCGTGGGCTCCCATCAGCGCCATGCGCATCACCGTCTCGGCGGGCATCTTCTTCAGCAAGGCGATGGCCTCCAGCGCCACCACCTGCCCCACCGACACGTGGGGGTCGAAGAACTGGCTGTCGGAGGCGGCGATCACGACGTCGGCGTCGGCCACCCAGTGGAACCCGCCCCCGCAGCAGATGCCGTTGACCGCGGTGATCACCGGTTTGCGCACCTTCTGGTGCCACGCGGTGAAGTGCAGGTCGAAGCTCTCCACCGACTCCCGGTAGCGCTCCATGCCCTGGCCGTCGGTGGCCAGCTCTACCACGTCCACCCCGGTCTGAAAGGCCCGGCCCTCCCCGGTGTGGACGATCACCCGCACCTGCGGGTCTCGGTCCAGCTCCAGCCAGGCGTCGGCGAACTCCCCGCGCATCTTGGAGTCCATGGCATTGAGCTGGTCGGGACGGTTGTTGATCAGCCAACCCACCCGTCCCCTGCGCTCCACGATCAGCGTCTCGTATGCCATCAGCCCAGTCTGACGCAGCGGTTCGCCCTGCGCCGTGTCGTCCGGTGGTCCGGCCTTCTGCGACTGAGCGGCTCTTTGCCGTACATTGAGAGGCATGAAAACATTGTTTCTCGGGGCGTGGGGGTGGTTGAGGGCGCTGTCGGGCCGGGCCAAGGCGCTGGTCGCAGCCGTGCTGGCCGCCTTGCTCGGCTTCGTGATCTGGGCGGTGTTCTTCTGGTTCGCGTTCCAGACCTACTTCATCGACGATGAGGTGGATGAGGCGGGGCCGGTGTTCGACAGCGGCGCCGTTGCCGGCGCACCGGTTGCCGAGCCGGACGGGCCCGAGCCGGTGCCGACGGCCGCGGTGGCGCCGACGCCGGGCGATGCCGGCTCAGCGCCGACAGCCGCGCCGCCTGAGGCCGCTGCTGGCGCCGCAGAGGCGCCGACGGCTGTGGTGGCGCCGACGCCGGGCGATGCCGGCTCAGCGCCGACTGCTCCTCTGCCGGGCGACGAGCTGTCAGCCGAGCTCATCGCCGAGATGGACGAGGCCATGGAAGACCTCGGCATGCCCGCCGAGCAGGCCGTCACCGAGACGATGCCGGAGATGCCCCAGGTGAGGGTGGAGGCAGCGGGAGAGTTCATCAGCCGAAGCCACCCCACCCGAGGACGGGCCGACGTGCTGGGCGACGGCACCGGCCAGCGGTTCCTGCGGTTCGAGGATTTCAGGACCGACAACGGCCCCGACCTGAACGTCTATCTGAGCACAGCTCCCGCGGACGCTCCGGCGGGGCAATTCGACGACGACTTCGTGGATTTGGGCGACCTGAAGGGAAACGTCGGCTCGCAGAACTATGAGATCCCCCGCGATCTGGACCTCGACCGCTACCCCACTGTGGTCGTCTGGTGCGTGAGGTTCTCCGTGGTGTTCGGTGCGGCCGAGCTTGTTTCCGGCTGATTAGCCTGGGTCGGCCATGAAGCCCTATCCAACGCCGCCCCAAGGGCTGCAAGTGGTCTCGGCGCCGCCGATGCTGACCCTCACCATCGACCGGCCCGAGCGCCGCAACTCGCTGACCGACGAGATCGTCCTCGCCCTGATCGACACCCTGGAGGCGGCTGGCGCGGACGAGGAGATCAGGGCGGTGCTGCTCAACGCCGCCGGTGAGAACTTCTGCAGCGGTTTCGACTTGGCGGGCCGAGCGGGCGACGGTTCTCGCCCCCGACCGGGCAGCATCTCCCGGCGCATGCCTTATCTGGTGAACCGGCTCATCCCGGTCATGCTGGAGGTGCAGACGCCCATCGTGTGCGCGGTGCGGGGCTGGGCGGTGGGCCTGGGCCTCAGCCTGGTACTGGCCTCCGACTTCGCGGTGGCCGCGGTCGACGCCCGGTTGCGGGCGCCGTTCACCGCTATGGGCATCACCCCTGACAGCGGATCATCCTGGCTGCTGCCCCGACTGGCCGGTGTGACCCGGGCCAAGCAGATGCTCATGCTGGGCGAGGAGATCTCCGGGGCTGAAGCGGCCGCTTGGGGGCTTATCCACCAGGCGGTTCCGGCCGACAGAGTCGAGGCCGAGGCCATGGCCCTGGCCGGCCGACTGGCCGCCTCGGCCACGGTGGCCGTCGGCTTGGCCAAAATCCTCATCCACCGCGGCTCAGCGCGCAGCCTGGAATCCCATCTGGGCGACGAGGCGTTCGCCATGGAGCTGTCGTCTCGCTCGGCCGACTTCCGGGAGTGGGCCGCCTCCCGCCAATTGGGCCGCTCCCCCGACTTCACCGGTCGGTAAGCAGCCCTCAAACCGGTTTTTCGAGCGCCGGCCGGTAGTCTGCGCCCATGTTGGTACTTGATCCGACGGTCGCGCCGCCGCTGATCGACCCCGACCGGGGTCCCGACGCCGGTCCGCTGGTCGGCAAGCGGGTGGGCATCCGCTACGACCTCACCTGGCGGTCTTTTCTTTGGGCCACCGACGAGTGGGCCCGCAAGCTGGAGGCAGCCGGGGCCGAGGTGGTGCCGTGGTGCTCGGAGTCCCGCCAGGACGTCAAGCTCGAAGAAGCGGTGCGAGAGGGGTTGGAGCGCTTCGCCACCGACGTGGACATCGCCATTGTCGGCTTGGGCAATTGAGGCAGTTGCACGTCCTGGACCGTCCACGACGCAGTTGCGGTGGCGGCCCGGGGCAAGACGGCGGTCGCCGTCGTAACCGAGGAGTTCGTGCCGTTGGCCGAGATCATGGCTCGCAACATGGAGCGCCCCGGCCTGCGGCTGTGCGTGCTGCCCTATCCGCTGGACACCCGCCCCGAACCCGAGGTGCGCCGAATCGCCCAGCGCTTCTGGGGATCGCTGCTTCAGGCGCTGGGCGTGCCGTCGTAGATGGCCGCTGAGAGCCGCGCCGCTCCCGGCAGCCCGGTCGAGGCCCCTGATGATCCGGTGGATTTCATGCGTTGGGCAACGGCCCGAGGATGGGGTGACGGCCTGCCGCTGATCCCGCCCACCCCTGAGCGAGTGGCTCGGTTCACCGCCGCCGCCGGTCGCCCGGCCGACTCGGTGCTCTTGGAGGTGCCCCCGGCCAACGCCTGGTGCACGGTGGAGAAGCTGGCGGTGAACGCGTGCATGGCGGGGGCCGCCCCCGAGGCGATGCCGCTGATGATGGCCGCACCGGAGGCCATGGCCGAGCGGCCCTTCGACCTGTTCGCCCTCAACACCACCACCAGCTCCGTGGTGCCCGGCCTGTTTGTGAACGGCCCCGCTCGCGACCGGCTGGATCTGCCCTATGAAGCCGGGTGCTTCGGCGGGGCGGCGGGGGCCGCACCGGCCATCGGTCGGGCCATCCGGCTGGTCATGCGCAACGTGGGCGGCCAGGTGGCCGGCGAGACGTCCAAGTGCGTGCTGGGCCAGCCGGCCCGAGTGGTGGGACTGGTGATGGGGGAGTGGGAGGAGCGCTCCCCCTGGCCGCCGCTGGCTGAGCGCCGGGGCGCGAGCGGCGACGCGGTGACGGTGTACGGCACCATCGGCACCATGGACATCGCCGACATCGCGGCCGACGATGGCCGCTCGCTGGCATGGGTCATCGGAAAATCGCTGGCCTACGTGGGCACCAATGCCTACATATCCCATTGGGGGGCCGAGGTCATGGTGGTGGTGCCCCCGCCCTGGGCTGAAATGCTGGCCGTCGCCTACCCCAGCATCGAGGACGTGCAGGATGCCCTCTGGCAGAACGCCTGCCACCCTGCGGAGCAGTTCCCCGACTCCCACCGGCAGTGGCTGGCCGAGCGCGACCGCATCAGCCCTCAGGGCATCGCTCACATCGTGGAACAGCCCTCCGACGTGATCGTGATGTGCGCCGGCGGCCTCGGCAACCTCCACGCCGGCGGTCTGCACAACTTCGGCCCCAGCCGGGCCGTCACCCGGTCGTTCTGATGGCGCCGCCTGCGGATTCCGGAGTCACCGTGGTGGTAGTGGCCGGGGGAGACCCGCCGACGCCCGCAGAGGTTGCCCGTCTGCCCGTCGATCCAATAGTTGTGGCCGCTGATGCCGGCTTGGACCACGCCGTGGCCGCCGGGCTGGCCGTGGCGGTGGCGGTCGGCGACATGGACTCGATGTCGCCCGAGGGCCTCGCCGCCGCCAAGCGGTCCGGGACCCGCATCGAGCGCCACCCCGCCGACAAAGACCAGACCGATCTCGAGCTGGCCCTGGAGCTGGCCTCCCGCCTCGCCGATTCGGTGATCGTCATCGGTGCAGGCGGCGGCCGCCTCGATCATCTCATCGGCAACCTCGCCGTTTTGGCCTCCCCCCGGTGGACGGGGGTCGACGTCGAGGCTTGGCTGGGCAACGCCCGAGCAGTGGTGGTTCGCCACCACCGATCACTGGACGTCGAGCCCGGTGCCACCGTGTCCCTGTTCGCCCTCGGGGGCCCGGCTCGGGTAACCGCCTCCGGCCTGGCCTGGCCCCTCGACGACGAGATCCTCGACCCCCTCAGCAGCCGAGGGGTCAGCAACCGGGCCACCGCATCCTCTGCTGCGGTCTCGGTCTCTGAGGGCGTGATCCTGGCCGTTATCCCCTAGGCCGTCATCCCTTGGGCCGTTCTTTGGGGAACACCCGGTTGCCGTCAACCTCGACTCGTTGTCGCCGCAGCCGTATCGTGGCGATCCGCCACTGGCCGTCATCGCCTTTGCGATAGGTCTCCTCGTACCATCCCGTGCCCCACATCTGGTCCAGGCCGCTCTCCGGCGGCCAGTCGAGGTGGTCCTCCATCGACCACACCGCTGAGGCCGCGCGGGGCCCTTCGATGCTGATCTCGCTCATGTGGCCGTGGTGGGTGGTGATGACCGGGGCCAGAAGGGGCTCCAAGTAAGTTCGGAAGGCCTTGCCGCCGATGATGTCGGAGTCGTCCCCGGTGTCGTCAGGGGTGGAGATCACCACGTCGTCGCAGAACACGTTTTCCCACTCGTCCCACCGCTTCTGGTCCATCAACCGGAAATACCGGGCCTTGAGCTGACGAATGGCCTCAATCTCCACCAAATCCTCAGGAATCATGCCAAGGACACTAGTGGTCGGAAACTCATAGTCGCATTTCGCCCGAAACGCTCTTGACTTACATGTATTAATCTGTAATATACATATATAGAAATAATTATTGCACCCAAGATAAATTGCACCCAAGATAAGGGGTGCCCCGGCAATCGGCAGAACGAGGAAGACTCACCATGGGCGCGATCCTGACGGGGGTGGCGATCGGCTGTTTCGGGTTGATGATGCTCAACTTGGGGTTGTGCTACCCGATTCTGAGGAACAAGTGGCACCGGCGAAAGCTGAGAAGGGTTCGCACCGTCGGCCCTGATGGCACCGAGGTGACCAAGGAGGACATCCGCCGCGAGCTCATGAGCGACCCGGTGGCGGCTGAGATGTTCGCCAGCGACGACACACCCGAAGACGTGGCCCGGTACCTGTTCTTGGAAGCTGAGCGCCGGGCGATGCTGCGAAAGTGCAACCGGCTCGATGACGACGAGAACGACTTCTTCGCCCCGCCCCGCCGCTCCGGTCCCGACCCCGGCTTTCGGGGGTGCAACGAGCTGTGAGCAGCCCGGCTCTCAGGCAGGCCGCTAATCTGGCTGGGGGGAGGCACAGGGAGGAGTAAGCCAGCGCATGCATCCGGGAGAACACGCCCGCACCGCGCCGGACAAGGCGGCGCAGATCATGGCGGCCACCGGGGAGATCACCACCTACCGGGAGCTGGATGAGGCGGCCAACCGGCTGGCTCGGCTGTTGCACGACCGGGGGCTGCGGGAGGGCGATCACCTCTCGATCCTGGCTGAGAACCATCCCCGCTTCTACGAGGCTTTTTGGGCCGCGATGATCTCGGGTCTCTACTTCACCACCATCAACCGCTACCTGTCGCCCGAGGAGGCGGCCTACCTGGTGAACGACAGCGGCTCGACCGCGCTGATAACCACCAGCGCGATGGCTGACACCGCCGCCCCGATGCTGGCCCTCATTCCCGACTGCCCGCACCGGTTGATGCTCGACGGCGCCATCGACGGATTCGAGCCCTATGAGGAGGCCGTGGGGGCCATGGCGCCGGATCCCCTGCCCCGAATGCCCCGGGGGGAGGTGATGCTGTACTCGTCGGGCACCACCGGTCGGCCCAAGGGGATCAAGCGAGCCCTCACCGGCCTCACCGTTGACGACGCCAGCCTGTCGGGCATCGGCATGCTCGAGCACTACCTGCTCGGCATGGACGAGAACTCGGTGTATCTGTCTCCGGCGCCCCTGTACCACTCCGCCCCGCTGATGTGGACCGCCGGCGTTCACGAGCTGGGCGGCACGGCGGTGGTCATGGACCGCTTCGACCCCGAGCGCTTCTTGGCCTGCGTCGAGCGGTACTCGGTGACCGCCAGCCAGCTCGTGCCCACCATGTTCATTCGCCTGCTCAAGCTGCCCGAGGATGTCCGCAACCGCTACGACCTGTCGTCGCTGAGAACGGCAGTCCACGCCGCCGCGCCCTGTCCGGTGGCGGTCAAGGAGCAGATGATGGAGTGGTGGGGCCCGATCATCCAGGAGTACTACGCCGCCACCGAGGGCAGCGGCCTGTGCTTCATCGGCCCTGAGGACTGGCTGGCCCACAAGGGGTCGGTGGGCAAGGCCATGATGGGCACCCTCCACATCTGCGACGACGATGGCCGGGAGCTGCCGGCGGGGGCGCCGGGTCTCGTCTATTTCGAGCAGGAGACCGCTCCCTTCGAGTATCACGGCGACCCGGACAAGACCAGGGACTCCCGCCACCCCGATCACAGCAACTGGACCACGGTGGGCGACGTCGGCTACGCGGACGAGGAGGGCTACCTCTACCTCACCGACCGGGCCACGTTCATGATCATCAGCGGCGGGGTCAACATCTACCCCCAGGAGATCGAGGCCTGCTTCGCCCTGCATCCCAAAGTGGCCGACGTGGCCGTGTTCGGGCTGCCCGACGAGGAGATGGGGGAGTACGTCCACGCCGTGGTGCAGCCGGAGGCCGGTGTGGCGCCGTCTGACGAGCTGGCCGAGGAGCTGCGGTCCCACGCCCGCCGGCAACTCGCGGGCTTCAAAGTGCCGAGGGTGGTGGACTTCCGGGCCGACTTCCCCCGTCTGCCCACTGGCAAGCTCTACAAGAAACCCTTGCGGGAGGAGTACCTGGCCCGTCGGCCGCCGAAGCCCACCGCCCCGGCTGGTTCCCAGCCGGATTTTCCCACTGGGTAGGGTTGGCCGATGGCCTACACCGCTGACGCGATCCGGGACCTGACCCGCCGGGTCTTCGGCCTTTGGCAGGACAACACCACCGATCTGGCCCCCGACGTGATGCGCCAGTCGGTGCAGGCCTACCTCGACCAGCCCCGCTTCGAGCACGAGGTCGAGCGGATCTTCAAGCGGCTGCCCCTGGCTCTGGCCCTCAGCTCCGAGCTTGGCGCCCCCGACACCTACAAGGCCGCAGACGTCATGGGCGTTCCGGTGCTGCTCACCCGAGGCGCCGACGGCGCGGCCCGGGCGTTCTTGAACGTCTGCCGCCACCGGGGGTCGCCGCTGTGCGAGCCCGGCTCGGGGTCGGCCCAGCGGCTGAGCTGCCCCTACCACGCCTGGTCCTACGACACCGCCGGCGAGCTGGTGGGAATGTTCGGCGCCCACACCTTCGGCGACGTGGACCGCCGCCACCTGGCTCTCACCCCGCTGGCCTGCGCCGAGAGGGCCGGCTTCGTGTTCGCCTGCCTGACGCCCGGGGTCGACTTCGACATCGACGCCTTCCTCGGCGAATTCGCCCCCTACGTGGCCGCCCTCGATCTCGACCAGTGGCACATCTTCGAGCAGCGCGCCCTCGACGGTCCCGGTTGGAAGGTGGCATGGGACGGATACCTGGAGGGCTACCACCAGGAGCGGCTGCACCCCAAGACCGTGGGGCTGAACACCATCGCCAACCTGATGGCCCACGACACCTGGGGACCCCATCAGCGCATCGTGTTCGGCCGCAAGTCGCTGCCCAAGCTGGCCGATCAGCCCGAACAGGAGTGGGACCTCGACGAGCATGTCCGGCTGATCCACTCCATCTTCCCCAACGTGTCCATCTCGGGGATATTGGGCGACCACTGCCTGGTGAGCCGGCTGTTCCCCGGTCCGACCGTGGACTCCAGCCTCACCGTCCAAACCGTGCTGTGCCGACACGAGCCGGTCACCGACGAGCAGCGTCGGGCGGCCGAGCAGTTCAGCGCTCTGGTGCTTCAGGCGGTGCGCGACGAGGACTACTGGGTCGGCTTCCAGATTCAGAGCGCTCTGAGGAGCGGGGCCACCTCAGAGGTGCTGTTCGGTCGCAACGAGCCCAGCTTGCAGCACTACCACCTCGCGGTGGAGCGCTACGCCGGGACCGGCCGGGAACAAGGGAGCGAAAAAGCAGCTATGTGATGCTCAGCATCCGGTCGAGGGCGACGCGGGCGTCGGCCGCGATGTCCGGGGCCACGGCGATGCGGTTGCGGACCTCGCCCTGCACCAGTCCCTCCAGCGTCCAGGCCAAGTGGGCGGCGTCGACGCGGAACATCGTCGAGCACGGGCAGATCAGCGGGTCCAACGACACCACCGTCTTGTCGGGAGTCTCGTCGTTGAGCCGGCTCACCAGGTGGATCTCGGTGCCCACCCCGAGGACCGAGCCAGCCGCAGCGGCGGCCACCGCCTTGATGATGTAGTCGGTGGAGCCCACCTGATCGGCCAGGGCGCATACTTCGCGGCTGCATTCGGGGTGGACGACCACGATCCCGTCGGGGTGCTCGGCCCGGAATGCGGCCACATGTTCGGGCTGGAACCGCTGGTGTACCGAGCAGTGGCCCTTCCACAGCAGCAGCACCGACTCCTTGCACTCGGCTTCGGTCAGGCCTCCCAAATCGAAGCGGGGGTTCCACACCGCCATGTGGCTCTCGTCGTAGCCCATGTCGAATCCGGTGTTGCGCCCCAGGTGCTGGTCGGGGAAGAACAGCACCTGGCGGCCCCGCTCCAGTGCCCATTGCAAGATCGCTCGGGCGTTTGAGGAGGTGCACACCGCTCCGCCGCGGCGGGCCACGAAAGCTTTCAGATCGGCGGACGAGTTCATGTAGGTGATGGGCACCACCCCGTCGATGTCGGTGACCCGAGCCAGCTCCTCCCAGGCTTCCTCCACCTGCTCGATGTTGGCCATGTCGGCCATGGAGCAGCCCGCGTTCAAATCGGGGAGCACCACTTTCTGGTGGTCGCCGGTCAAGATGTCGGCCGATTCGGCCATGAAGTGGACGCCGCAGAACACGATGTATTCGGCCTCGGGCCGCTGCTGGGCCAGCACCGACAGCCGGAAGGAGTCGCCCCGGGCGTCGGCCCAGGCCATGACCTCGTCGCGTTGGTAGTGGTGGCCGAGAATGAAGAGCCGGTCGCCCAGGGCTTCTTTCGCGCCGCCGATCCAGCCCGCCAGCTGCTGGGGCGATGCCGATGTGTACCGCTCGGGGAGCGGTCGCTGAACGCGCAACATGTCTTTGGGAACCTCCGTGAGGTGCGGGAACTCCAATTAGCGGCCGGTGGGGGCAGCCAGGTCGCCTCGCCACGGGGATGTCGGCCTCAGAGTCGGATATGTCGCCGGATGCCTGGCCAGCGTGGGCTTAAAGCATATCCCCGGCGCGCCCGGAGTCAAAACAGGCGAGCCGGGCCGTCTCCGTCCCAGGGGAGGGTTTCGGAGGCCGCCCGGCTCATAGGATGGGGCCGCCATGTTGCAGCGCCCGCCCCCCGGCACCATCCCCGACGCCGCGGGCTCGTACCAGTTCAAAGACCGCCACGGGCGCATCCTCTATGTGGGCAAGGCCAAGAGCCTGCGATCCCGGCTCGGCAGCTACTTCCAGAACCCGGCCCACCTGCCGCCCCGCACGGCCCAGATGGTGGCCGAGGCCGAATCGGTGGAGTGGATCCAGGTGGACAACGAGGTGGAGGCCCTCATGCTGGAGTACAGCCTCATCCAGCGGCATCAGCCCCGATTCAACGTTCGCTACCGCGACGACAAGAGCTACCCGTTCTTGTGCGTGACCATGGTGGACGAGTGGCCCCGGGCCATGGTCATCCGGGGCCGCAAGAAGAAGGGCAATCGCTATTTCGGCCCCTACGGCCACGCCTACGCCATCCGGGAGACCCTCGATCAGCTCCTGCGCACGTTTCCCGTCCGCACATGCAGCGACAACAAGTTCACCCATCACGCCCGTCTCGGCCGGCCCTGTCTGCTGCACCACATCGAGAAGTGCGCCGGGCCGTGTGTGGGCGAGGTGGGCCAGGAGCGCTACCGCCAGATGGTGGACGACCTGCTGGCCTTTCTGGGCGGCGACACCGACGAGGTGGTGAGGCGCCTGGAGGACGACATGGTCCGGGCGGCGGCCGCGCAGGAGTTCGAGCAGGCCGCCCGCTGCCGGGATCGGCTGGCCAGCGTGCGCAAGGCCATCGAGGGCCAGCAGATGGTGGGGCCCCGCTCCGAGGATTACGACGTGGTCGGCCTGGTGGACGACGAGTTAGAAGCCGCCTGCCAGGTGTTCTACGTGCGCAAGGGCCGGGTGATGGGCCGTCGGGGGTTCATCGTGGACAAAGTGGGCCACATGGGCCGCAACGAGCTGGTGAGCCGGGTGCTGGAGCGGCTGTATTTCGAGGAGAACCCGCTGGGCAGCCCCAAGCAGGTGCTGGTGCCCGACCTGCCCGACAACCAGGGCCTGTACGAGGAGTGGCTCCGGCATCAGCGGGGTTCTGCGGTGGCCATCTCGGTGCCTCAGCGGGGGGCCAAGCGCAAGCTCCAGGAAACGGTGGCCCGCAACGCCGCCGACGCCTTCGCCCGGCACCGTCTCAAGCGCAGCACCGACCACAACAGCCGGGCTCGAGCCCTCAACGAGCTCCAGGACCATTTGAGCCTGCCCGAGGCGCCCCTGCGGATCGAGTGCTACGACATGAGCCACCTCCAGGGATCGGACTATGTGGGCTCGATGGTGGTTGTGGAGGACGGGTTGCCCCGCAAATCCCAATACCGCCGGTTCAAGGTGCGCACGGTGGCGGGCAACGACGACTACGCGGCCATGGAGGAGGTGCTCACCCGGCGGCTTGCCAACTACCTCGACGAGCGGGACCGCCCGGTGCCGGAGCGGGGCAAGTTCGCCTACCCGCCCCAGCTGTTGGTGGTGGACGGCGGCCGGGGTCAGCTGGGCGTGGCCGAGCGGGTGCTGGGCGAATTGGGCCTCGAAGAGGAGATCTTCCCCGTCGGGCTGGCCAAGGAGTTCGAGCAGGTCTTCGTGCCGGGCCAGGCCGACCCCGTGGAGATACCGAGGCCGTCGGAGGGCCTCTACCTGCTCCAGCGCATCCGCGACGAGAGCCACCGCTTCGCCAACGACTACCACCGCCGGCTTCGGGGCCGGCGGATGACCCGCTCCTCGCTGGACGGGATCGCCGGGCTCGGGCCCAGTCGCAAGGCCCGGCTCATCAAGGAGGTAGGCGGAGTGCGGGCGGTGGAGCGGGCCTCGCTGGACGACCTGCTGGCCCTTCGCTGGCTGCCCGATGCGGTGGCCCATTCGATCTACGAGAACCTCCACGGTCCCGGCTGAGGGGTGCAAGCGGCCCCGCCCGAGGCGTTAGCCTCACAGCGTGGCCGAGTTCGTGGTGATCACCGGGATGTCGGGTGCGGGCCGGTCGCAGGCCGCCAACCACTTCGAGGACAAGGGCTGGTATGTGGTGGACAACCTGCCCCCGGCGCTTTTGCCCCGGGTGAGGGAGTTCGCCGATGCTGCCGACAGCGGCATCTCCCGGGTGGGTCTGGTGCTGGGATTGAACCTCTACCACCAGGAGGTGGCCCCCGCTCTGGCCGCGCTCAAGGCCAGTGCCGCCGGAACGGTTCGGATCCTGTTCCTGGATGCCTCCACCCCAGAGCTGGTGAAGCGGTTCGAGAGCACGAAGCGCCGCCACCCGTTCGCCACGAGCGCCTCTCGGGTGGGGGTGTCCGACGCCATCGAGGCCGAGCGGGAGGCGCTGGGGTATCTCCGCCGCGAGGCCGACGTCGTGGTGGACACCTCCGAGTACAGCATCTATCAGCTCAATCGCTTCATCGACGAGGTGTTCGATCTAGATGCCGGACCGGAGTCGGTGACCACCCGGATCATGTCGTTCGGCTTCAAGAACGGCATCCCGCTGGACGCCGACCTGGTGTTGGACTGCCGCTTTCTGCCCAATCCCTACTGGGTGGAGGAGCTTCGCCCCCTCACCGGCCGGCACGAGCCGGTGAGGGACTTCTTGCTCAACGGCCAGCCCATGGCCGAGAAGTTCCTCGAGAAGACCGAAGACCTGCTTGAGATGCTGGTGCCCGCCTATGCCACGGAGGGCAAGTCGTATCTGACCATCGCCTTCGGCTGCACCGGGGGCCGCCACCGCTCGGTGTTCGTGGCCGAGGACATCGGCCGCCGCCTCACCGAGAACTCAGAACTCGGCGTCCACCCCATCGTCACCCACCGCGACCTCGACAAATAGCCCGATTACTGGCGTGCAGGGGCTCTTAACCGGTGCCTGAGTACTGGCGGAGTTCTGCTTTTCGGATCTTGCCGGTGGCGGTGCGGGGGAAGCCGTCGACGGCGATGATCTCGTCGGGGACCTTGATCTTGGCCAGGCGCTGACGGCACCAATCCAGGAGCCCGTCGAGCGTCTTCTCCGGCCGAAGCTCCACGAACGCCACGGGGCGCTCGCCCCATTCGGGATCGGGGCGCCCCACCACCGCCGCTTCCGAGACGGCGGGGTGGTCGCAGAGCACGGTCTCGATCTCGCGGGGGTAGACGTTGACCCCGCCGCTGATGAGCATGTCCTTGGACCGGCCCGCGATGTAGAGGTAGCCCTCGTCGTCGAAGCGGCCCCGATCGCCGGTTCGCAGCCACCCATCGACCAGGGCCTCGGCGGTCTGCTCGGGGTCGCGCCAGTAGCCGGCCATGACCTTCTCGCTTTTCACCCAGATCTCGCCCACCTCTCCTGGAGCGGTGGGGGCGCCGTTTTCGTCATGGGTTTCGATCCGCACGCCGGGCACCACCCGACCGCACGAGGCCAGCAGCTCGGGGCGCTCGGCCACGGCCCGGTCGTGGTCTTCGGGCAGCAGCCCGGTGAGGTTGGAAACGCCCTCGGAGATGCCGTACGCCTGATACAGCCCGCACCCCAGGCGTTCATGGGCTTGGCGGATGAGCGACTCGGCGGCGGGGGCGGCGCCGTACACCACGAGCCGCAGGCTGGACAGGTCGGCCTCCTCGAAGCCGGGATGGCCGAGGATGCGGCGCAGCTGCGCGGGAACCAGGATGGAGATGGTCACTCGGTGCTCAGCCACCGCGGCGAAGAACGACTCGGGGGAGAAGAGCGGCAGCACCACGTGGGTCTGGGCGTCGGCCAGCAGGGAGTACACCCTGGTGCCGGCAGCGGCGTGGTGCAGCGGCGTGGTGGACAAGCACACGTCGTCGGGCCGGAACCGCTGCACCACCGCCATGGTCATCCCGTTGAAGGCCAGCGCCCGCTGGGTGAGGCACACCCCTTTGGGCCGTCCGGTGGTGCCGCTGGTGTAGATGATCAGCGCCGTGTCGTCCTCCGTGGCGCGATCTATCTCGGCCAGCGGCGCCGATGCCAGCAGCGCCGCGTAGGCGTCGCCGTCGGCGTCCACCACCGGGCCGGTCGAGCCCGCCGCCCCCAGCCGCTCGGCGTACTCGCCGGTGGCCACGGTGACCGACGGCTCGGCGTTCGACAAGATGAAGGCCAGCTCCGCCTCGGCCAGCTGGGTGTTCAGCGGCACCGCCGCGGCGCCCAGATAAGCCGCGGCCAGGCAGAGGTCGAAGAAGACCAGCCCGTTGTCGGCCATCAGCGCCACCCGGTCCCCCCGGCCCACCCCAGCGGTCTCCAGCCCCGCTGCCAGCCGCAGCACCCGGTCTCGCAAATCGGCGAAGCCCACCGACGGCCCCCCGGCCACTGCGGCCGCAATCCGCCGGGGATAGAGCGCCGCATCGCGCTCCAGCAGATCGACGATCCGCATCAGGCGGCTCGTCCCAGCATCACGCCTCGGGGGGTCGGCGGGCGATGTATTCGGCTCGGTCGTGGGTGGTGGCGGTGACGCCGCGTTGGCGGAGTTTGATCTTCTGAACCCGTTCTGAGGGGGTTTTGGGAAGCTCGTCGACGATCTCGACGAAGCGGGGCACCGCGAACGCGGGCATGCGGGTTTCGGCCCAGGCCCACAGGTGGCCCAGGTCGATGGGCGACGAGGCGATGATCCAGGCCATCACCTCGTCCTCGCCGGCTTCGATGTCGGCGGTGACGGCCACCACCGCGCACTCGGTGATGTCGGGGTGGCCGAGGAGGGCCTGCTCCACCTCATAGGAGGAGATGTTCTCGCCCCGTCGCCGCAGGGCGTCTTTGAGGCGGTCCACGAAGTAGTACCAGCCGTCGGCGTCGCGGCGCAGGCCGTCGCCGGTGTGGAACCACAGATTGCGCCACGCCTCGGCCGTCTTGTCGGCCATGGCGTAGTAGCCCATTGAGCATGTCCAGGGAAACTTGGGCCGCACGGCCAGCTCTCCCAGCTCCCCGACGGGCACCTCCTCGTCGGTGACGGGGTCCACCAGGCGCACGTCGAACCAGTCGGAGGCGGCCAGGCCCGCCGCGCCGGCCGGCCGGTCCTCGCCGTAAGGCGACAGGATCGGCATCGAGGTCTCGGTGAGGCCGAACACCTCCACAAAGGCGTCGACGCCGAAACGGGCCTTGAACTCGTCGAGGATCGAATATGCCGTGGGAGCGGCGAAGATGCAGCGCAGGTTGTTGTCGGCGTCGTCGGGGCGGGCCTCCTGCTTCCACACGAAGTCCATCATCACGCCCAAGAAGTTGGTGACTGTGGCCTTGGAGTCGCGGATCTGCTCGATCCAGCGGCGGGCCGAGAAGCGGCTGTGGAGCACGAACCGGGCCCCGGCCACCAGCGCGGGGTAGGCGGCCAGGAACTGGGCGTTGCCGTGGAACAGCGGTGTGGTCACCATGTAGGCGTCGGCGTCGGTGAGGCGGGTGAGCGACACGCACTCGTCGGCGAAGAAGTACATCTGCGCCTGAGGCATCATCACCCCCTTGGAGGGGCCGGTGGTTCCCGAGGTGAAGAAGATGGATGCGAGGTCGTGGGGGGCGGCGCCCACAGGCGCGGCCGGCTCGGATGCTTCGAGGGCGTCCCACGGCTCGGCCTCCCACCCGGCGCCGCGCAGCAGCGCGATCCCGGCGCCGGCGCCGGCGCCGGCCACCCAGAAGCGCTCGATCGACTGGCAGGCCGACTGAGACTCGACGAAGCGCTCGGCGTAAGCGCCCTCGATCACAGCCTGCTTGGGGGCCACCGTGGAGACCTGGTGCTCCAGGAACTGGCCCCGATAAGCGGTGTTGATCGGCACCTCGACCATTCCCGCCACCTGGGATCCGAGCCAGGTGCGGATGAACACCGACGAGTTGGCCAGCATCACCAGCAGCCGGTCGCCGGGAGTTCCGCCCGAGGCGCCCAGGGTGCCCGCGACCCGGCGGGCCGACTCGAACATCTCTGCGAACGTCCAGGTGAGCCCCTCCTCAGGACAGTCCAGGTACACGGCCTCGCCGTGGCTTGCGGCCCGGTGGGCCAGCACCTGCGGCGTCGTCCAGGCGCTGCGGTCGGGAAACGTGGGGCGGATGTCCCTGTAGGTGCGCATTGTCACAGCGGGCCTACGTTAGTCTCAGCGGCATGAGCATTCGCGTGGGCGTCAACGGTTTCGGCCGCATCGGGAGGAACTTCTTCAGGGCGGCCCGCCAGTCTGGCGCCGATCTGGAATTCGTGGCTGTCAACGACCTGGGCAGTCTGGAGACCATGGCCCACTTGTTGCAGTACGACTCGGTGATGGGCCGGTTCGCCGACCCGGTGGCGGTGGTAGACGGCGGGCTGGAAGTCGGCGGCAGTGTGCTGCGAGTGCTGTCGGAGCGCAACCCGGCCGAGCTTCCCTGGGGAGACTTGGGGGTGGACGTCGTGGTGGAGTCCACCGGGTTCTTCACCGCCCGCGACAAAGCGGCCGCCCATCTCGACGCCGGCGCTCCCCGAGTGATCGTGTCCGCCCCATCCTCGGGGGCCGACGCCACCTTCGTGGTGGGGGTGAACGACGGCGACTTCGACCCCGATAACCACCTGGTGGTGTCCAACGCCTCGTGTACCACCAATTGCTTCGTGCCCCTGGTGAAGGTGCTCGACGACGCCTTCGGGGTGGAGCGGGGCCTGATGACCACCGTCCACGCCTACACCGGCGATCAGGCGCTGGTGGACGGTCCCCACTCTGATCTGCGCCGGGCTCGGGCTGCGGCGGTGAACATCGTTCCCACTTCCACCGGCGCGGCCCGGGCCACCGGCCTAGTGCTTCAGGCCATGAACGGACTGCTCGACGGCATCGCGCTGCGGGTGCCGATTCCCAACGGCTCCCTCACCGATTTCACCGCCATCGTCCGGGGCGAGCCCTCGGCCGCAGACGTCAACGCCGCTTTTGCCGACGCGGCCGGGGCCGGGCCGCTGGCCGGGGTGCTGGACTACAGCGAGGCCCCGCTGGTGTCGTCCGACATCGTCGGATCGGCGGCCTCCTGCACGCTTGACGCCGGGCTGACCATGGCCCTGGGCAACCTGGTCAAAGTCTCCGGCTGGTACGACAACGAGTGGGGCTATTCCAACCGGCTGGTAGATCTGGTCGCCATCGTGGGCGCGGCGGCCCGCTGAGCGTCGGGGTGCTTCCCACCGGGGTGCTTCCCACTCTCGAATCGCTGCGCGATGCCCTCGGCGGCCTGCACAGCCGCCGCATCCTGCTGCGGGCCGATTTCAACGTTCCGCTCGGCGCTGACGGCGCCATCGCCGATGATTTCCGCATCAAGGCCGCCCTGCCCACCATCCGGTTCCTGGAGCAAGAGGGGGCCGCAGTGGTGGCGTGCAGCCACCTGGGCCGCCCCGACGGCCAGCCCGACCCCCGGTACTCGATGGCGCCGGTTCAAGCCCGGCTAGCAGAGCTGGCCCCCGGGGTGGAGCTGCTGGAGAACCTGCGTTTCGACCCCGGAGAGACCGGCAACGACGACCGGTTGGTGCGGCGGCTGATCCAGGGCTGCGACGGCTACGTGAACGACGCCTTCGGGGCGTCGCACCGGGCCCATGCCTCCATCACCGGGCCGCCCGGGCATCTGCCCAGCGCCGCTGGTCGACTGTTGGCCGAGGAGGCCCGAGTGCTGCTGGGGCTGCGGGCCGAGCCCAAGCGGCCGTTCGCGGCCGTGCTGGGCGGCGCCAAGGTGAGCGACAAGCTGGGGGTGATCGGCGCCCTGCTGGAGACGGCCGACGAGGTGGTCATCGGCGGGGGAATGTGCTTCACCTTTCTGGCCGCCCTGGGGCGCAGCGTGGGCGACTCGCTGCTGGAGGCCGAGCAGATCGAGGCTTGCGCCCGACTGCTGGACTCGGGCGCCCCCATCCGGCTTCCGTCTGACATCACCGCTCTGGCGCCGGGGGAGCGGGTGGTGCAGGCCGGGACGGATCTGCGGCCGAACTGGCGGGGGTTGGACATCGGCCCGGGCACCGCGGCCGAGTTCAGCGATGTCATCGCCGAGGCGGGCACCGTTTTGTGGAACGGCCCGATGGGGTTGTTCGAAGACCCGCGGTTCGCGGCGGGCACCAAGGTGGTGGCTGAGGCGCTGGCCTCGAGCCGGGCGTTCACCGTGGTGGGCGGGGGCGACAGCGTTGCCGCAATCCGCCGGTTCGGTCTCGAGGAGGAGATGGACCACGTGTCCACCGGCGGGGGGGCGTCGTTGGAGCTGATCGAACAGGGCGACCTGGCTGGGCTGAGGGCGCTGAGAGAGTCGGCCGCGACCGGCGAGGGGGATCGCAATGGTTGAGCGCAAGCCGCTGATCAGCGGCAATTGGAAGATGCACATGAACCATCTGGAGGCCATACAGCTCATCCAGAAGCTGTCTTATGCCCTCGACCAGGGCGATTATGCCTCGGCCGATGTGTCTCTCCACCCGCCGTTCACCGATCTGCGCTCGGCTCAGACCGTGCTTGACGCCGACAACATCCCCATCGCGCTGGGCGCCCAGCACTGCCACTGGGAAGAGCGCGGGGCTTTTACCGGGGAGGTGTCGCCGGCCATGCTGGCCAAGCTGTCGGTGAGCTATGTGATCGCCGGCCACTCCGAACGCCGGCAGCTCTTCGGCGAGACCGACGAGCATGTGAACCGGCGGCTCAAGGCCATACTCGCCGCGGGTATGACCCCCATCATGTGCTGCGGGGAGACCCTGCAAGAGCGAGAGGCCGATCAAACCGAGGCCCGCATCACCGCCCAGGTGGATGCCGGCCTGGCCGGGCTGAAGCGGGACCAGGTGGGCGCCATGGTCATCGCCTACGAGCCGGTGTGGGCCATCGGCACCGGCCGCACCGCCACCCCCGACGACGCCCAGGCCGGTTGCGCCCTCATCCGAGAGCGGGTGCGGGCCAACTTCGGCGCCAGTGCCGCCGACGGGCTCCGCGTCCAGTACGGCGGCTCGGTCAAGCCCGTCAACGTGGCCGAGCTCATGGCCCAGCCCGACATCGACGGCGCCCTCGTCGGCGGCGCCTCCCTCGAAGCCGAGAGCTTCTCCCGCATCGTCCGCTTCCGCCTCCAGTAGCAGCCCCATGTGCAGAAGCCGGGACACCGGGTTCTGATTTTGGAGCTGTCGCGAAAGGGGGGGCCTCAGCTATTGACTGCTTCAGGTCGCCTGGTTATGTTTAGACACCATGGAGTTATAGCGACGAAAGGTTGTCGTGGGGGCTGCTGTTGCTGCATCTGGGGCGACTCTGGGGGCAAGCCTCTATCGGCCAAGTACGACGAGGGGTGACGTTCAGAGTGTTGCTACGCCAGTTGCCTCACCTTCCCAGATCAATGCGCTGACAGCATCGGGGGCGATTTACCTTGCGAAACTCGGGCCATCGAAACGATCCTCACCGATAAGGACACTGTCGGGAGATTCTGTTTTGTTCAACACGCCAGCCGAGTGGCCAGCCTCGTCTGCTACGTCCTTCATGTTAGCGGAATCAGATGAAGGCGTTATGGGCTTTCAGGGAGTGCCTAGAGGCAAGGGCTTGTACGCATATGCCCCTGATTTCGGTCTTACTCTTGAAGGGTATGTCACCC
>JAPOSH010000129.1 GCA_026709815.1 bacterium | reverse complement strand
GCGAGCCTGCTGGTGGTGCTCAGCGGGTCGGCGGTGCGCACCCTCGAGGCCTTGGCCGCCGGCGGTTCGCCCCTCTACGGCCGACTCGACGCCATGATCTCGCTCGAGCCGTTCGACTATTACAACGCCGGTCAAATGGTGGCCAGGTACGGGCCCCGAGATCGGGTGCGGGCCTACGCGGCGTTCGGCGGGCTGCCGGCCAATCTGGCCGTCGTCGACGACACCCGTGAGGTGGGGGAGAACATCGCCGATCTGCTCCTCTCACCCCACGGCGTCGTCCGCTCCCGTTCGGTCACTGAGATCGACCAGGAAGAGGGATTGCGCAACGCGGCCCGGTATCGGGCGGTGCTGGCCAGCATCGGACTCGGCGCTCGAACCGTCGGAGAGATCGGAGCCAAGATGGGCCAGAAAGCCGACACTGCGTTGAAGCGAGTGGTCGACCAGCTTGAGCAGCTCAGCTACCTGGCTCGGGAGGTCAACTTCGGCGCTTCGCCCCAGCGGGGGATCCGCTACCGGCTGGCCGATCCCGCGGCGCGCTTTCACTATGGCATCGGGCTGCCCGCAGAGTCGGCGGTGGCCGTCCTCGGTCCTGAAGCCGCATGGCGGGTTCGCGTAGAGCCGGAGGCGTTCCCCTCCTATGTCGGCCGGCAGGTCTTCGAAGACGTTGCCCGCCAGGCCTGTCGGCGCTGGGGGCCAGAGCGCGGGCTGCCCGCGGTGGCCGAGTGGGGCCGGTGGGCCGGCCTCGACCGCTCACGCCGGGAAGTGGAGGTGGATCTGGTCGGGAGGGCGCTCGACGGCGAGATGGTCACCGGGTCGGTCAAGTTCCGCCGACGCGCCGCCGACGCCCGCTCATACCTGGATCATGTGAGCGCCCTCGAGCGATTGGCCGACAGCGGCCACGGCTGGGCTCAAGAGGCCCTGGATCCCCGCTCGCCCTTCTGGTTCGTCTCCGCCGCCGGCTACGCCTCCTCGTTCCACGAGGTCGTCAACCCCGACCGCGAGGTCATCTGCTGGACCATCGACGACCTCTACCCGACATGACCGAGTCTCTGCGCGGTTCGATCACCTCGGTGGGTTTCGCTTCGGGCCACAGGTTCGTGGTCGGGCATTGGCGGGCCAGCCCCATCGGGCCTTTCAGCGATGTGATGTGGGCCGACCCCGGCGGGCGGCGGGTGTTGGTGGCCTCGCCGCCGGTGGCGGAGTTCGTGAGGTCGGTGTATCCCTTCGAGGAGGTTCGCCCCTTCGAGGTCGGCGTTGAGGCTGCGGCCCGGCACGCTGTCGTCAGCGCCGGAGACATCAGCCTCTCGTACTCGCTCAGCTGGTGGGCGGTGAACTTCCCCCCTCGCCCCCGTTGGATCACCGCCACCGCCGAGAACTGGATCTCCCGGCGACTGCTGGGCGTGCAGACCTATGGGGTCAGCCCCACCGGGGTCAGCGAGTGGTACCGGACCCGCTCGCTGCGCTGGATCACCGCGGCCTCGGCATCGCTCAACGGCACCGACCTCGGCCCGATGTCCGAGCTCGACCGCCCCCTGGGGTTCGGCTTCACCGACCCGCCCCGCCGCCCCTGCCGGGTCGAGCTCCGCGTAGACCTCAAGCGGTGACCGCTCTCGAGCACCCTCAGAGGGGCGGGCAGTCTCGTATTCTGTGGGGGCATGGGAGTCGGGGATGGTTTTGTGTTCGCGGCGGGGGCCCTCATTGCCATCGGCACCCTCCTCGCCGCCATCCACACCGTGGTAGTGCCCCGAGCCGAGCGCAGCCTCGTGGTCCGCTTCGTATACGTGGGCATGGGCCTTCTGTTCTCGACGCTCGCCCGCCGCCGCAAGACCTATGAGGCCCGCGACGCCATTTTGGCCCGCTACGCCCCGACGACGCTCATGCTGCTGCCGCTGCTGTGGTCCGCGGGGGTGGTGTACGGGTTCTCGCTCATGTTCTGGGCCCTCGACGTGCGCCCCTTCCACGAGGCCTTGACCATGAGCGGCTGGTCGCTCACCACCTTGGGCTACCGGGCCAGCGACGACATGTTCTCCCTGACCCTGGCCGCGGCAGAGGGTCTCATCGGCTTGGGCATCGTGGCGCTGCTGATCAGCTTCTTGCCCGTCCTGCACAGCGCCTTCAGCTCTCGCGAGGCGGCGGTGGCCCGACTGGAGATAAGGGCGGGAAGCCCGCCCACCCCTGAGGCCATGATCATCTTGGCCCATGAGACAGGCGGCCTCGAAGACATGGACGAGACCTGGTCTGAGTGGGAGCGCTGGTTCATCGACATCGAGGAGACCCATCAGACCTATCCCGCGCTGGCCTTCTTCCGGTCGGTGCGGCCCGAGCGGTCGTGGGTGATCGCGGCGGGGGCCATCTTGGACGCCGTGGCCATCATGTTGTCGACGGTGGCAGTGCCCTCATCGCCCGGTGCGCCCTATGTGATCCGCGCCGGTTACGCGGCGCTGCGCAACATTGCCGACTTCTTCGCCATCGACTACGACCCCGACCCATCGGCTACCGCGCCCATCACCGTTCGGCGCCACGAGTTCCACCAGACCTACGATGCTCTCAAGAGCGCCGGCGTGCCGGTGGTCCAAGACCGCGAGCAGGCGTGGCGAGACTACGCCGGATGGCGGGTCAACTACGACGAATGCCTGGTGGGTCTGGCCTCCATCACCTCGGCGCCGCCGGGCAAGTGGAGCAGCGACCGGCCCTCTCCCTACCAGCGGATGCCGCTGCTGTACCGTCCGCGGCACCGTCCGCTTCCCCCCCTGTTGCGCGAGCTGCGCCAACGGGGGTTCGGACCTGGTCGGCGGCGGTGATTTCACCGGGAATGCCACAGCCGGAGAAGCTGGCTCCATGAGAACCCGCGTCAGCGAGCTGCTGGGCATCGACATCCC
>JAPOSH010000154.1 GCA_026709815.1 bacterium | reverse complement strand
CAACGACTAAACCAAGCCGCATAAACCACGTGTCCAGCCAACGGGGGGAACCTCACCGTCCCTGACCCGCCCCTGAGAGAACGCCGCCAGACCGCCTCGAGCCCGTTTCACGCGGGCATATGCGCCTTTATGCTCTGATCATGCGGCTCGTGGACGCTCGGGAGCTGGATCGGGCTCTCTTCGAGGCCGCCCTGGAGCTTCAGCAGCGGCTGGATCGGGTCCGCGATCCCGGGATTCCCGTCACCCCGGCCGCCGAGCTGCGGGCGACCTTCGGCGACGATGCCAGCGATAACGCCCGCCACGAGCGAATCGTGGCGTTCGACGGCGGCCGCGCCGTCGCCATCGGCCATTTGGAGCTGACCCGCGATCCCGCCAATTCGACGGTGGCCGTGGTGGAGATAGCCCCCGTCCCCGGCGACGCGTCGAGGTCTGTGTTGCGCGAGCTGTTGAGAACGGCCGGCGCCGATGGCCGGACTTCGGTGATCGCCTGGGGCGACTGCACGTCCGAGGTCGACGCTTTCTGGGCCGGGCTGGGCGCCGAGTTGCGTTCTGTCGAGCAGGAGTCCGATCTGGACATGGCCTCGGTGGACGCCGATCTGATGGGCAGGTGGATAGAGGCCGCTCCAGGAGACATCAGCCTGGTGTGCTGGGCCGGCCGCTGCCCCGACGAGCACATCGAGGCGCTGGTTGTCACCGCTAACGCCATGAATGACGCCCCCACCGATGCCCTTGAAATCCAAGACATGTCCTTCGACGCCGCCACGCTGCGAGCCGACTTCGCGGCCCGCGATGCCTGCGGCATCGATTATCTGGGCATCTTGGCCGTCTGTGCTGACGGGTCGGCCGCCGGCGCAACCGAGGTATTCGCCAACCGCTTCCGCCCTGCCTTCGCGTGGCAGTGGAACACCGTTGTGCTGCCCGCCTTTCGGGGCCGGGGCATCGGCCGCGGGATGAAAGCCGCGATGTGGCGGCGGTTGCGCGCCGACGCCCCCGAGGTGGCCACACTGCGCACCGGCAACGCCCAGAGCAACGCCGCCATGCTGGCCATCAACACCGAGATGGGCTTCCGGCCGTCGCACCTCATGGGATGTTGGCAGGCCCACTTGTCAGTACTCAGAGAATCTCTCAGCTCTCAGGGACAGCGCCGCCGCGGTGAGCCCTCGAGCTGAGACGGCAGACAGCGCTCGCCGCCGAGGCCGCCGCGTTGCCTCGGGCGCTCTGATTCTGAGTTGACCGTCGGGGCGGGGGGAGCGGGTACGATAACTTGTTGCATGGGACAGCCGGTGACTGTGGTAGAGAGGGCGACGAGCCGCCCGGGGGTGATCCGCTATGAGATCAACCGGAGCATCACCGGCACCGGCCATGAGCACTATTCGGTCGGACGGGAGGTCACCGGGGAGCGGCCGGTGGACGAGCTGGCCCGGCGCTTGTTCGACCGGGGCGGCATCGACGCCGTCCATGTGAACAGCAACATCATCACCGTGGACCTGGCCAAGGGCGGCACCCGAGACGGCATCGACGAGCTGATCGCCAACCTGTTCATCTACTACGGCCCCGGCGTCGAGGTGCCCGCCATTCCCCAAGGGAGTTGATATGGGGCGGGGGCGATGACCTCTCGCCGCCAATCTGTCGAGCGCTGGTTCATCCGCCGGGGCGTTCCCCACGTCATCCACGACTACCGGGCCAGCACCGATGTGTTCACCCGGGCGGCGCCTTTTCTGGCGCTGGTGTTCCTGATCGAGATTTTCGCCTCCTTCGGCGACCGCTTCGACGGCTGGGCCCAATTCGGCGTGTTCTGGGCCGGCGCGGCTATTGCGCTGGGCGCAGCGGGCGCGCTCAACCGGCTCCGGGGCAGGCGGCTGTTCCAGCTTCCCGACCGGGTGGGCGCCATCGAGCTGGCGGTGTTCGTGCTGGTTCCCCCCGTGCTGCCCGCCCTGTTCTCTGACGACCGGTTGTCCGACACCGCGGGCTTGGCGGTGGTCAACATCGCCCTGATCGCCGGTGCCTACGGGGTGGTGAGCTTCGGCCTTCTGCCCATGTTGCGCTGGGCGGTGTCGTACTCGGCCAGCCAGATCGCTTTGATCGGTCGATTGGTGGGGCGGATTCTGCCGCTGCTCCTGGTGTTCAGCGCCTTTTTGTTTCTGAACGCCGAAGTGTGGCAGGTGGCCCATGATTTCACCGGGCACTACTACGCCATCGTGCTGGGGGCGTTCGCCGTCGTCGCCCTCGGCTCAGTGGCCGTGCGAGTGCCGTCGGAGCTGGGTGAATTGGCCCGGTTTGACAGCTGGGAAGAGACGTGTGAGCTGATCGACGGCTGCGATTCGCCGCTGGCGCCCGCTGAGCCGCCTTTGGACTTCTCGATATCCGCGATCGCCCCCCTCGAACGCATGGACCGGGTGAACCTCGGATTGCTGATGTTCGCAGCCCAAGCAGTGCGGGTGGTGCTTGTCGGGGTGGTGATCGGGTTGTTCTATGTGGCATTCGGCCTGCTGGCGGTAAGGGAAGCCACCATCGTGTCGTGGGTGGCTGCGGACGCGCTTAATCCCCTGGCCCGTTTCGGGCTGTTCGGCAGCGAACTGGTGTTCACCTGGGAGCTGCTGGCGGTGTCGGGTTTCATTGCCACCCTGTCCGCCCTCCAATTCGCGGTATCGACTGTGACCGACAAGGCCTACCGAGAGCACTTCTACGACGACATGGCCAATGAGATCCGCGAAGTCCTGGCCACTCGGGCGTTGTATTTGGCGGAGTTCGGCGGGGGTGGGGCTGTTTAGAGGGTTTGTTGGGCGCGGTTCGGCCCGCCCTTGTGTGTGGGGGGCGGGCCGAACGGGTTGGGGTTGGTTTAGATGGCGTCGTCGCAGAAGGTGAAGTCTGCTGGGGTGA
>JAPOSH010000187.1 GCA_026709815.1 bacterium | reverse complement strand
CCGCGAAGCTGCGCGAAGCCTTCGATTCGGGCCCCTGGGCCTCGGCGTCCACCGTGGAGATCCTGCACCGGGGCTGGCACATCAAGGGCGACGCGGTCAGGCCAGAGCATCGGATGGTGGGCCACACCGGTTTTGTGACCACCGCGAGAAGGCTCGCGGGCTAGCCCGCGGGGTCGTTGCTCAGACCTCTATGAAGATGCACTCTCCCGGGCATTCTTCGGCAGACTCGATGGTTGCCTCTTCCTGGCCCTCTGGCACGATGGCCAATCCTTCGACGCCGCCGGGATCGCTGAAGACCTTGTCGCCTTCCTTCACATAGGCCAGACCATCGTCGAGCAGCGTGAAGACATCGGGAGCGATCTCTTCGCAGAGACCGTCACCAGTGCAGAGATCCTGATCGATCCAGACCTTCATTTGCATCGGTGCTTTGCCCTTTCATGTCTGGCAGCTGGCCACCGTCACAATAGACGCTGAGCGCTGGCCAAGCGTAACCGACCGAAAGCCCATCGCCGCGTATCGATGGGAATTGACGCAAGGGTGCGAACGGAGCTGCGATCTCGCGCCAACAAGCAGGTGGCGGCGTGTAGAGTCGGGTTGGTATGGGCGACGGCGACACCGCAGATGCGCAGGCCCCACAGGAGGACTCCTCTTCGACCGCCCGGTTGGCGGCACTGACACAAGAAGTCGCCGTTCTCCGCCAAAGGCTTCAAGACGCCCCCAAACGGGTTCGCGCCCTAGAAGAGCGGCTGCTGGAGACAAAGGGGCAGCTGGCCAAGGCTGTGTCCCAGAATGAGAAGCTCACCTACACGCTGCGCGAGGCCCGAGAGCATATCTCCGCTCTGCGCGATGAGGTGGACAAGCTCACCCAACCGCCCTCGGCTTACGGAACGCTGCTGGGCCGCAACGACGACGGCACCGTGGACGTGTTCTCCGGAGGCCGCAAGATGCGGGTCGCGCTGCATCCCGAGATCGAGTCCGAGGAGCTGAGCCGGGGGCAAGAGGTGGTGCTCAACGAATCGCTCAACGTGGTGCTGTCTCGAGCGGGCGACGGCACCGGCGAGGTGGTGACGGTCAAGGAGCTGCTGAGCGGCGGTTCGCGGGCACTCATCGTGGGCCGGGCCGACGAGGAGCGGGTGGTGGAGCTGGCTGCGGAGTTGATCGGCCATCCGCTGAAGAGCGGGGACGCCGCCCTGATGGACGCCCGCTCGGGACTGCTCATCGAGCGCCTGCCCCGGCCCGAGGTTGATGACCTCGTGTTGGAGGAGGTGCCCGACATCACCTACGAGCAGGTCGGAGGGCTCGACGAGCAGATCGAGCAGATAACCGACGCGGTCGAACTCCCCTTCATGCACCACGACCTGTTCGCTCAATACCAGCTGCCCGCCCCCAAGGGCATCTTGTTGTACGGCCCGCCCGGATGCGGCAAAACCCTGATCGCCAAGGCGGTGGCCAACTCCTTGGCCCGCAAGGTGGCCGACATGAGCCCTGACCGCGAGGCGCGGTCCTACTTTTTGAACATCAAGGGCCCGGAGCTGCTGAACAAGTACGTGGGCGAGACCGAGCGACAGATCCGGCTGGTATTCCAGCGGGCTCGGGAGAAGTCGGCTGAGGGCTGGCCGGTGATCGTGTTCTTCGACGAGATGGAGTCGCTCTTTCGCACCCGGGGCACCGGGATAAGCTCCGATATGGAGTCCACCGTCGTGCCGCAGCTCCTCGCGGAGATCGACGGGGTTGAGGCGCTGCGAAACGTCATCGTGATCGGGGCGTCGAACCGCGAAGACCTCATCGACCCCGCCATACTGAGGCCGGGACGGCTGGACGTGAAGATCAAGATCCAGCGCCCGGAGGCCGACGCGGCCTGCGCCATCTTCTCCCGTTATCTCACCTCTGAACTCCCCATTGCCGCGGAGATGGTGGAGGGGCTCGGCGGCGGCGACCCTGACAAGGCCATACAGGCCATGGTGGAGCAGACCGTGGCTGAGATGTACTCGGAGGAGGAGCGCAACCAGTTCTTGGAAGTCACCTACCAGAACGGTGACCAGGAGATCATGTACTTCAAAGACTTCGCCTCGGGGGCGATGATCGAGAACGTGGTCCGCCGGGCCAAGAAATCGGCCATCAAGCGCCTCCTGGCGGGGGGCGCGGCGGGCATCCACGTCAAAGATCTGCTGGAGTCGGTCCACCAGGAGTACCGGGAGCACGAGGATCTGCCCAATACCACCAACCCCGACGACTGGGCCAAGATCTCCGGCAAGAAGGGGGAGCGGATCGTGTTCGTACGCACGCTGATGTCCAGCGAGCACATCGGCCAGGGCGGTCGGTCCATCGAGGCCATCGGCCCCGGCCAGTACCTCTAGTTCGGAGAACCACCAGACGGGCGGCCCGACTCAACTAGCGTGCCCGCCATGGCGGTACCCAAGATCTGCGGGATCGAGACTGAATTCGGCATCGTGCACACCGGCGCCGAGGAGGCCAACCCCATCACCGCCTCATCCCTGCTCATCAACTCCTATTTGTCAGAAGTCGAGCGCACCGGTGAGGGCGGCCCGGCGGCCGGAGTGAACTGGGACTTCGAGGACGAGATGCCCGGCAACGACATCCGAGGCATCGCCCCGATGGGATCGCTGGCCCCGGAGATCGAGACTCATCTGGTGAACGCGGTGCTCACCAACGGCGCCCGCTACTACGTGGACCACGCCCACCCCGAGCTGTCCACCCCCGAGTGCGGCAACGCCTTGGACGTGACCCGCTACGACAAGGCCGCCGAGCTGATCCTGATCCGCTCGATGGAGGCCGCGGCGGAGGTGCTGCCCCCCGGCCAGGCGTTGGTGGTGTACAAGAACAACTCCGACGGCAAGGGCAACAGCTACGGCTGCCACGAGAACTACCTCATGGCCCGCGCCACCCCCTTCGCCCGCATCGTGGCCCATGCCACCGCTCATCTGGTGACCCGCCAAATATTCACCGGCTCGGGGAAGGTCGGTTCTGAGGCGCCTGGCCTCACCACTGCAGAGGTTCCGTTTCAGATCACGCAGCGGGCCGACTTCTTCGAGGAGGAGGTCGGCCTCGAGACCACGCTCAAGCGGCCCATCATCAACACCCGTGACGAGCCCCACGCCGATGCTCGGCATTACCGCCGTCTGCATGTCATCACCGGGGACGCCAACATGTCGGAGGTGGCCACCTTCCTCAAGGTGGGGACCACGGCCCTCGTCTTGGCCATGGTCGAGGACGACTTCTTGCCCCGCGACCTCCGGTTACGAGCTCCGGTGCAGGCCATGCGGCAGGTGTCCTACGACTTGAGCCTGGCCGCGCCCTTGGAGATGGACGACGGGGCCTCCGCCACCGCGTTGGAGATCCAATGGGATCTTCTGGACCAGGCCCGCAAGTACGCCGACAGCCACGGACTCGACGCGGTCGGCGGCCCGATAGGAGAGATGGTGATCGACCGGTGGGAACAGGTGCTAGCCGGCTTGGAATCCGATCCCGTCCAGCTGGCGGGCCAGCTCGACTGGGTGGCCAAATACCGGCTGATCCAAGGTCTGTCCGAGCGCTACGGGCTGCGGCCCGATGACGCCCGATTGGCCGCCCTCGACCTCCAGTACCACGACCTGCGGCCTGAGCGCTCGGTGGCGGCCCGGGCGGGGTTGGAGACACTGGTCTCCCCCCATGACGCGAGATCGGCCGTCTCTGAGCCGCCAGACGACACCCGGGCCTACTTCCGCGGCCAGTGCCTGAAGCGGTGGGCGGCCAGCATCGTGGCCGCCAACTGGGACTCGATCGTGTTCGACGTGGGCGATGAGCCGCTGCGGCGGGTTCCCATGATGGAGCCTGCCCGGGGCACTGCGGCCCACGTCGGCCGACTCCTCGCCGACTGCGACACCGCAGCCGAGCTGCTGGTCCGCCTCCGGGAATCGGATGCCCGCTGAGCGGCCCCACGATTTGCCTGCGCTTCGGGTTCGGCGCGGTATCGTGATCGACACGAATCCGGGCAAGAGGGATGGAGATGGCAGAGCGAGAGCAGATCAAAAGACCGGCGCCCCAGCATGAGCAGTCCGAGGCTCGCCAGGCCCCCGCGGCTTCAGAGCAGGGTGAAGAGCTGAAAGCCGAGCTCGACGACCTGCTAGACGAGATCGACGAGGTGCTCGAGTCGAACGCCGAAGACTTCGTGAAGTCGTATATCCAAAAGGGCGGGCAGTAGTGACGGCCTGCAAACCGTGACGCTGCCCCTGTTTGGAGCCGAGGGCGACCCGGGCCCCGACTTCGCGGCGCTCTTGCGCTCCACCGGGTTTGAACCGCCGACGCCCAGCGCCCCGGCTGGCGATACGGCCATTGCCCATGCCACCACGGTGGTTGCCATCCGCTTTCGTCAGGGAGTGGTGATGGCCGGAGACCGCCGGGCCACCGCGGGGCACCTCATCAGGCATCGGACCATTGAGAAGGTGTTCCCCGCCGACCGGCACTCCGGCGTTGCCATCGCCGGCGCCGCCGGGCCGGCCATGGAGATGGTGAGGCTGTTCCAGCTGCAGCTCGAGCACTACGAGAAGGTGGAGGGCAAGAGGCTCAGCCTGGACGGCAAAGCCAACCAGCTCGCCATGTTGGTGCGGAACAACCTGCCCGCGGCGATGCAGGGATTCGCTGTGGTCCCGCTGTTTGCCGGCTACGACACCGGTCGCGAGGCAGGCCGGCTGTTCCAGTACGACGTGACCGGCGGCCGCTACGAGGAACAGGAGTATGCGGTGGGGGGTTCCGGGAGCCTGCACGCGGGAACGGTGATCAAGCTGGGCTATCGGCCCGACGCCGACGCCGACGAGATGATCGACCTGACGGTGTCGGCCCTGTTCCGCACGGCCGAGGAGGATTCGGCCACCGGCGGCCCCGACCTGATCAGGGGCATCTATCCTGTGGTGGCGGTCATCGGCGCCAGCGGATTCGAGCGAGTGGCCGACTCCGAAGTGGAGGCGCGGTTCCGCGACCTCTTGGCCGACCTGGAGCGCCGCGGGGGGGATTTGCCATGACCATGCCCTTCTACGTCGCCCCCGAGCAGATGATGAAGGACCGGGCTGACTTCGCCCGCAAGGGCATCGCCCGGGGCCGGGCCCTCGCCGCCCTCAGCATTGGCGGCGGCATCCTGATCTGCGCGGAGAACCGGTCCAGCACCCTGCGCAAGGTGAGCGAGATCTACGACCGCATCGCCTTCGCCGGGGTGGGCCGCTACAACGAGTTCGACCAGCTTCGCATCGCCGGCGTCCGCCATGCCGACCTCAAGGGCTACACCTACAGCCGCGAGGACGTCGATGCCCGGAGTCTGGCCAACCAGTACGCCCAGGTGCTGGGGCAGACCTTCACCCATGAGATGAAGCCGATGGAGGTGGAGATCTTGGTGGCCGAAGTGTCATCGGACCCTGATGGAGATCAGATGTTCCACGTTCTCTACGACGGCACGGTGAACGACGAGTCGGGCTACACGGTGCTGGGCGGAGAGGCCGACTCAATCGCCGAGCAGCTGGGCGAGGCCTATGACCGGGGTTGGGAGACGGGCGCTGCCGTGGCCGCAGCGGCTGCGGCGCTGTCAGGCCAGGAGCGGACTCTGGGGGCAGCCGACCTCGAGGTGGCCATATTGGCGAGGGAGTCCGGGCGGCGGGCCTTTCAGCGAATCGAAGGCGACGAGTTGGCCGGGCTCTTGGAGTGATGGCCCGGCCCGCTCTTGAAAGGCGTTCCGCCTAGTGGAACGGCGGATCTTCGGGATCGAGAACGAGTACGGCGTCACCTGCGCCCTCAGAGGCCACCGCCGGCTGAGCCCCGACGAGGTGGCCCGCTACCTGTTCCGCCGAGTCGTTTCCTGGGGCCGCAGCAGCAACGTCTTTCTGGTCAACGGCGCCCGGCTGTACCTAGATGTGGGCTCGCATCCCGAGTACGCCACCCCGGAGTGCGACTCGGTCTACGATTTGGTGGCCCACGACAAAGCCGGCGAGCGCATTCTGGAGACGCTCGTCGAGAGTGCTGAGCAGCGGCTGAGCGAAGAGGGTATCCACGGCGACATCTACCTGTTCAAAAACAACACCGATTCGGCGGGAAACAGCTACGGCTGCCATGAGAACTACCTGACCAGCCGGCGAGACGACTTCTCAGAGTACGCTGAGGTGCTGATCCCCTTCCTGGTCAGCCGCCAGATCTATGCCGGGGCCGGCAAAGTGCTCCAAACCGCCCGAGGGGCCGCGTACTGCATGAGCCAGCGGGCCGAGCACATATGGGAGGGGGTCTCCAGCGCTACCACCCGCTCGCGGCCGATCATCAACACCCGCGACGAACCCCACGCCGACGCCGAGCGGTACCGTCGGCTGCACGTGATCGTGGGCGACTCCAACATGAGCGAGTACGCCACGTTCCTCAAAGCCGGGGCGACCAGCATTCTGCTGCGAATGCTGGAAGATCCGTCGGTGGCGCTGCGGGACATGACACTGGACAATCCCATTCGGGCCATCCGGGAGATCAGCCATGATCCGACCTGCACTCGGAGGATACGCCTGGCCAGCGGCCGCGAGTCCAGCGCTTTGGACATACAGTCCGAATACCTCGACCGGGCGCTCAAGTACGCCGACAGCCGCGACCTCGAGCCTCAGGAAAAGCAGGCGTTGCAAATGTGGGAGCACTGCCTGACTCAGATCGCCGAAGACCCCCTCGGTCTGACCCGGGAATGCGACTGGGTGATGAAGTTCCACCTCATCGAGGCCTATCGCGCTCGCCACGATCTCAAGCTCAACGACGCTCGGGTGGCGCTGGTAGACCTCCAGTACCATGATGTCAACCAGTCCCGCAGCCTCTTCTACCGGATGCAGGACCGGGGACTGGCCGAGCGGATGTGCGGCGACGAGGAAGTCAGCCACGCGGCGGAGAACCCTCCGGCCACTACCCGGGCCAGGCTCAGAGGAGATTTCATCCGGCGGGCCAAGGAGCGCAAGCGGGACTACACCGTGGACTGGGTGCATTTGAAGCTGAACGACCAGGCCCAGCGAACCGTTCTCTGCAAAGACCCGTTCCGCGCCCATGACGAGCGGGTTGAGAAGCTGATTGAATCTCTGTGACGGCCGCGAGCGAACCATAGAGAGGACGCTGATGACCGCCGAGTCGCGGCGAAAGCCGGAGCAGGTGAGGTTGGAGCGCTTGCTCCGTCTCATCGCCGCGTTGATCGACACCCCTCGCTTCTTGTCCATCGAGGAGATTCACACCAAGGTGGGGGTGGCCCGGGGGGCTGACTCTGCGGGCTATCCCGAGAACGGGCCGGCGGCCAAGCGGGCCTTCCACCGGGACATGAACGAGTTGGCCGACGCCGAGATACCGGTCATCTCCGGGCGGGTGCCCGGTCAGGAGCGGGAGACCCTGGGGTACCGCATCCGAAAGCAGGACTATTCGCTGCCGGAGATGGATTTCGAGGCCGACGAGCTCGCGGCGCTGCATCGGGCGACTACCGCGGTGCGCTTCGACGGGGTCTCGGGGTCCGAGGTGCTCTGGAAGCTGGGCGGCAGGGTGGGGGAGGCAACCGCGTCCGAGCTGGCTGCGGTGCCCGCACACCCCGCTCTGGCCGACGTCTTCCAGTCGATCACCGAGCAGCGGGTGGCGGAATTCGCCTACGGAGGGCAGCACCGGGCGGTGGAACCGTGGACTCTGGCCTTCGACCAGGGCCACTGGTACGTGTTGGGCTATGACCGGAGCCGCGAGGACAGACGCACCTTTCGGGTGGACCGAATACAGGGCGGGGTGGAGTTGGGACCCCCCAGCGGCTTCCAGCAGCCGGAGGGCACCGCAGGCTGGGTGTCGTTCCAGCCGTGGAAGTTCGGCGCCGCCCCACCCGTCACCGCCACGCTGAAGATCGACCCCGAACAGGCGGTTTGGGCGGCACGGCGCCTCGGTCAGGAGCCCGCGGAGAGGGAACGCGACGGCTCGGCGGTTTTCGAGGTGGTGGTTCGCAGCCCCGATGCTTTCCGGTCCGTGGTTTTGGAGTTCCTCGAGCATGCCGAGATTCTCGGACCCCCCGAACTGCGCGCCGACATGGTGGCCTGGCTCGAGGAGATGAGCCGATGAGCCGGCTGACCGCGGGGGACCGACTTCGGCGAATGCTGGAGTTGGTTCCCTGGATCATGTCGCAGGGCGGGGCTGAGCTGAGCGAGGTGTCCCATCGGTTCGATTATCCCGAAGCAGAACTGCGCGAGGACCTGGTGAAAGTCCTGTTCGTGGTGGGGTTGCACCCCTTCACCCCAGACGAGCTGATAGACGTGATGGGCTTGGACGAGGAAGAAGGGGGAGGCTGGGTGGCGATCAGCAACGCGGACTACTTCTCCCGCCCCCTCAGGCTCACCCCCGGCCAAGCCCTGGGATTGATCGGCGCCGCAGAGGCCCTGCTGTCCGGGGCCGACCCCGATGGCCCGCTGAGCCGGGGGCTGGCCAAGCTCGCCGCCGGTCTGGGAGTCAGCGTCGGCGAGGATCTGGCCGTGAGCCTCGGAGAGTCGGCCGGCGAATGGGTTGAGCCGCTGCTGGGCGCGGCCGCTGATCACCGCGAGGTTCGGATCCGCTACTTCAGCTACGGAAGAGGCCGGGAATCGGAGCGAGTCATCCATCCGCATCGAGTGTTCTCAGAGTCGGGCAACTGGTATGTGCTGGGCCATTGCCGGCAGGCCGGCGGTGTGCGGGTGTTCCGCATCGACCGGATCAGATCGCTTCACGTACTGGAGACGCTCTTCGACCCGCCCGACGAACCGGGGTTGCCGTCGGCCTTCCAGGCCCGACCGGGCGATCCCCGGGTTGTGCTCCGGCTCGCTCCGGGAGCTTCATGGGCCATCGAGAAGTACCCGACCGACGACGAGGTGGTTCTGGACGGCGGAGCGATCGACGCCACCATGGCGGTGAGCCGCATCAGCTGGCTGGAGCGGCTCCTGCTCCAGCTCGGTCCTCAAGCCGAGTTGCGGCACGCCGAGCCCCCCATAGCCGTCGACCAGGCCCGAAAGGCCGCCCGGCGGGTGCTGGCCCGCTACGACGACGAGCAACGCCCGTCGTGACCAGCGATCAAGCCGAACAGCCCGCGCCCGATGAGTTCGGGACCGCCGGGCCTGCTTCGGAGGACGACGGGCAAAACGACGCCAACGGCAAACCGAAGAAGTCCACCGCCCGGGTAGCGGCCGAATGGGTTGTGGTCCTGTCCGGTGCACTGGTGCTGGCCCTGGTGCTGCGGGCCGTGCTGTTCCAGGCCTATTACATCCGCTTCACCTCCATGGAGCCCACCCTCCAGAACGGGGACCGCGTTCTGGTCTACAAGCTGGGCTATGACGTGAACCGCGGCGACCTGGTGGTGTTCGAACGGCCCTCAGGGGTCAGCGGAAGACAGGAGGACGACCTCATCAAGCGAGTCATCGCTCTGCCCGGCGAGGTGGTCAAGTTCGTTGACGGAGTGGTCTACATCGACGGCCAGAGGCTCTACGAGCCCTATCTGGAGTCTCCCGGGATCACCGTCGGCGGGCCGCCGCCGGGGTGCGACGCCATCGTCGACGGGGGTTGTCTGATCGGGGCGGGCCAGGTATTCGTCATGGGTGACAACCGGGCCAACTCCACCGACAGCCGGGTGTTCGGCCCCATACCCGAGCGCCTGATCGTCGGGCGGGCCTTTTTGCGGCTCTGGCCGGTAACCGACTTCGGCCGTCTCTGATTCCCCACCGCATGCAGGCGTTAGCGGCCAGCATGGCCGTGGTCGTCGAAGACGTGGGGGACGCCGCCGCGGTGGCTGTCGTGCTCTCCGTGGAACACGCAGTCCTCTCGGTCGCCGTGGGCCATGCGCAGGCCGAAGGTCTCCTGGAGGTTCTTGTTGGTCAGAACCCTGCGGGGCGCTCCCACCGCAACCATCCGGTTGGCCAGCAGCACCACCTGGTCGCAGTGCTCGGCCTCGTCCATGTGATGGGTGGAGATGACCACGATGCGGCCCCGGCCGCGCTCCTCGTCGATAACCTGAAGGATGGTTTCCTGGCTGGGCATGTCCAGGCCGGTTATCGGCTCATCCATCAAGAGCACATCGGCCTTGTGGGCCAAGGCCTGGGCCACCATCACCCGCTGGCGCTGACCGCCCGAAAGCTGCCCGAACTGGCGATTCACCAGGTCGATGACCTCCATGCGCTCGGCCGCGTCTTTGACGATGTCCCGATCCGCCGGGCCGAACCGCTTGATGAGGCCGCGGTCGCGGAAGCGGGACATGCGGAGCACGTCGGAAACCGTCAGCGGCAGCCAGGCGCGCAGGCCGTGCTGCTGCGGCACCAAGGCCACTGACTTATTGGCCGGGCTGGGCGTGATCGCTCCCTGCGAAGGCTGGGCCAGGCCCGACAGCAGGCGCAGCACAGTGGTCTTTCCTGAGCCGTTGGGACCGACGAGGGCGGTGGAGGTGCCGTGTTCGAACCGGCAGGTGATCTCCCGAACGGCAACGTCGCCCTTGCCGTAGGCGGCCGCGACATCGGCGAATTGGATGGGCGTCAGATCGAAGTCGACCGGTGCGCTCAGAGAAGCGGCGCTCGGGTTCATCGCCCGTCAGGGTACCAGCCGGCCACTGCTGCTCCCATGCGCTCCACATGGTCGCTGTACACCCCGTCGATGCCCATGTCCAACAGCTCGTCGAGCACCCGCGGCTGCTGTGCATCCCATCCGAAGCACAGGATCCCGAAGCGGTGGAACAAGGTGACCAAGCCTCCGGTCCAATCGGTTTGGTGGAGGTTCACCGAGTCGATTCCGGCCTCGGCCAGCAGCGCGGCCCTCCGCTCAGGCCCCTCGCGCATGCGGCTCAGCCGGGTGGAGTTGCACAGGCGCACATCGGGCCACTGCTCTCGAAACCCGGCCAGGGTGTCCAAATCGGGATGGCACAGCCACAGCCGCGGCCGCAACGGGCGGGCGGCGCGGGCCGCAGCCTCGTCGGCGCTGTCGATCACCGCGGCCGCGGCATCGGGATCCTTGAGGTCGAGCGACAGCTCGAAGTCGGTGCCGCATTGGCGGTAGAGGTCTGCCAGAGCAGGCATGTGATCGGGCAACTCATCCCGGCGGCAACCGGAGATGGGCTGTTTTCGGCGCCAGCGGCCCAAGCGGACGACGCCGTCGTGGTCGAGGACCACATGGCCGTCGGCGGTCAGCCAAGCGTCGCTCTCCAAGCCGCTCGCCCCCATGTCCAGCGCCCGGGTGAACGCGGCCAGCGTGTTCTCGCGCTCTTGGGCTCGAGCGCCCCGATGGGCGAACCCGATCGGCGGCGATCGAAGTGCTGAGATCCGAGGAGGCATCTCAGGTGCAGTGCGGCCCAGCCATCCTGCTATCTTCGGCCTTTGCCCGCGGCTCAGACAACCTCGGGTCGCCTGTCGAGGGGTAGCCTCTGGTCGTGGGAAACCTCGGATGGGCCGAGATAGCGGTTATCGCGGTGGTGGCGCTGATGGTGTTGGGGCCCGACAAGCTGCCCGGGGCGGCCCGTCAGATCGGCAGCGTGATCCGCCAGTTCCGAAAGATCTCCACCGGGTTCCAACAAGAACTGCAAAATGCGCTCGACGACCCCATCGAGGCTGAAGCCCGCCGGCGGGGAAAGCTCGCGGTCCAAGAGGCCGAGCCCGGGGGTGACCGGCGCCCCGCCCACGAGCCCGAGCCCGAAGACGATCAGGGCGCCGGCGAAAGCGAGGGTGGCGGGCCGTCGAAAGAGAGCCCGTGAGCGACGCCGGCCCGGGCCGCTCTCGATCCGGCGACGAGACCATGCCCTTGATGGATCACCTGGTGGAATTGCGGTCGCGGCTCATCAAGAGCGTGGTGGCTGTGCTGGTCGGGGCGGTGACCTGCTGGGTGTTCTATCACCAGATTCTGGATTTCCTGGTTCAGCCCTACTGCGATGTGGCGCCTGAAGAGGCGGTGGCCGAGGAGGCGGCCCGCCAGAACCTCTTCGGCGGATGCGAGCTGTTGGTGCTCGACCCGCTAGAGCCGTTCTCAGTGCGGCTGACCGTGGCCGGCTACGGAGGCCTGGCCCTGGCCATCCCGGTGGTGCTCTGGCAGGCGTGGCGGTTCGTCCAGCCCGGTCTGTATCCCCGCGAGCGTCGCCACGCGGCGGCGTTCACCGTGGTGGGCGCCCTGCTGTTCGCGCTGGGCGCCGGCCTCGCCTACTGGAGCATCCCCCGGGCGCTCCGATTTCTCGCCGCCATCGGGGGCGAGGACTTGGTGACCGGCTTCTCCCCGGCGAAATACCTGTCGTTCGTGGTCAAGATGATGGCGGCATTCGGAATCGGCTTCGAATTCCCCATTCTGCTGGTGTTCTTGCAGTTTGCGGGCATCATCCACTACCGGCAGCTGATCCGGGCCCGGCGGTTCGCCATTGTGGGCATCGTGGCACTGGTGGCGGTGATCACTCCCAGCGGCGACCCGTTCACCTTGATGGTGCTGTCGGTGCCCATGTATCTGTTCTATGAGGTCGCCATCGGCATCGGATGGCTGCGACTGCGTCGAGAGCGGCGCCGGAGTGCCGAGGGCTCTTCCGAGAAGATCCCGGCGAGGGCTGCGGCGACCGCCGAGGGCGAAATGCCCGCTGAGGGCTGAGAGCGTGCCCATCCGCCGGGGCGAGGATTGGGGCGAGCCGGGCGGGCTGGGAGCGAACGGCGTCCTGGCAGCAGGCGACGCCGAGGCCCGTGGGTTGATCGAGGCTGCCCGCCGGGCCGGCCGCCCGCTGCCCGAGATCGGGCTCCTGGGAGGCGATTTGTGCCGCACGCTGGGCGGGCGCGGCGACGCCGAGGCCATCGGCTCGCCCGAGGCTTGGCGGTTCGCAGTGGATGTGGGCGCGGTGCTGCTGGACGGTCGGCTGTTTTGGTTCTGCGCCCACCTGGTGGCCCGTCGGCGGGGCTGGGCCGGCGAGGCCCTGGTGGTGATGAACGCGGCGTGGCGAGGCCGGTGGAACCTGGGGCCCCGGGCCCACCCGGGCGATGGGCTGCTGGACATCTCCCACGGGGCGCTCCCGTCCGGCGACCGGCTCCGCGCCCTTCGCCGGCTGGGCACCGGCGACCACCTGCCTCATCCCAGGATCCGCTGCCACCGCACTGGAGCATTCCAAATCGTGCTTCAGCGGCCGCTGATGGTGGAGTTAGACGGGCAACCGGCGACGCGGGCGTCCAATCTCTCCATCCGGGTGGAGCCCGCCGCGCTCACCGTTGTCGTCTAGTGGCGTGTCTTGGGTTTAGCGCCCGCAAGCAGAAGCGCGACGGCTGGCCGCGGGATCACTAGGATTCGCCCGTGACCCCTGATGGCGCCAAACAGCAGATGACCTCAGAGGTCGACGCCCGAGCGGCTCGATTGCTCAGCGTCTCCCACCAGATCCACGAGACCCCCGAACTCTGTTTCGAGGAGCATGAGGCCCACGACCTGCTGTGCACCGTCTTGGAAGGGGAGGGGCTCGACGTGGAGCGCTCGGCCTGCGGGTTGGACACCGCGTTCGTGGCTCGCGCCGGGCGCACCGGTCCGCAGGTGGCGGTGATCTGCGAATACGACGCACTGCCCGAAATCGGCCACGCCTGCGGGCACAACGTCATCGCGGCCGCGGGCCTTGGCGCCGGGTTGGCCGCCGCCTCGCTGGCCGAGGAGCTCGGCGGGAGGGTGGCGATCATCGGGACTCCTGCCGAGGAGGGCGGCGGCGGCAAGTGCCTCATGCTGGAGCGGGGCGCGTTCGACGGCATCAGCGCTGCCATGATGGTCCATCCCGCCAACCATGAGTTGTCCTGTATGAGCACCATCGCGGTGGAGCAGCTGGAGGTCACCTATACCGGCCAGTCATCCCACGCCTCAGCGTCGCCCCATCTCGGCCGAAACGCCCTCGACGGCGCAGTGCTGGGATACATGAACGTGGCCGCGCTCCGCCAGCACATCCGGCCCGATGAGCGCGTCCACGGGATCTTCACCCGGGCCGGTGACAAGCCCAATATCGTCCCCCACGAGGCCGCGGCGCAATGGTATGTCCGCTCCCCGAAGCTCGACGGCCTGGCCGCGCTGAAGGAGCGGGTGGTGGCCTGCCTGGAAGCGGGCGCCGCCGCGGCCGGGGTGGGGGTCGAGTGCCGTAGGGAGGCGCCGGTCTACGCCGATCTGATCGACAATCAGGTGGTGCTCGACCTCTACCGGCGAAACGCCGCCGCCGCCGGGCGAGCCGTTGGCCTGCCCGACGCGGCGTCGTCGGTGGTGGGCAGCACCGACATGGGCAACGTCAGCCACGCGGTGCCCTCGATTCACCCCATGATCAAGGTGGCGCCCGAACGCGTCGCCATCCACACCCCGGAGTTCGCCCATTACGCCCGATCCCCCAGTGGCGACCAGGCGGTGCTGGACGGGGCGAAGATCATGGCCATGACGATCTCCGATCTGTGGCTGGCGGCCGATGCTCTGGATCAGGCCTCAGGCGAGCTGGCCCGAACCCGGCGATGACCCAGTACGTCTCGGAGCGGTTCACCGCCGAAGAGCAAGACATCCTCCGTCGGTACTTCACCAATCTGGACCAGCCGGTATTCGCCTTGGTCAACCTGCCTGAAGTGGTCAAAGGCGCGCTGTTCGCCCGCTACAGCCGGTCGCCCAAATCGCTGCGGCGGCTCTTTTTGGACGAGTTCGTGGGCGAGCTAGACGTCAGCGGCGATGCGACGATCGACGCCACTGTCGGGCTGCGGCGGGCCGAGGAGCTGTACGACCGGGTGTTCCTCGAATACGGCGATGACTCGGTCGCGCAGCTAGGCGGCGTCCATTTGGCCTGCGAGCAAGCCTCCAACATCTTGACCAAGGTGTTGGAGTGGGGCCGCCTGATGTCCTATCTGGAGCAGTCAACGCGCTACATCGACTACCTGACCCGGATCGGGGGCCGCTACCGCTACTACCGGGATCCCCAGGTGGGGGAGTCCCCGCTGTCGGGCCGCTATGTGGTCGACATGGACCGGATGTTCGAAGCCTACGGCTGTCTGCTGCCGGCCATGACCGAGTTCTACCGCCAGCACACGCCGAGAGACTCGGACTCCTCGGACTTCGCCTATCGCCAAGCGGTGCGGGCCAAGGCGCTTGACGCCGTTCGGGGGGTGCTGCCTGCGGCGACGGTGTCCAACGTGGGCATCTACGGAAACGGGCAGGCCTATGAGCAACTGCTGCTGCGGATGCGCGCCCACGAGCTGCCCGAGGTGCAGGCTTACGGGGAGCTGATGCTGGCCGAGCTCCGAAAGGTGATCCCCTCCTTCTTGAAGCGGGTGGACCTACAGGATCGGGGGGTGGAGTGGAGCCGCTACATGGGCGAGGTCCGGGAGTCGATGCAGAGCGTGGCGGACTACCTGCTGCCCGCCGACCTCCCCGCCGACGAGGCGCCAACCGTCCGGCTGGTGGATTTCGACCCGGAAGCCGAGCGCAAGATGGTGGCTTCCATGCTGTACCCCTACACCCAGCTGCCGGAGGAGCAGATTGAACGGGAGGTCGGGGCGATGGGCGCCGAAGACCGGCTCTCGGTGGTGCGGGCCTATCTGGGGAACCGGGGCAACCGCCGCCACAAACCGGGGCGCGCGCTGGAGAGGCCCTTCTACCGGTTCGACATCCTGGCCGACTACGGCGCCTTCCGGGACCTTCAGCGTCACCGGATGCTGACGCTCGAATGGCAGAGGCTCAGCCCCCGACACGGCTATACCTGCCCGGAGTCGGTGACAGCAGCGGGGTGCGCGCCGGTCTTCGAGGAGGCCATGGAACGCTCGGCCGAGTTGCACCGCCTCTTGGACCGCGACTTCCCCGAACAGGCCTCCTATGCCGTCAGCTTCGCCTATAAGGTGCGCTTCGCCATGAGCATCAACGCCCGGGCTGCTATGCACCTGATCGAACTGCGCACCACTCCTCAAGGCCATTCGGTATACCGGAAGGTCGGACAGGAGATGTGGCGGCTGATACGCGATGAGGCCGGGCACCCTGCGGTGGCGGAGATGATGAAGTTCGTCGACCTCGGCGGAGAGCCGTCACTGGGCCGCCTCGACGCCGAGCGCCGAGCCGATCAGAGGCGCCAGGTTCGAGAGCGGGCATGAGCCTGAAAGGCCGAAATCCGAGTTTGACCCCGCAAGTCCGAACATCGCGGTGCTCGGCTGTCTATGATCCGCGCTGATCATTTCGCCTGAGGAGGTAACCGGGGAGGATGACAGACCCTGACGCACACGATGACATGCCGGATGAAGAGTTCGACGAAACCGTCCTCGGCGGTCTAGATGAGGACGATGAGGACGGTTTCGAAGACACCGGACTAGATGAGGACGGCGAAGAGGGCGAAGAGGAAGGCGACGAGAGCGGGCCGGCTCGGAATGCGACCATGGTCGAAGATGAGGACGGTGATGGGGAGGACATCGACCCCGACAATGTGGAAGCCGATCTCGACACCATTCTGAAGGATCGTCTGGCAGCCGGCGACGATGAGGAAGAGGACGAGGAGACCCCCGAACCCTCGCCCGAGACCAGCGGCCAAGTTGCCCCCAAGCGCGACAACGAGTGGACCTGCGAGGGATGCTTCCTGATTGTGACCTCAAGCCAATTCGGACTCCGCGGCAACCCCCAGTGCCCATCGGGAGAAGACCCCTGCCCGTCATTGGCCCGGCTGTGATTTCTTCCGACAGCTCCGAATTCTCGGGGAAAGCCTTGGAGCAGGTGCTCGATGCCGTTTTCTACGCCCCGGTGGGGCTGCTTTTATCGGGGGATGCGCCGGCTTCGGAACTGGCCTCCCGCGGCCGCCGCCACGTTGAAGCGGCCCGGCTGCTCGGTCGCATGGCGCTCGGCCATTCCCCGACCCGACCTGCGCCCCTCAACCTCTCAGCCGATCCCGAGCCCGGTTGAGCAATGGCCGAATCGGGTGCCGCCCGGCCGGTCGGCCCGGATGAGATCGGTGCGGTGGCTGACCTGGCCCGCGATGCTCGGCGGGAGGCCTTGGAATACCGGGGGGGTGAGCGTTGGTTGGCCACCGAGGCCGCTCCTGAGCCTCTGGAGGACTACATCGCCCAGCTGGTGGCCGACGCCTCGGCTTCAGTGGTTGCCGGTTTCTGGGAAGGCGAGGTGGTGGGGTATGGCTGGGCCCGCCGGATCGACTGCCTCGACGGTTCCTCCATCGCCCGGATCCTAGAGCTGTTCGTCACGCCCGAAGCCCGGTCGGTGGGGATAGGGGAGTTGCTTTTCGACGCCCTGAAGCAGTGGGCCCGCCAGCAGCGGGCGGGGGCGATCGACGCCTTCGTGCTTCCGGGCCACCGAGAGGCCAAAAACTTTTTCGAGACCTTCAAAATGACGGCCCACGCGCTGACAATGCACACCCGTCTCCACCACGACCCAAAAGAATGATCAACCCGGAGCGAGTGGTGGGGCGTTGAGCGGCCCTGAGCTGTGCGCGGGTGCGGTGGTTGTGCGCGACGGCGCCATTCTGCTCATCCGTCGGGGAAGCCCGCCGGGGCAGGGATTGTGGTCGGTACCCGGCGGGCGGGTGCAGCGAGGGGAGACCTTGGCTGAGGCGGCTCGCCGGGAGTTGCGAGAAGAGACCGGATTAGACGGGGAAGTGGGGGAGGCTGTGGGCTGGACCGAGCTCATCGGTCGCCGCCGTCACTACGTGGTAGTGGACTTCTGGGTGGCGGTGGCATCCTGCTCAACCCCCACAGCGGGAAGCGACGCCGCCGACGCCGCCTGGGCGCCCCTCGGAGAACTCGGGGAGTGGGAACTGGTAGACGGCTTGCTCCAGTTCTTGGCCGATCACCGAGTGCTTACCGAGTCGCCGCCGCGTTAGCAGCGTCTGAGGTCAGCCCGCGGGCCGGGAGGCGGTTGAAGCTCTTGAGGCTCGGCGGGAGCGGCGAGGGGGCGGGGTCGGCTCCACGCCGAACAGGGCCGCGATGTGGGGTATCCGCTCGGACAGTTTGGCCACCTCGGCCAGCAGCTCCTTGTCGGGCTTCTCCGGAATGCCCAGGGGTTGCACCGTTCGGCGCACTGGGGAGAACGCCACCGCGCTCAGCACGGCAGCCCAGCGCTTCGACGGGGTCTCGCTGGTCAGAGCCGCTCCGGCAGCCTCAGTCAGCCGGGTGACCATGTCCTGGGGGAGAGGCGCTCCGGCCTTCGGGGGTCGGGCGCTCAGCCGCAATGCCCGGACCATCCGCCCATCGGCCAGTGTCGACGCCACCTCGGCCAGCCATTCGGCGTGTTCCCGGTCGACTCGCTCGGTGAGTTTGGCGCGCAGTTCGTCGGCCAGCGCCCGGGCCTCGTCGCCGGTTGCCCCTGAGTCTGCGGCAACCACCACCGATCGCAGGTCGCGCAGGTCGATCTCGTCGATGCCGGCGAGGGCTGCGTCAACTCTGTCCCGCCATTCTGCGGCCCGCATCCGGGGCAGCAGCTTGGCAGCTGCGGCCAAAAAGTCGTCGGCAGGCGCCGTCTGAGCTGCTTGTGACCGAGAGCGCTTCGGTTCGGCTTCGGCGGTTTGCTGCGGGGCCGCTGCCGACTCGGCGAGATTCGGTTCGACTGGTTTGGCTTCGGCTGGTTTGGCTTCGGCTGGTTTGGCTTCAACGGTTTGCGGTTGGGACGGTTCCGGCTCGGCGGACTCAACTGGCGGGGGGCCGGCGGCTGGTTTCTCCGCCGCCTTTTTGGCTTTGGCGGCGATGCGGGCCTGTTCGCGTTGATTCCGCAGAGCTTGCTCCACCGACGCAGTGCCGTCGCGCACCATCTTCTCTGCTGCTGACTTTTGGTCCTCGGGCAACCCGTCGATAACCGCTTGGCGATGGGCCCGGCCTGGGCGCAGCCGCTTGGCCCTGGGGCGGTCCTCCTCACGACGGGACTGCTGGCGCTCGCGTCGGTTGCCTCGACTGCGGCGGTCCTGTGGGCCCCGGCCATCGTCTCGGTCCCGGTTCTTCCGGCCGGACACCAACTGGGTCGTCACCAGGGGCTGCTCTCGAACAGACCCCAGGATCTCCAGAGTTTCCGGCAGGGGCCGCTTTTTCTTCGGCTCGAACGCCTCAATGATCTCGATGCCGTCCATGTGGAACTCGGCTTCCACAGTCAGCTCATCGCCCACACTGGCGGCAAATGCTATGAGACCTCCAGCCAGCTCGCCCTTCGGCTGGCGTGCTCCGGCCGCCCTCCAAGTCCACGAGCCGTCGGCTCGTTGGCTGGTCAGCTCGATCTCAATTCTCCGAGACACCGGCGGTCACGCTACCGCACCAGCGATCGCCGAAAGAACTAGTGGTGCACTCGACCGCAAATCAAGGACATGGATGCAACACCTTCGCTACAGGCACGCTGAATCCCCCGAGGTCCACCGCGACCCTGCTGTGGGCAGGGGTGAGGCCAACGAGCACCCGAGGATTCCACGGCACCCGGGCATCCACTTGAAGCACGGCGCCCCCCTCGGTTTGACGGACACAGCCGGTCAGCACGGTGCTGTCGATGCGGGTGACATTGACCAGGCGATGGTCGCAGCCTTCGCGTCCGCAGCTGCGGACGAAAGCCGCCGCGGCCCGCTCGGCCCTCTCGGCGCCCAGGTTGCGGCCTGCGATCAGCGCCGCATGGTCGGCCAGCGAGCCGCTGGCCACCGCCACCGCCAACCCCAGAGCGAGAACGAAGATGGCGCTATGCATCCGGCGGACTATCCAACGGGCTCAATGCCGACGGCGGCGGTCTGCTTGGTTGTGAGCAGAGGGCCCAAATCCACGGGGCAGATAACCACTACCGCTGCCGAGGGCGGCGCGCCCGCAACTCCAGAATTGCGGGGCTGAGACAGCAAGCGGACATCGAAACCGGGATCTGCCTGCCCGCAAACCCCGGCGGTGGCAGCCAGACCGGACTGCTTGACCACAGCGGATGCCTCGTCCCACCGTGACCGGGCTGAGGGGTCGGCGCCTACGGGCGCAGAGTCGGCAAGGGCGGCCGCGGCGTTGGCGGCCGCGGCCTCGGCAAAAGTAGAAGTCCGGTAACGGGCCGTGCCCAGCGTCCCGGCAGCGTCGAGCACCGCCACTCCGAGCAACAGCGCGGGCAGGATCAGCAGAAACGCTATGGCGTCGCTCATCGCTCCGCCCTCAGAGGCTGACAGTCCGCTCGGGCTGAACGAAGGGAAACCCTCCAGATGGCATCGCTCATCGCTCCGCTCCTAACACGAGCCGGGCACGCTGAGGGCGACAGCGCGGGTGGCCGAGCGGCAGGCAATGGCAGTGGTGCGCAGTGCCGGCACCCGGGCGTTCAGCGGCGCGGCGGTCACTGCGGCCAGCAGATTGCAGGAGTCGGCGTAGACCTCGACTGCCACCGGTTGCACGGCCAGATGGCTGATTTGGCCCCGCGCGGCGCGAGCGGCTGCGGCCACCGCCTCGGGCGGCGCAGCGGGCTGGCACTGCCAGCCCGCTGCGGTTGCGGCCTGGGCCGCGGCGGTTGCCGCGGACTGGGCGGCCGCGTCGGCCGACAGCCGGGTCACGTGGCGCACGTACAGCCCGGTGACCAGAGTCAGGAACAGGATCACCGACACCGCGGTGCGCAGGGCGACGATCGAGGAGTCCACGGGCTGCTAGGAGCAAGCCGCTGGGGATCCGCCCCAGGTCCCGCCCACTGCCTTGCACAGCTCCTCCGAGGTGATCCTGGACTTGTCGATGTTGTCGCCGGCTTCGGGCGCACTCGAGCTGAGCTGGGCATAGACGATGATGGAGACGATGGCGGCGGCAGCGATGCCGACCACGATCAAGATCATCTGGACGATGGCTGATTGCATTGGTTTCTCCTGGTTGTTGGGGCGCCGATGGACTCAGAGCACGAATATCACGGCGGCCATGACAGCGAGACCAGCGATAGCGGCCACCAAGGTGACCGTGGTTCCGATGGCCCGGCCGAGCTGGTCGATCGCCAGGCGCCGTTCGGACTCCAGAGTCCGAACCGAACGTGAGAGGGATTTGTCCAACAGGTCCGAGGACGCCGCCCCGGCCCGTTCGGCTGCCACCACCGAGGCCAGCAGCGGTTCGGCGGGAGAGTTGGCGATGACCGCGGTGACCGCGGGCAGCGGATCTCTCCCAGCCTCAAGTGCGGCCCCGATGGCGCCTTGGGCCACGGTGAAAGCCCGACCGGATATCGTCAGCGCCGAGTTCACCGCCGCAGCGTTTATCGGCTGGCCTGCTGCGGTCAACAACCGCAGTTTGCGCAGCCATTCGAGCATTTTCTGATCTCGCTCGCTGCGGTAGGCGGCCACGGCAACGGCCCGAATGGCCGCGGGCGCTAGCCGGGGCAGCCAGGTGCCGAAAACCACTGCTGCTCCCAAGCCTGCGGCCCGCCCGAACAGCGCCGCGCCGACCAGACCGCCTACCACGGCGCCGGCTGCGGTCAGCAGCCAGCCGGTGATCGAGATGCGATTGGGAAGCCATCCCATGGCCGCAGCCTGAATCGCGGCCAGACCCCTGACCTTGGGTCGAGAAAGAAGCAGGTATGCCACCGCAAACGACCCGGAGAGCCCGACCAAAAGAGTCATCGGCTCAACCGCCAGGCCGGAGCCAGCACTCGAGCGCAGAGGGCTGCTGTGAGCACCGCCAGCAACAAGAGCAGCTGCTGCCCTGTCGAGGAGGTGAGCCAGCGGCCAACATCTCGAGCGGCAAAGCCGGTGATGGCCAGCATGCCTACGGCCATTGCCACCGTGACGGCTATCTGAGGCATGAGCGCTGCTGCGTAGCGGTGGAAATGGCGGGCGGTTTCAGCAGCCTCAGTGGCCTCGTCGGCCAAGACCTCGGCGAGGCCCACCCATTGCGCGCCCCCGTGAAAGGCTTCGCGCAGCACGGTGGCGAGCATCTCGGCCACCGGCCGCCCGATGGTGGCGGCAAAGCGACTGGCCGCCTCCACTAGGCCCCCGGTTCGGCATTCGGAAGCCAGCAGCCGGGCCGCGGCGCCAACCCGGCCCGGAATCAACGGTGCGGCCTGGCGCACAGCCTCTACCACTGTGGGCGCCACCAGCGCCTGGTTGGCCAGACCGGTGGCCAGCTGAGCCAATTCATCGGAATCCCGCAGGCTGCGAACCGACCGGAGCTGTATGGCCACCGCCCATGCAGCCACGCCGGTCAGGATCATGGCGGCCAGGCCGGTGATCGGCCCGACCAGCACGAGGCCCGCGGTGAACCCGGCCGCGACCATCGCCGCCGCGGCCAGCGGCCCGCCTCGAAAGGCCTTCCGCGGGGCGAGCGCCATCCGGCCGCCCAACAGCGCTGACGGGCTTGCTGCCGATGTCGGCCACCAGATCGCGGCCATGAGCGCGAGCGCAGCGGCCAGGGTCACAACGATCGTCGCGGTCATCGGGGCCTCGTCGCCAAGCAGGTGTCGGCACGCAGAGAGCTCATCGGGGAACCGCGGCGGAAGCAGAGGAGGCTGCAGGCCCGTCGGCGGTGCGGCCCTGGCCGTCAGATGAAACAACCACCGACCGGTACAGCTGCTCGATTTGTCCTTGGGGCCGGCCCACTGCGGTGGCCCACCGGTGGCCCGGGCGCAGCGACCATAGGCAATGGGTTTCTATGCTGTCGCGTCGATCGTCGTAGTTGACGATCTGCGAGACATCGGAGATCACCCGCTCGCCGAGCTCATTGCGCCCCATCCAGACCAAAAGGTGGACCGCGATGGCGATCTGCTGACGGGCGAACCGGGGGTCGGCGCCCTCGCTGCACGCGTAGGACAGGAGCTTGGCCAGCACCCCGGGGCCAGGTTGGCTGTGCAGCGTGACCAGACAGCCGTTGAGGCCGCTGCTCATGGCGTCCAACAGGGCGAGCGTGCCCTCGCCTCTGGTCTCGCCGATCACCAGCTTGGAGGAGTTGGCCCGCTTGGCGTCGCGGATGTGGTCGCTCATGGCCAGCTTTCCCACGCCGTCGTTGTTGGCGTCCCGGGTGAGGCGCTCATAGCTGTTGGGATGGATGCCGTATTGGGCCAGGCGGAGCTCGGGGGTGTCCTCGATGGTATCGATCCGCTCGGCGCCGTCGACGGTGGCCAAAAGGGCCTGACACAGCGTCGTCTTGCCTCCGCCCATGGCCGCCGCGATCACGATGTTGGCTCTGACTGGACCGGACACCGCGCCGGTCAGAATCTTCTGCAATGCCGGCGCGGCCACGTTGAGGTCGTCCAGAGTAGCCTTGCCGGCCATGTTCGACCGCAGCACCATGGTGGGCGGGTGGCACATGAACGCCTCGGCGTGGAGGCGCCACCGGTCGCCAAGGCGGATGTCCAGACGGCTGTCAAGCACGTCGAAGCGCTGAGGCTGCCCGCCGGAGAAGCTGGCGAGATGGCGAGCGGTCTCGATCAGCTCCTCATCGGATGCGAACGGCGAATCCCGGCGCTCCCGCTGGCCCTCGGCCCGGTGGACGATCATGCATTCCCCGCCGCGAATCTGGAACTCCTCCACCCCGGCCTCCTCCAACAGATCGGTCAATCTGGTCTGGGCGGCTTGGGATGCCGACCAGAGGTGGGTCTCGCGGTCGAGGGGGTCGAGCCGGCGAGGAGCGACCGCAGTCCATGCCAGCCGCCGCCCGACCCCATGGAGTCGGCGCAGGTCGCGGCGGGTCTGCTCGCAGGAGACCCAAACACTCACCACTCGCTGGCGGCGGAACCGGCTGAGATCGGGCTGCTCGTCGGACACCACGACCGAGACGAGGGGCGTGGCGCGGCGCGATCCGGTGTCCAGCCGGAGCAGATGGCGGATATCAGTCCGGTCGGTGGCAGTGATCCAAAGCACCGCCGCAGCTGAGGCCACCGCTGATTCCAAGCGGACCTCCGGTTCGTCGTCTCGCATCCACAGAACTGTCGGGTGGCCCGCGGCCGACGCCTGGTCCACCTCGGCAGCAGATGTGGCGAGCACGGTGCCAGGCGCCGATCCGGACATGCCCGCCAGCACCGCGTCCATCACCTGATCGACGGCCTCAGCGCTGAGCCATTGGTCGGCCACGGCCAGCAGCATCAGTCTCTCCCGCCTTGTTCACACCGAGGCCAGCCACCGGGCGGCGACTCCCATATCCACCACTGCCCATCGGACAGCGCGGCGGCCAATTCTGGGGTGGCCTCCACCGTCACGCGCGCTGATGACTCGTCGGCGACAGCCGACAGCAAAGTGGCCAAGGCCGCCGCGCAACCACCGGGAGACGACGAGAAGACGGCTTGGCTCCCGGCGGCCGGGCCGGGATCGGGCCACAGCTCGGCGCTGACGGAGAACTGCATGAGGGCGGTGGTGCGGCTGGCGTCGCCGGGTTGAGGGCGGCGAAGCATCTGCGGGGAGACCATCGCGCCCTCCGGCACGTCGACGGCCGCCACCGCACCGGCTAGCTCCTCTGAGCTGACGAACAGCACCGCCAAATCAGCGGGCACGTTCACCACGGCGTGTCGACCAGGCGGGTGCCCCGCGGCCCAGCGCTGCGACGCAGCCACCGCCGGCACCTCGGCGGCCGGGCCGTCGCGGCGGGACAGGGCGAAGACGGCAGCCAGAGTGACCGCGAGGACGACCGCCGCCGCCAGCAGCCGCCATCTGAAGCTCACCGGCCATGAGGCAGGCGACCACTGTTCAAAGCTCGGCCGGCCTACCACAACGTCACCTGCCCGCCCAGATAGCCGGTGGGCTCGCGGAACCAGGACAGGTCGGAGGCCGCAACCTCCACATGGCGATCTCCTTCTTCGGAGACATACCGGACGAGGAGCCGCCACTCCCAGAAACCGCGGCGGGGAATCGACCATCGGCATCCTCCGTATCGGCTTTCCCACGCCGGTGTGAGGGAGAGCACCGCTTCAGGCGGCTCAGTCCACGGCGGCAACTTGCCTGGCCCGCACCAGGCGATGACGGGGTCGCGGCGGGGAAAAGCCGCTCGGTACCACTGCCTGCGCTCGGCGCCCAGCCGGTTCCACAGGGCTGCGGCCTCGCGGGCGGCGGCCGCAGCCGCCGAGGCGCCGGGCAAGCGCAATCTATCCAGGTCAGATCGATAGTAGGGGAGCAGCTCCCGCAGCGATACGCCGACCGCCGTCGCCGTCCACTGGCATGCGTCCTCTCCGGCGTCGGTCAAGTTCAGCTTAGACGCCGGTTTCAGCGCAATCCAATGGCGGGCGGGGCCGGGTGGCGACGAACCCCGGGTCAACAAAACCTCAACCCCCGGAACGTCGGGGAGGTGATGGCCGGTGAATCACTTGTCGGGGGGGCCG
>JAPOSH010000207.1 GCA_026709815.1 bacterium | reverse complement strand
GTTGCCCTCGGCCAGTCCGAGGTCGAATCCGATGGCGTAGGCCTCGGTCACCCCGGTGGCCTCGGGCATGGCGGCGATGGCGTCGCGCACCGCTTGGCGCTGCGCCTCGTCGGCGTCGTCTCGGAACCTGAACATCACGACGTGGCGGATCATCGCGGCTTTCCCTCGCTCACTGGAGGCCGGCGCTGGCGCCGCCGTCCACCGGGATGGCCGCGCCGGTGATGAATCGGGCGTGCTCAGAGCACAAGAAGGCGGCGATCTGCCCGAAGGCGGCGGGATCGCCCACCGAGCGCGCCGCCACCGTCTGCGCCAGATCGGCCATTCGGTCCCCGAACAGCTGCTGAAGCCGGTCGGTGGCGTGATAGCCGGGTTGGAGGGAGTTCACGGTCACCCCGTCGGCCGCCACCTGGTTGGCCATGGTCTTGAGGTAGCCGGTGGCCCCGGCCCGCGCGGTGTTGGACAAGATCAGGTTGTCCAGCGGTTGCCGCACCGACACCGAGGTGATGGCCAGCACCCGGCCCCAGCGCCGGGCCTGCATGGCGGGGACGGCGGCCTTGGTCATGGCCACCACCGACATGAGGTTCAAATCCAGCGCCGCCGGATAGAGGTTGGTGCCGGTATCGGCCCAGTTGCCCCCCGGCGGCCCCCCGGCGTTGGTGACCAGTATGTCGATGCCGCCCAAGGCCTCCTCGGCCGCTGCCACCAGGGCGGTGGCGCCATCGGCGTCGGATACGTCCCCGACGATGCCGATGGCGCCGGCCACGCCGTCGGTCGCGTCGCGCAGACGCTGGGCGTCGCGCCCGTTCATCACCACCGTGCACCCCGCTTCGGCCAGGGCCGCTGCCGCGGCCAACCCCAATCCGGCCGATGAGGCGGCGATCAGCGCTCGTCGGCCGCTGATTCCTAGGTCCACGGGGCGAGGTTAGCTGTCGCTGATGGCGATGGCCCGCTCGTCGGTGCCGAGATAGCTGGCGATCACCAAGGGATCGTCGCGCACTTCAGCGGGGGTTCCCTCGGCGATGACCTTGCCGGCTTCGAGGCAGTACACCCGGTCGCTGATGCTCATAATGAGGGGCATGTCGTGTTCGATGATCAGCATGGCCGCCTCCAGTTCCCGGCGGATGCTCACGATGAGCGGGCCGAACGCCTCGGTCTCCCGCTGAGCCACGCCCGCGGTGGGCTCGTCGAGGCACAGCACCCGGGTGCCCAAGGCCAACAGCCCGGTGATCTCGACGATGCGCCGGGTTCCGGTGGACAGGTCGCTGATGTAGGAGTCGGCGTAGCGCCCCAGTCCGAGATAGTCGATCAGCTCGTCGGCCTCGGCCCGTCGCCGCCGTTCCAGGGCGAACGTGTGGGGGAGGTGCAGGGCGGTGCTCAAAAGGGGCGTGCGACCCCGGGCCTCCAAAGCCACCTGCACCGTCTCTCGAACGGTCAGCTCCGGGAACAGCGCCGCGGTCTGAAAGGTGCGCCCCAGCCCGGCCCGGGCCCGGCGGGCCGCGGGCAGCCGGGTGATGTCGGCGCCGAGCAGCTCCACCCGGCCGGTGGACGGCACGTAGCCGCCGATGGCGTTCATGAACGTGGACTTGCCGGCGCCGTTGGTGCCGATGAGCCCCACGACCTCGCCGGGGCGGACCGCCACGGTGGCCTCCGACACCGCCTGTACCCCGCCGAAGCGCACGCTGATGCCGTGCCCGGCCAGCATGGGATCGGCGATGGGCCGGCGGTTGTCGAGCCGGGCCAGCCTGGCCGGAGCGGCCTGGGTCGTCTTGCCGCCCGGGTCGGGCCCCAGCCGCCGCTCGGCCAAGCCGATGAGCGCGTTTCGGGCGCTGTAGCCGATCTGCACCAGGCCGCCGGGAAAGTACATGAGCACTAGCAGCAGTCCGATGCTGGAGGAGAACAAGGCCACGGTCTCCGAGCTGTCGAACAGGTTGGGGAGGCCGTACACCCAGATCGCGCCCAACACCGCGCCGATCGACGAGCCCAGACCGCCGATGACCACCATGCCCACCAGCTGCAGCGAGTCTTCCACCTGGAAGAAGCGCTCGCTGATCGGGACGTTCTGCACCAGTCCGGCCAGCATCGCCCCTCCCAGCCCGGCGATGCCCCCGGCCAACGCGAACGACGACAGCCTGGAGCGCACCGGCCCCACCGTGTAGCCCGAGGCGGAGTCGGCGTTGTCGCGCACTGCGATGATGCTTCGCCCGACCCCCGATCCGCGCAGTCGGCTGACGATGATCACCGCGATCGCCAAGAAGGCCAGGCAGACGTAGTAGTAGGTCTTCTGCGACCGCAGGTCGAGGCCGAACAGCTCGCCCCGGCGGAATGGCACCGACGAGGTGTTCCCCCCGGTGAAGAACGGCCTCCGATACAGGTACTGCTGGGCGGCCAGCGCGAACACGAAGGTGGTCACCGCCAGATGCAGGCCCCGCACCCGCAGCGAGCCGACGCCGATCACCGCGGCCACCAGCGCCGAGAACAGCGCCGCCAGCGCAATGGCGGCCATGAACGGGATGCCGCCGGTCTCGAATCGGACGTCGAAGAAGTCGTATGACAAAGCGTCGCCGGGCAGGAACCCGGTGCCCACCGTGAAGTCCATGGACAGGCCCCGGTTGAGGGCCGCGGCGAACAGAGCGCCCATGCCGGCGAAGGTCATCTGGGCCAGCGAGAGCTGCCCGGCCCAGCCGGTGATGATGGTGACCGACAGTCCGCACACCGCGAAGCACAGCACCGTGGCGTACAGCAGCTGGCGCGACGGCAGGTCGGCGATGCCGGGGAGCTGCACCAGCACGATGCCGAGCACCGCCAGCGCCCCCAGCGCGATCTTGGACAGATGTCGCAGCCACCACACCTGCCGCAGCCGCTCGGGGACGGCCCGCACCCTGGGGGCGAAGGAGAAGAACCCGGTTTCGCCCTGGCCTCGACTCTGGAAGTACACGGCCGCCAGCACGGCCAAGAAGACGACGAAATCGATGAGGCCGGTCTCGGCGAAGAAGTTGAAGCGGAACAGGGCGTCGAGGAAGCCGATCAGCATTCCGGCCACCATGGCCCGGGGGAAAGAGACCATCGAGGCCAGCACCGCGGCCACCATGGCCTTGCCCAGCGTCTGCGGTCCCAGGTTGGACAAGCCGGCCACCTGCCCGGTTGACCCCGACAGCATGATCATCGACATCGAGGCCAGCAGCCCGGCCATCACCCACACGAAGGTGGACACCGTCTTGGGGTTGATCCCCGACAGCCGGGAGAGGTCGGGGTTGTTGGCCGACGCCGACACCGATTTGCCGAACGAGGTCCGGTTCATGAACCAGCCCAAAAGCAGGGCCAGCACCGGCACCGCGACCAGCACGACGAGCTGCGGGCCGCGCACCCGGATCTGGGTGAACCAGACGTCTTCCCACACCGAGCCGACGATCACCGGATACTTCTGGCCGGCGGCATCGATGTCGGGGAGTTGGGAGATCACCAGCTGGGCCAGCTGGGCGATGCCCACCGTGGCCACCAGCACGATCACCCGGGGCGAGTTGAACAGCCGGCGGATCACGGTCAGCTCCACCGCGGCGGCGAACAGCACGCCCAGAGCTAGCGAGAGCGCCAGCGCCAGCCAGAACGGCCAGCCGTAGTTGAGCACCAGCAGAGCCATCATCGAGGCGGCGATGATGCCCATGTTGCCCACGGCGAAGTTGATGACCCGGGTGGACCGGTAGATGAGCACGATCCCCAAGGCCACCAGTCCGGTGACCAGCCCGTTGACCACCCCGTTGAACGCCAGCTGCTGGGTGATCCAGGTGCCGACCACAGAGGCGGGGGCGATGCCCATCAGCCGCCCTCGGTTCCCAGGAACACCGCCCGGGCCAGATCGTCGCGCGCCGCTAGCTCTTGGGCCGGGCCCTCGAAGCGGACCTGTCCCTTCTCCAGGAACACGGCGCGGTCGGCAATGGACAGGGCCACGTTCAGCGACTGTTCCACGATGATCATGGTCTGGCCCTGGTCTTTGAGCTCCTCAACCGTCTCCAACAGCGACTGCACCACCACCGGGGCCAAGCCCAGCGACAGCTCGTCGATGATCAGCACCTCGGGCTCGTGCAGCATCACCCGGGCCAACGCCAGCATCTGCTGCTGGCCGCCCGAGAGGTTGCCGGCCCGCTCCTTGGGCCGTCGGCCGAGGTCGGGGAACATGTCGAGCACCTTCTCGATGCGCTGGTCCCGGTCGCCGGGATCGGCGCGGTAGGCGTAGGCGCCCATGAGCAGGTTGTCGCTGATCGACAGGTCGCTCCACACGCCAGCCCCGCCGGGCAGCATGTGCAGGCCCATGGCCGCCCGCTGCTCGGGAGTGGCGAAGGTGATGGTCTGGCCGTGCAGGCGCACCACGCCCCGCTCGGGGGTGGCCAGGCCGGTGATCACTTTGAGCGCAGTGGATTTGCCCGCGCCGTTGGTTCCCAGCAGGGCCAGCGTCTCCTGTTTGCGCACCTCGAAGCCAAGGTCGAACAGCACCTGCACCTGTCCGTAGCTGAAGTCCACATTGGCCACCTGAATGGCGGGAACATCATCGGGGTCGGTCTCGGCCTGGCGGCGCTCCTCGTCTTGTTCCTCCCTCAGCTCGCTCACCACCAACGAGAGGTCGCGCCTTAGCCGACCGGCCCCCCGCAGCACGAAATAGGCGCCGACGGGCATGGCGGTGGCGGTGATGATGGTGATGGCCGCCTGCTCGCCGAGCTCGTTCTGCAAGAAGCCGGCGATGATGCTGCCCCCCACACCGCCCACCATGACCATGAAGAAGGTCAAAAAAGCGGTTCCCATGCCCCGAAGCCGGTAGGGGAACACCGATTGGATGGCGGGCTGCACCATGGCGAACGCCCCTCCCAGCAGGGTGGAGTTCACGGCGGAGAACACCATGAACAGGGCGAGGTTTCCCATCGCGTACTGGATCGGCACCAGCACGCCGATGGGCAGCAGCAGGATGCCGATGAGCCGCACCGCCCGATCGGGGTCCTTGCGGAAGGTGGCGTCGAATCGGCGCCCCACAAACGGCAGGAACAGCAGCAGGCCGATGCCCGCCGGCGCCACCGCCAACCCCCGCTCTAAGGCGTCGAGCTCGAACTCCTCCTCCAGGAAGAAGGACTGGATCGAGCCCGCGGGGAACAGGGCGAAGCCCATGGCTGCGAACGCGATGGTCATATTGCGGATGGTGTCGATGTTCCAGATGCGGGTGAAGGCCGCCTCCACCGAAATCGGCATCTTGTTGTCCTGCTTGAGGCCGGCGCCCAGCACGTGCTTTTGCTCCCACTGGCCCCGGGGCGGCTCCCTCAAGAAGAAGGCCAAGAAGGCCAGGGCCGCGGTGGGCAGTCCGAGCAGGTAGAACGCCCATCGCCAGCCGTCGGCGCCCCCGATCCACACCGCGATGCCCCCGGCCAGCACGGGGCTGACGGCCGAGAAGACCCGTCCCACTCCGGCGTTGGCGGCGTACATGCGACCGCGGGTCTGCAGCGGGTAGGCGTCGGCCAGCATGCTGGGATGCACGGTGATGGTGTTGGCCTTGGACATGCCGGCGAAGAACCGCATGAAGAAGAACATCAGCGCGTTCGCAGCCGCGCCCGACAGGGCGCTGAAGGCGGCGAACGCGCCGCTGGCGATGCCGACGATGGGGCCGCGCCGGAAGCGGTCGGCCAGCCATCCCATGGGTCCGGCCCCCAGCACGAAGAACATGAGCGAGGCCGTGCTTATGGCGGTGATGGCCCCGTCGCTCACCCCGAAGCTCTCGCCGATGTCGGGGCCCAAGATGGCCACCGCGCTGTTCTCCAGCTCGTCGAGGCTATTGAGCGCCAACAGCACGAAAAACGTCTGGTAGCCCCCTTTGCGCAAGCCCTCCTTCAGGGTCGTCTCCTCGCCGCCCACGCCGGGGAGCAGGTCGTCGGGGAACAGCACCTCGGCCTTCTGAGCGTCGCGCCGGGCGGCCTCGCCCTCGAGCACGGTGGTGGCCAGCGCGTCGACGGATGTGCTCTCGGTGTCCTCGCTGGTCAACTGCCCCCCCGGTGCTGCGGACGCATCCCGGTGCTGCGGACGCATCCCGCTTATGCTGACATCAAAGAGTAGCTTGGGGTGCTCAAGCCCGTGTCGCAAGCCCGGGTCAACGGCCAATCCAGGGGGAAAGAATGGCAACGATCACCGTCCTCGGCGACGAGGTCACGACTGCTTCAGGTGAGTGGGCGGGCGGTCGACCGCTGATCGAGCCCGACCATCTCCCCGCCGCCATCGGGTGGACGCTCAAGCCCGAGGGGCTGTGCCGCGGCGATCAGTGCGTGTTGGTGGGGGACGGCTCGGCCCTCAGAGTCAAAGACAAGCTCGACCTGGCCGCAGTGGTCGGAGCGCTGGACTGCCCCGCGCTGGTTGATGCCGACGCCGGGGTGGTGGTGATGGGCCAGCCCAACGCCGCTCGTCGAACCGCGGTGCGCGAACGGTTGGCCCCCGACTTCACCCTGGCCGATCTCGACGGGGTGAGCCGTAGCCTGTCGGACTTCGCCGGCAAGAAGCGGCTCTTGGTTGCCTTCTCCAGCTGGTGAGGATGTGCCTTCGACCTGCCCGGGTGGCAGGAGTTGCACGAAGAGCTGGCTGAGGACGGCTTCACGGTGATTGCAGTGGCCATCGACGAGGCTGTCGAGTCGGTGCGTGCCCTGGCCGAGAACACCACCTATCCGGTGCTCATGGATCCCGACCACATTCTGACCGAGCTGTACGCCATCAGCAACGTGCCCTCGGTGGTGTGGATTGACGGGCAGGGCCGAATCGCCCGTCCCAATGCCAACGAGTTCGGCTCGGACATGTTCAGCGAGTACACCGGCCGCACCCGCGAGGGCCACTTCGATCAGGTCCGGGCCTGGGTCCGCCACGGCGTCGTTCCCGACGATGCCGACAGCGAAGTCGCCGACCTCGACGACGACGAGCTCGCGGCTCGGCTGCACTTCCGCCTCGCGGCTCACCTCCGGCGCATCGGCGACGAGGATGGCGCGGCCGCCCATTTCGACGCTGCCGCCCGGCTCGCCCCTCTGGACTTCACGGTGGTGCGGGCGGCGATGCCCTTGCGGGGCGGCGACCCCTTCGGGGAGGAGTTCTTCGCGTTGCTCGCGCAATACCAGGCCGCCGGCAGCCCCTTTCACGGCATCAACCCGCTGCGCCGAGCCGGCTGATTCAGGATTGCAGATTCAGGATTGCAGGCTCTCGTAGGCTGCCAACCCGAGCACGCCCAGTCAGCTGAAGTAAAATCGTTTTGTTCTCTTGTGAGAACAAATGTGCAAACCAGCTGTGGGGTGGAGAAGCCGAGACCGTGCTAGGGCGTATTGCGAAGCTGTACTACGAGTATGACTACACCCAACAGCAGATCGCTGATTTGATCGGCTGGAGCCGGGTGAAGGTGACGCGGGCACTCCAAGAAGCCCGACAGCAGGGCATCGTCCACATCACCGTGTGCAGCGACGAGGCGATCTTCGTGGAGGAGGAGCGGATGCTCTGCCAGCGCTTCGGCTTGGATCAGGCGTGGGTCGGCCCGCCTAGCCACGGAGACCAGGACAATTTGGATCATCTGGCCACTGTCGGCGCTGAGGCCGTTCAGCAGCTCATCCACGCCGACACTCAGGTGGCGGTCGGCGTGTCGGAGACGCTGGCCGCCATCGCCCACGAGGTGAAGCCTTCAGAACTCCTTCCCACCACCACGTTCGTGCCGCTGCATGGCACCAATCCCGGCTTGGTCACCCCGCCCACGCCCAGCAATATCGCGGCGGTGTTCGCGTCCGCCTATGGGGGCCGCTACCACACGCTGGCCGCCCCGGTGTTCACCGGCTCCCCCGAGATGCTGCGTCTGCTGGAGCAAGACCCCAGCGTTCAGCAGGCGCTTGAATTCGCGGCTGGCAGCGATATGGCCCTCGTCGGCGTCGGAGGGACAGCGGCGCGCAGCTCGATCATCCTGCGGGCCGACCTCACAGAAGACGACGCTGGGGCACTGCGCCGAAAAGGGGCGGTGGGCGACATCAACGCCCGATTCTTCGACGTCAACGGCGAGCCCATCGAGACCGACCGCACGTCATTGGTGCTCGGCCCCTCGCTGGAGGAGTTCAAGAAGATCCCCATGAGGGTGGCCGCGGCCGCGGGACCTTTGAAGGTCGCCGCGTTGCGGGGCGCGCTTACCGGCGGCTTGATCACCTCCCTCATCACCGACCAACCGACTGCCCAAGCGCTCCTGAGCCAGTAGGACGGGCGATAGCGACGAGACCCCTCGAAGGGGAGATCAGAGGGCCTCTGCTTTGGCTGCGCTGTGGACGGCGTCGAGGCGCACGGCGTCGAGGTCTTCCTCGGTGATGGCCAGCGGCCGGCCGACGAGCTGCTCGACTGTTTCGACCAGGGCTGCTGCGTCGAGGCGGTACTCCCGCATCAGGTAGGGCTTGGACGCGCCGTGGGCGTAGGTGTCCTGAAGCCCGAGGCGCACCAAGCGGGTGCCGATGCCGCAGTCGGCGATGTGCTCGGCCACCGCGGAGCCCAGCCCGCCAGTCACCACATGGTTTTCCAAGGTGATGACGCCTTGGCGGGCCCGCCGGAGGGCGTCGTGCAAGATCGGGTCGCCGAAGGGCTTGTGGGTGCTGACATGCACATGGGTGATGCCCACACCTCGGGCCTCGAGGGCCTGGGTGGCTCGCAGCGCCTCCTCGGTGGTGACGCCGGCGGTGATCACGGTCACGTCGTCGCCCTCGCTCAACAGGCGGGACTGGCCGATCACCATGGGCTCGTCGGCGGGGAAGAGCCGGGGCATCTCCCCCCGCAGCATCCGCAGGTACACCGGGCCGTCCACATGCTCGATGGCGTCGAGCACCGACTCGACCTCGGTGGCGTCGCCGGTCTCGACCACGGTCATATTGGGAGTGGCCCGCATGATGGCGATGTCCTCGATGGCCTGATGGGTGACGCCTCCGGGAGTGATGATGCCGGGCAAGAAGCCCACGAGCCTGACCTTGAGGTTGGGATAGGCCACCGACATGGCCAGCTGGTCGTAGGCCCGGCGGTAGATGAACACCGCGAATGTGTGGATGAAGGGCACGAAGCCCTCTCGGGCCAGGCCGCCGGCCACGCTGAGCATGTTCTGCTCGGCCATGCCCGCGGTGATAAAACGGTCGGGGTAGGTGTCGCGCCACAGCCCCACCTCGCAGGAGTTGGTGAGGTCGGCCGACAGCACCAGCACCTCGGGCCGGGTGGCGCTCCACTTGATGAAGTTGTCGACATGGGGTCGGGAGACGAGTTCCATCAGATCGCGGCCATCCTCTCGTCGTAGGCGGCTTGGTAGCGCTCCCGCTCTTCGGCGGAGGTGAAGCGCAGGTAGTGCAGCACCGGGGCCCGCTCCTTGAGCAGCGGCAGGGTGTGGGCGGGGTCGGTGCGGGCGATCACGATCACGGGCTGGCTGCTTGGCCGGTCCATCTCGGCGGCCAGCCGGGCGGTGTCGTGGCCGTCTACGGATACGGCCTCGCACCCGAAAGAGCGGATCCGCTCCACCACTGGCTCGATGTTCATCACGTCGTCCATGGCGCCGTCGCACTGCTGGCCGTTGGCGTCCACCACGGCGCGGAGCCCGCCGAGGCGGTAGTAGGAGGCGAACTGGAGCGCTTCCCAGGTTTGGCCCTCCTGGAACTCGCCGTCGGACATGAATACCCAGGTGCGCCCCGACTCACCCCGCATCTGGCGGGCCAGCGCGATGCCCGCCCCCTGGCTCAGCGCCTGGGCCAGCGAACCGGTGGTGGTCTCCACCCCGGGGGAGTGCTCGGCGCCGATCATCTCCATGGTAGAGCCGTCGGCGTTGAACTGATCCAGCGCCGAGGGGTCGAGCCGGCCCGCCTCGATCAACGCGGCGTATAGCACGAGGGCATAGTGGGCCGGGGAGAACAAGAAGCGGTCGCGATCGGGGCCGGGTGCGCCGTTGAACCGCCCTCCCGAGTTGTAGGCGCGGTTGCTGTTGCTGGGCACACCGGGGAACTCCCCCGGCACCAGGGGCCCCTCGACGGGGCCGAGCTTGAGCACCGAGCCGTACAGGGCGGCGAATATCTCGGCCGCCGAAAGGGCTTGCGACAGGTAGCCGCCGTTGTTCTTGAGAACATGCTCGAAGACGCGGTTGCGAATCCGCTCGGCGAGGTTCTCCAGCTCTGCGGTAGTGGTCATGGCTGATCCTTTCCAACAACAGCTTCTTGAACCGTATGTGCGGGCTGCTGCCCGTAGTTGGCGCGGTACCAGGCCGCGCACCGGGCGATCTCCGCGTCGTCCATCGGCGTGACCGCCCCCGACTGCTGGGCCAATCGGATGGTCATGGCCGCCTCCTCCACGTGCAGGGCGATCTCCAGCGACTTGCCGGCCGATGCACCCAGGGTGAACACGCCGTGGCGGGCCACGATGGCGGCCTTGCCGGAGTCGCCCACGCTCTCGATGATGGCCGCGCCGGTGTCTTCGGCGCCGGGGGTGGCGTAGCGGGTGCAGGCGACCCCGCCGCCGATCAGATGGGTGAGCGGGGTGAGCGCGGCGGGTATCCCCTCGCCGTTCAGCGAGAAGCTGGTGGCGTAGGGCGAGTGGGTGTGGGTGACGCCGAAGACGTCGGGGCGGGCCGCATAGAGGTAGAGGTGGATGCCGAGGTCGACTGAGGGTTTCAGGCCGCCGGCTTTGATGCTTCCGTCGGGGGCGACGACCACCATCGAGTCGATGGTGAGCCGGTCGAAGGGCACACCGCTGGGCTTGATGACCACGCAGCCGGACTCGGGGTCGCGCCCGCTCACATTGCCCCCGCTCCATACCACGAGGCGGTTCCGGGGGAGTTCGAGGTTCATCTCCAGCACTTCGGCTCGAAGGTCATCCAACATGGGCGGGCCCCTTCACCGGATCGGGGGGCATGATCACGATTTTCAGGGACTCGCCCGCGTCGCTCAGCAGTTGGAACCCCTCGGACAGCTGGTCGAAGGGCAGCCGGTGGGTGATCGCGGGCCCAGGGTCCACCCGGCCCGCCTCGATGAGCCGAATGAGCTGGTAGGTGTCGCGGTGGTCGGCTGAGTATTTGGAGTTGATGGTGATCTCGCCGAAGTAGGCGTCGGCGCCGTCGAGGCTGAACTGGGTGCCGGGGGGCGCCGGCGCCCCCAAGTGCAGGTTTCCGCCTGGCTCCACCAACTCCAGACCTGAGTTCCAGGCCGCGATCGAGGGGGCGGTCACCACGACCACGTCGGCCAGCAGTCCCCGGTTGAGATCTCTGATGGCCGCGGGCGCCTCGGTGGTCTGCGGGTTGACGGTGTGGGTGGCCCCGAGTTGGGCGGCTTTGCCCAACCGCCAGTCGGACAGATCCAGCGCGATCACCAGGCCGGCGCCGAACAGACAAGCGAGGTGTGCGAACCCCAGACCCATGAAGCCGGCCCCCACCACGGCCACGGTGTCGCCGGGCTGGATCAGGCACTGCTTGAGCCCTCCCAGCACACACGACCACGGCTCGATGGTGGTGGCCACGTCGTCGGATATGGAGTCGGGCAGCTTGTGGACGTCGGCGCGCAGGTGGGCCGCGCCGACTCGGAAGTACTCGGCCATGGCGCCGGGGTCGAGTCGGTTCTGCTTGAAGACCGGGTCTTTGGTGAAGCGCCCCCTCACCCCCCAGTGGGAGTTCATCCTCCCCACATGGTGGTTCACGAACACACGGTCGCCGATCTCCAGGCCGGTGACGTTTCGGCCCAGTTTGGCCACTCGTCCCACCGGCTCGTGGCCCAGGATCTTCCCCCCGTCCTTCTGGGAGTACCAGTCCATGGCCTCGCTGGCGCACAGCGAGGTGGCCAGGGTCTTGACCAGCATCTCGTCGTCGCCGATCTCGGGTACCGGCACCGTCTCGATCCGTATGTCGCCGGGGCCGTAATACACCCCGACGTGCATGGTCTTGGGAATCATTGCCGGTTCATCTCCTTCCAAATGGGCCGAAGGGCGTGGGTGATGTCAACGAACTCTTGGAAATCAGCGCCGTAGTCGCGCCGCGGCTCAAAGCGCGGGCGCTCGGTTGGTGCGCTCGGGCTTCGCCCCGCGGCGATGGCCGCAGCACCGGCGCAGGCGGTATGCGGGCGGTCGTCCACCACCACCGCGGCGCCTATGACATCGGCGACGAGCTGGCACCAGGTGGCGCTGGTCGTACCGCCCCCGGTGAGGACCACCGTCTCGGGTTCTTTCCCGACGGCGTGTTCCACGCAGTGGCGCAGCGAGAACGTGATGCCGAGAGCGACGCTGCGCGCCAGTTCGGCCCGGTTGGTGCGGCTGGTGACGCCGATGAAGGTCCCGGTGGCTTGCGGGGCCAAAAACGGGGCCCGCTCCCCGGCCAGGTAGGGGAGCATCACCACGCCGGGTTGGGCGGCCTGCACGTCGTCCCAGAACGAATCATGGGCCGAGTCCGGCGAAGAGTAGAAGCGGGACAAGAACCAGTCGAGGGTGCTGGTGCCCGACGACGCGCCCATCACCCGCAGGAATCGCTGCTCATCAGGGTCGATCCGCAAGGTGGCCCCCACTGGCTCGCCGCCGGTGTCGAGGCTGTCGGTGACGGCCATGGCCGCCGCCGTGGTGCCCAGCACCGCCACCGCCTGGCCCGGTTCGCTCACCCCCGCCCCCCGGGTCATCGCGACCACGTCGATGGCTCCCATCAGCACGGGGGTGCCCTCGGCCAGGCTGGTTTCAGCCGCGGCCTGTTCGGTGACGACGCCGATCTGGGTTCCGGCGGGGACGATCGGGGCCATGGCGGCGGCGAGGTCTTCGCATCCCAGCGACGAGAAAGCCTGTTCGTCGTAGCAGCCGCTGAATATGTCGAGGAACGGGATGGTGGCATCGGTGATGTCGGTGGCGATGGCCCCGCAGAGTCGGTGGTTGATCCAGTCTTTGGCGCAGAACACGTTTTGGGTTTCGGCGGCCGTCTGGGGCCGGTGTTGGCGGGTCCAGCGCCACAGCGCGGCGGCGGTTCCCGGCCACAGCACGGTGGCCGAACGGGCGTAGTGGCGGGCGATCGTGCCGTCGCGCTCCCATTGCGCCACGACCTCGCCGGCCAGCGTGGAGTTCCACTCCAAAGCAGGGCCGGCGGGAGCGCCGCTTTTGCCCAGAGTCCAGAGCCCGTCGCCTTGACCGGTCACGGTGACGGCATCCACAGGGGCAGAGGAGTCGGCGACCTGCGCGATTGCCCGGGCCACGGTGCGCCAGTAGTGCTCGGGGTCGATCCCCGGGCCGGTGCCTCGGTCCACTGCGGCCCGCACGACCCGCTGCACGCCTCCCGCGGAGTCGGTGGTCGCGGCTTTGACCGCTGTGGTCCCCGCATCAACCGCGAGCACGTTCACGCTGATGCTCCTGAGCGGCCCAGCACACGGCGCTGAGACACCGCGAGGGCGATGGCGCCGACGAGGATCAGTCCCTCGAGGGCGTCGCGGAAGTTGAAGTCGAGGCCCATGAGGTTCAAGCCGTTGGACACCATGCCCAAGAACAGAACGCCCACGAGGGTCCCGGGCACGTTCGGGCGCTGCTGGGGATGCATCGATGCGCCGATGAACACCGCGGCGATGGCGTCGAGGAGGTAGCTGAACCCGGCCAGCGGTGTGAACTGGCGTAGCCCTGCGGTGGCGATGATGCCGCCCACCGAGGCAGTGGCCGACGCCACGATAAACGCCACCCACAAGTAGCCCCGCACATTGATGCCGGCCACCGAGGCCGCGCTGCGTTGGAGGCCGATGGCGTGGATGCGCTTGCCGTGGATCGACCGCTCCAGGAACACGTAGAACAGCATCAGCGCGATGGCGCCGACGATGATTTCGTTGGGGATGCCCAAGGTGTCGCCGGTGGCCAGTTTTTGGTATCCCTCGGGCATCTCGCGAAAAGGCACCTGGCCGCCGCCGCTGGTGTAAATCTGCTGGATGCTGCCCCCGATGAAGAATGTGCCGAGAGTGGCCAAGAAAGGGCTCACGCCCAGCCACACGACCAGGAAGCTGTTGAACACCCCCACGGAGGCGCCCACCGCGATGCCCACGACGATGGCCAGCGGCCAGGCAACGTCGTGGTCCATCATGGCCACTATGGCCAGCCAGCCGCCGAAATCGATGGCGATGCCGATGGACAGGTCGATGCCCCCCGACGCCACCACCAGCGTCATCCCCAACGCAGCCACCAGCAAGATGGCGTTGCCCTCCAAGATGTTGACCAGGTTGCTGGTGTTCAAAAAGGCATCGGAGCGGGTGGCGAAGAAGATGAAAAAGCCCAGGAAAACCGCCAGAAATCCGTAGCGGGACAACAGGGCGAGGGCTGGTGCGCGCCTGCTCACTGGCGCAGCTTCCCCACGAGAGCCGAGCTGGCCACCACCACCAGGATCAGCACGCCTTTGATCATGCCGATCTTGAACAGGTCCACCTGGATGAGCTGGAAGCCGTTGCCCAGGGCTTTCACCAGGATTGCTCCGGCCACTGCGCCGGGCACGGTCACCACCCGCCGGGGCGAGAACGCGGCCCCCACGAACGTGGCCAGCACCATGTCGACCAGAAGCCGCTCCTCAATGCCGGGAGACAGACCCGAGCCCCGGGAGATCAGCACGATGGACGCGACGGCCCCGCAGAAGCTGGCCAGGATGAAGCTGGCCGCGAGGTAGCGGCCCGGCCGCAGCCCGGCGATCTCGGCCGCCGACCGGTTTCCTCCCACCGCTTGCATGCGGATGCCGAAGCGAGTGCGGTGGGCGATGCCCCCCACTACCACCAGCGTGCCCAGCATGATGAGGGCGGGAATGGGGATGCCGAGGAAGTCGCCGTCGCGTACTTCGTTGACGAAGCCGTTGCCCAAGACGGTGATGCGCCGGTTGTCGATGGCCCACCGGTACAGCCCGACGGACGCCACCAGCGTGGCCAAGGTGGCCAGCAGCGGGGTGAGCTTGACGTACACCACCAGGAAGGCGTTGGCCGCGCCGACTCCGAATATGGCCACCGCGCCCAGCAGGTAAGCCCACAGAAGCGGCGTGTTGCCAACGAGCTGGTCGGCGATGAGGCCCACGCCCAAGGTGGCGGCGGCCGGGATGCTGATGTCGATGCCTCCCACCACAACGTCGTCGCCTCCGGCCATTACCACCACGGCCAGGCCGCTGGCCAAGATGGCGTCGGGCGCGCTCTGGCGCAGGATGCTCTTGATGTTGCGCCACTCCAGAAAGAACTCGGACTCCAAGGATAGATAGATCAACAGCACCGCGAACACCACCAGCGGACCCCGGGAGATGGTGAAATGCAGCACCCGCCGGGCCGCGGCACCCGCCGGGGTGCGGGCCGAAACGGTTGTGGTCACGCTCCGACCTCGAGCCCACCGCGGTGCTCGGGGCCATAGATGGCAGCGCCCTGGTCGGCTGTTGCGGCTGCGCTGCTCGTGGTGAGGGCCACCAACTCGTCGAGGGCGAGGCCCGAGGTGGGGCGTTCGGCCACGATGCGGCCCCGCACCATGACCAGCACCCGATCGCAGATGCCGAGGATTTCGGTGAGGTCATTGGACGAAACGATCACCCCCGCGCCGCCCGTAGCCAACTGGGCGATGAGCGCGTAGATCTCGCTGCGGGCGCCGACGTCCACCCCGGTGGTGGGCTGGTCCAACACGAACACTTTGGACTCGGTGGCCAGCCACCGGGCCAAAACCACCTTCTGCTGGTTGCCGCCGCTCAGGAACCGCACAATGGTGGCGGATCTGCGGGGTCTCACGTCGAGCTGCTCTGCGAACTCGTCCGACTGGCGTCTGGCCTGTGCTCGCATGAGCCATCCCAGTTTGGAGCTGACCTTGTCGAGGGTGGCCATGTTGACGTTGTCGCCGACGCTCATGTCCAGCACCAGCCCGTCGTTGCGGCGATCGCGCGGTACCAGCACCAGCCCGGACCGCACCGCCTGGGCCGGAGACCGCAGCTTGACCGGGGCGCCATCGATGGTGAGGCTGCCTCGACGAGTTCGGCGAATCCCGTAGATGGTGTCCACCAGCGCCTCGCGTCCTGAGCCGATGATCCCGGTGAGGCCCAGGATCTCGCCGGTTCTGACCGAGAAGTTGACGTCCGAGAACCGGGAACCGTCGCTGAGACCGCTTACCTCCAACACCGTCTCGCCGGCCTCGGGCTTCCTGTCGGGATACATGTCGGTGATCTCCCGGCCCACCATCAACTTGATGATTTCACCCTGGCGGGGCGCCCCGTTTGCCGCCGACCAGGCGGAGTCAGTGTCGGAAGGAGCCGGGCCCGGCGGTGCCGTCGCACCGCCGAGATCGATGGTGCCCACGTCCTCGCCGTTTCGGAACACGGTTACGCGGTCGCAGATCTCGGTGATCTCCGAGAGATAGTGGGACACGTACACGATGGATATCCCGGTGTCGCGGAGTCGGCGGATATTGCCGAACAGGGTGTTGATATCGGTAGCCCCGAGCACCGCGGTGGGCTCGTCGAACACCACCAGCCTCGCTTGGCCGTCGATCAGCGCCCGGGCGATTTGCACCAGCTTTCGCTGGGCCACGGTCAGATCGCGGATCAAGGTGCGGCCGTCGATCTCGGCCCCCAGCGTCTCGGCCAGGAATGCCTCGGACAGCCGGCGCATCTTCCGGGTATCGAGCCCGAGCATACCCCGTTTCTCCTGGGCCATGAACACCGACTCGGCCACGCTGAAGTGCGGGACCAGGCTGAGCTCCTGATGGATGAAGCGCACCCCCCGCTCATGCACCGTCTCGGGTGTGATCTGATCGAGCGGCGCCCCGTCGACCCAGACTGAGCCGCGGTCGGCTTGATAGATCCCCGCCAGCACTTTGATGATGGTCGATTTGCCGGCGCCGTTCTCGCCCACGAGGCCGTGGATCTCCTGGGGGGCGACGGCCAAACTGGCGCTGTCGAGCGCCTGCACACCCGGGAACGCCTTGGAGATGTTGTGCATCGACAAGGCGTTGGCTTTCGTGTCAGCCGTGTTGGTCATGGGTGCATCTCAGCTTGCAGACCCGAGAGAGGCGAGGTGGGAGGCCCAGCTGATGGGCCTCCCACCTGCATTCGCCGAAGCGCTGCCGGAGGGGAATTCCAGCGCTCAGCCGTAGCCGAGTTGTTCGAAGACGGCGGCGGCTTGTTCGGCGCCTTTGACGGGGAGGACGTCGACGTAGCTTTGGGGTAGCACGGTTTCGCCGGCGAGGTGCCGGGCGGCGTTTTGCACGGCGATGGTGGCGATTTGGCGTGGTTGCTGGGCCACGTTGACCACCCAGTTGGAGTTGGGTTCGAGCATGAGCGACAGGGTGTCGGGCCCGGCGTCGATGGCTGAGACGATGATCTCGGTGCGGCCGGCTTCGTTGAGGGCTTCGTACACGCCGATGGCGGGTTGGTCCCAGCAGGCCACGTGGATGGCGTGGAGTTCGCCCTCGGGGTAGCGCTCGAGCAGGTCCAGGGTTTGCTGGCGGGCGTCCTGGGGGGCGTTGGCGAACTCTTCGGCTAGTTCTTCGACGACGGTGATGTCGGGGTAGGCGTTGTCGAGGACGTAGCGCCAGTTGTTGTAGCGGTCGCCGCAGAACGACAGGACTTCGCCGAAGGCGTTGAACACGGCCACGTTGCCTGAGCCGCCGATGGCGTCGCCCATGTTGCGGCCGGCGGAGGAGCCGGCGTAGAAGTTGTCGGAGCCGGTGTTGTTGACGATGTGGGGCGAGGCGTGGTCCACGCCGAACACCGGGATGCCGGCGTTTTTGAGGGCTTCGAGCTTGGGCTCGACCGCGGCGTCTCCCAAGATGGTGATCACGGCGTCGACTTGGCGGGTCAAGAACACGTCGTGGTTGTCGGCGTGGACTTGGTTGTCGCGGCCTCCGTCGGTGGTCACCGCGGTGCCGCCGAGGCGCTCGACCTCGGCCACCGCACCCTGGAACGCCTCACGGTCCCAGAAATGCTGGGTCCCCACCACCGCAACACCAACCGTCAAACCCTCCAACGACAACTCCCCGACCGGAATCCCGGCATCGCCGGAAGGCGCCACGTCGGGAGCGTCGCCGTAGCCGAGTTGTTCGAAGACGGCGGCGGCTTGTTCGGCGCCTTTGACGGGGAGGACGTCGACGTAGCTTTGGGGTAGCACGGTTTCGCCGGCGAGGTGCCGGGCGGCGTTTTGCACGGCGATGGTGGCGATTTGGCGTGGTTGCTGGGCCACGTTGACCACCCAGTTGGAGTTGGGTTCGAGCATGAGCGACAGGGTGTCGGGCCCGGCGTCGATGGCTGAGACGATGATCTCGGTGCGGCCGGCTTCGTTGAGGGCTTCGTACACGCCGATGGCGGGTTGGTCCCAGCAGGCCACGTGGATGGCGTGGAGTTCGCCCTCGGGGTAGCGCTCGAGCAGGTCCAGGGTTTGCTGGCGGGCGTCCTGGGGGGCGTTGGCGAACTCTTCGGCTAGTTCTTCGACGACGGTGATGTCGGGGTAGGCGTTGTCGAGGACGTAGCGCCAGTTGTTGTAGCGGTCGCCGCAGAACGACAGGACTTCGCCGAAGGCGTTGAACACGGCCACGTTGCCTGAGCCGCCGATGGCGTCGCCCATGTTGCGGCCGGCGGAGGAGCCGGCGTAGAAGTTGTCGGAGCCGGTGTTGTTGACGATGTGGGGCGAGGCGTGGTCCACGCCGAACACCGGGATGCCGGCGTTTTTGAGGGCTTCGAGCTTGGGCTCGACCGCGGCGTCTCCCAAGATGGTGATCACGGCGTCGACTTGGCGGGTCAAGAACACGTCGTGGTTGTCGGCGTGGACTTGGTTGTCGCGGCCTCCGTCGGTGGTCACCGCGGTGCCGCCGAGGCGCTCGACCTCGGCCACCGCACCCTGGAACGCCTCACGGTCCCAGAAATGCTGGGTCCCCACCACCGCAACACCAACCGTCAAACCCTCCAACGACAACTCCCCCATTTGCTCGTCGGACGGCTCGGCCGGCGCCTCTTCGGAACCCTGCTCAGACGGCTCGGCCGCGGCCTCTTCGGTAGGCTGTACAGCCTGGCTGTCATTGCCGGCCGCGGGTTCGTCATCGTCGTTGCCGCATGACGCGGCAATCAGGCCGAAGACAGCCAGCAGACCAATCAGCAGTTTCCAGGAACGCATTCCACTCTCCCCTCTACGAACATTCGGTCGTATGAATGCACATTTGTTCAGACAGGTTAAGCAGATGCTCGCAGCGATGTCAAGTGATCTGCTCGAAAAAGAGGGGAGGAACAGGGGTTGCCGGCGCCGGTCAGCCGGCGCTCAAAGCATTGGTTCACAGCCGTCACTGCGTCAGCGCGGAGAGGCAGTCGGATGCGCTGTGCCAGTCGGGGCCGAGGGCTGTGCGAAGGGACGCATCGGGCGCCAACTCGAATACTCCGGCCCGGCTGTCGCCGCAGCGGTGGGTGCGAGTGCGGTGGTCGCCGGGTCCCACCAGCAGCTCGGTTATCACCGCGCCGGCCCCGCCGATGCCCGCGGGCCCGTCCCAGCCTGCCGCCCCGTCGTCCCAGCCTGCCAGCTCGTCGTTGAGGTGGAGACTGTGGTGGGCCAGCACCCGGTGATCCCTGACTACGCGAAGCGTGGCTCGAAGCGTACCCGGCCCTTCCCCGCTGCGCCCCAGCACCACGTCATCGCGCCAGCGCAGCACCGCGCCAGCAGCGAGATCTACCACGGCGCTGGACTCGTGGCTGCTGTCGGCCACCGTGATGGTCGGCGCCGGCGCCCAGCAGAGCCCGCCCCCCTCGTCCACCGAGGCTGAGACGCGCATGCTCGACGGCTCGGGGCCGGGGAGGACCACCGAGGCGGCTGAGCTGCGCATGACCAGGCTGGCTGCTTCTCCCACCGAGATTCGGCAGTCCAGCCGGTCACCGCCCAGCGGCCCTGCCGCTCCGCCCACCAGATACAGCCCGGCGGGGGTGGGGCGGAGCAGCAGCGGCGGGTCGGATCGCAGGGTTTGATAGCGGGATCGATTCCCAGCGGCCCGGACCTCTACGACAGCGGTAGCCCTCATGGGCCCCTCGACAGACTCAACAGACCCTCAACAGACATAGTGCGGCGATCATCCCAAGCCAGCTTTCACGGATGTCTCTGAGAAATCATGGCGAGGCCGCCAGCCAGCGGTCCCTGGCCTCCTGCACCCAAGCGGCGACGGCATCGGCGCCTTTGTCGGCGGTGACTGCGGTGGCGATCACCGGCCGCCCGCCGCGGCGAATCCGAGCGTCGGCCTTCATGCGCTCCACGTTTGAGCCGACGAACGAGGCCAAGTCGGTCTTGTTGATCACCAGCAGATCGGCGGTGGCGATCCCCGGCCCTCCCTTGCGGGGAATGTCGTCGCCCCCGGCGGTGTCGATCACGAATATCTGCTTGTCCACCAGCGCTCGGCTGAAGATGGCGGTGAGGTTGTCGCCCCCGCTCTCCACCAGGGTGAGCTCCACATCGCCGAGCCTGCGCTCGAGCGCCTCGATGGCATCGATGTTGGCGGAGATGTCGTCGCGGATCGCCGTGTGGGGGCAGCACCCCGTCTCCACCGCCACGATTCGCTCTGGGGGCAGCACCCCGGCCCGGCGCAGGGCTTCAGCGTCTTCGCTGGTGAAGATGTCGTTGGTCACCACCGCGACCGACAGCGCAGGCCCCAGCGTCCGGCACAGCCCGGCCACCAGCGAGGTCTTGCCGCTGCCCACGGGGCCGCCGACGCCGATGCGCAGCGGGCGCTCGCCGGGTCGGCCCGCAGCCGGGGCCTCTCGGTTGCGGAAACGGTGGTCGTGGTCTACGCCCATAGCGTGTCAGCGATTTCTTATCCCGCGGGTCAAGACTGGAACAGCCGCAGGTCCCAGCGGGCGTGTTCCTCGGCCAGCAGATCGGTGAGCAGCCCGCTGGGAGCGGCAAGGGCCTCCCACGGCGCGTCGGCCTTAGCCCACGACTGCTCGGCGATCTGATCGATGAGTCCGCCCATCGCCGCTTGCGCCCGCTGGACCTCGAACGGGTCTAGCCCGTGAAGGCGCACCGCGGCGGCCGCCGGGGCCGCTGCCATGTGATGAAGGTGGACCACCACGGCGATGCGGGGGTGCAGCCCGGCGGCGTCGGCCACTGCGGCAAAGGCAATGGCCTGGTGCGGCCCGGTCGGCGATGAGCTCTCCAGCGCCCGCAGCGCGGGCGTCGGCCACACCCGCAGACCGGCGCGCAGCCAGTGCCGTCCCAGGGCCCTCGACACCGCCCGCAGCACAGGGCTGGCGATGCGGGCCTCGGCCTCGGCGTCGAGCTCGGCCCAGTCCACTGCCTCAGGGGCCCGCAATCGCGACATGGCACCCGCGATGATCGCCGCGTCGGCGGCGCCGCTGGTGCCCAAACGGCCGCGCAGGTACCGGCGCAGCCCATCAGCAGTATCCACGTCGAAGACCGCGCTGGCGGCCTCGTAACCGCCCGAGTGGGCGTGGCCTCCCGAAGGGAACCGGCCGTCGGCCAACAGGGCCGCAGCAGACCAGGAGAGTGCGGGGGCGACATGGTCGCGCATCGGATGGTCGTGCATTGGGGCAACCATGGTGCTCAGAACAGGAAGTACCTTTGGGCCATCGGAAGCTCGGCGGCCGGCGCCTCGGCCACAACCTCGCCGTCGATGGCCACCTCGAAGCGGTCCGGGTCGACCCGGATGTCGGGGGTGGCGGTGTTCTCGGGCAGGTCGGCCTTGCCCACGTCCCGGCAGGGCTTGACCGCCACCAGATTGCGCTGCACGGCCAGGTCTTCGAGTCCGGCGTCAAGGGCGGCCGGGGACACCCAGGCCACGCTGGTGGCAGCGGCCGTGGCCGGGGCCGCGCCGAACATGGGCCGGGGGAGAACAGGCTGCGGCGTGGGAATCGAGGCATTGGCGTCGCCCATCTGGGCCCATGCTGCTATCCCGCCTTTGAGCACCACATGGGGTCGCACGCCGAAGAAGCGGGGATCCCACAGCACCAGGTCGGCCAGCTTGCCCACCGCCACCGACCCCACCTCGCCGTCGAGGCCGTGGGCCACCGCAGGGCAAATCGTGTACTTGGCCACATAGCGGCGGGCCCGATGATTGTCGGCCGGCCCGTCGCCGGGGAGGCTGCCCCGGCGACGCTTCATGGCGTGGGCGGTCTGCCAGGTGCGGATGATGACCTCGCCGATGCGGCCCATGGCCTGCGAGTCGGAGCCGATCATGGAAATAGCCCCGAGATCGTGCAGCACGTCCTCGGCTGCGATGGTGCTGGGCCGGATGCGGCTCTCCGCGAAGGCCAGATCCTCGGGGACCGCCGGGTTCAGATGGTGGCAAACCATGAGCATGTCCATGTGCTCGGCCACGGTGTTGACCGTGTGGGGCCGGGTGGGATTGGTCGATGACGGCAGCACGTTGGGATGCGACGCCACGGTGATGATGTCGGGAGCATGCCCTCCGCCGGCGCCCTCGGTGTGGAAGGTGTGAATGGAGCGGCCGGCGATGGCGGCCAGCGTGCTCTCCACGAAGCCGGCCTCGTTGAGCGTGTCGGTGTGTATGGCCACCTGCACCCCGGCGGCATCGGCCACGGTGAGACAGGCGTCGATGGCCGCCGGGGTCGTGCCCCAGTCCTCGTGGAGCTTGAACCCCGACGCCCCGCCCCGCAGCTGCTCCCACAGCGCTTCGGCAGACACCGTGTTGCCCTTGGCCAAAAGAGCCGTGTTCACTGGCCACTGATCCAGCGACTCCAGCATCCGGGCAATGTTCCAGGCACCGGGAGTCACGGTCGTGGCCTTCGACCCCTCGGCCGGCCCGGTGCCGCCGCCGACGACGGTGGTGACGCCCGAGGCCAGCGCCTCGGAGATCAGCTGCGGGCAGATGAGGTGGACGTGGCAGTCCACGGCGCCCGCGGTGAGGATGCGTCCGTTGCCGGCCATTATCTCGGTACCCGGGCCGATCACCAGCTCGGGGTGGATGCCGTCGGCGACGTCGGGGTTGCCCGACCGGCCGATGCCGCAAATCCGCCCGTCGCGCACCCCTATGTCAGCCTTGACCACCCCCCAGTGGTCCAGCACCACCGCCCCGGTGATAACCAGGTCGGGGGCACCCTCGGCCCGGGTGGCCCGAGACTGGCCCATCGACTCCCGGATCACCTTGCCTCCGCCGAACACCGCCTCGTCGCCGCCGAAGCAGTGGTCGCGCTCGACTTCGATGAACAGGTCGGTGTCGGCCAAGCGGATGCGGTCGCCGGCGGTGGGCCCGTACAACGCCCGATACCTGGACCGGGATATCTCAGCCATCGCCGCTGTTTTGGGCGGCCCGGTCTAGCGGGCCACCGATCTCGCCCCGCAGCCCGGCCACGATCCGGTGCCCGGCCAACGCCACCAGCCGAACTTCTGCGGCCAGCCCCGGCTCGAAGCGCAGCGCTGTGCCTGCGGGCACGTCGAGCCTGAACCCCCGGGCCGCCAGCCGGTCGAACCGCAGCGCCGGGTTCGCCTCGGCGAAGTGGTAGTGCGACCCCACCTGAACCGGTCGGTCGCCGGTGTTCTCAACCCGCAGTACCACCTCGTCTCGGCCGGCGTTCAAAACCAGCTCATCGTCGGGGCCGACGATCTCGCCGGGAATCACCCGCCCACCCGAGCACCGATGCCGCCTATGGCGGTCACGGGATCGGCTGGTGCAGCGTCACCAGCTTGGTGCCGTCGGGGAACGTGGCCTCGATCTGCACTTCGTCGATCATCTCCGCCACGCCCTCCATGACGTCGTGGCGGGTCAGCACCGACCGGCCCGACTCCATGAGCCCCACCACCGTCTGCCCGTCTCGCGCCCCCTCGTACACGTAGGCGGTCAACACGGCGATCGACTCGGGATAGTTGAGCCTCAGCCCCCGCTCTCGGCGCCGTCGGGCCAAATCGGCGGCCACATGCACCAAAAGGCGCTCCTGTTCGTGAGGCGAGATCAGCACCCGAGCCACGATAGTGCAGGCTGGCCGCGGCCCGCGCCGTCTCATCTTTCGACTCATCAGCGCCGCCTCATGGGCTCTCGGCGCTCGGTCGCGACATGGCTTGCGGTTCGCTATTGTCGTTTGACTGCCGGAGAAGTCGTTCGGCGCCGATCGGGAGCAGACAGCCGCATGTCCATCGTCCACGCCAGCCTTTTGCCCGATGAGCCTCTGAGCTCGCAGCCGGTGACCGGGTTCGTATTGCAGCGGGCCCGGGAACTGGCCGATAAAGACGCGGTCATCGACGGGCCGGGGGAATGGTCGCTCACCTTCGGCCAGCTTTCGGAGGCGGTGTACGCCCTGGCCGGGGGGCTGGTCGCCCGCGGATTTCAGCGGGGCGATGTCGCCGCGCTGATCGCGCCGAACTCGCCGTGGTACCCGGTGGTGTTCCATGCGGTGGCGGTGGCCGGCGGCGCCGTCACCACGGTCAACCCCGCTTATAGACCAGAGGAGATCGCTCATCAGCTCACCGATTCGCGGTCGACGCTGGTGTTCGCCACCGAGGGGTTCGCCGCTCAAGCGCAGCAGGCCATGGGCCAGGCCGGGGTGGCGGGCGGTGTGGTGGTGATCGACGCCGATGGCCCGTCAGCGGGCGTGGCCATGAGATCGCTCATGGGGGCGCCGATCACCCAGGTCGAGGTGGATCCCCGCCAAGACGTGGTGGCGCTGCCCTACTCGTCGGGCACCACCGGATTGCCCAAGGGGGTGATGCTCACCCACGCCAACCTGGTGAACAACATCGAGCAGTGCGCCTCCTCGTTGAGCTCGCAGGCCCGCGATGTGGTGCTGGCTGTGCTGCCGTTCTTCCACATCTACGGGATGCAGGTGCTGATGAACGACCAGTTGCATCATGGGGTCACTCTGGTGACCATGCCCCGCTTCGACTTGGCCCAGGCGCTGTCGCTCATCGAGCGCCACCAGGTCACCCGGTTCTTCGCCGTGCCCCCCATTGTGCTGGCGTTGGCCAAGCACCCCGCGGTGAGCGACTACGACCTGTCGTCTCTGTCCAAGGTGATGTCGGGTGCGGCGCCGCTGGGGGCCGAGGTGGCCGAGGAGGCCGCAGCGCGAATCGGCTGCGAGGTGGTGCAGGGCTATGGGATGACAGAGCTCAGCCCGATCTCCCACCTCACGCCGCCGGGCAACTTCAAGTCGGGGTCGGTGGGGCTGACGGTGGCCAACACCGAAGCCCGGATCGTGGACCCTGATTCCGGCGAGGACCTGCCCACCGGGCCTGAGGGAGAGCTTTGGATTCGCGGGC
>JAPOSH010000233.1 GCA_026709815.1 bacterium | reverse complement strand
TGTGCTGGACCCCGCCCCGCACCACCGCCACTCCGCCGTCGATCACGTTCATGTTGCTGTAGGCGCCCATGGTGAACTGCGCCGCGGCCTGCCCGGCCGGGTCGTAGACGGCGAACCAATAGCGGTCGAAAAAGCGCGGGTCAGACGTGCCGACGTGTTCGAACGGCTCGGCGATCTGATGCCACAGGGTGTCGTCTAAGGGTCCGAGCACGGCTACTTCAGCCTTTCGACGGAATCGGCGAGATACGCCCTCACCGCAGCCGACGGTTCGGGACCGGCCTTGATCTCATCGGCGAGTTGAGACCGCAGCCCGCGGTGATAATCCTCGGCCGAAGCGAAGTCGGGCACGCCGCCCACGGCCTCGGCCAGTTCGGCGGGATCAAGCCCCAGCACCTCCTCCAACGCTCGGATATCGGCCACCAGATCAGCCAAGACGTGAGGCCACCGGGCGGCGGCGTGCTGCAGAGCCGCGGCCGCGTAGGCCGCCTGCTCTCGGGCGTGGGCATCGGACACTTCGGGCGCTAACAGCTCCACCAGCACCCGGCGGGCCCCTTCGATCTGCTCGGTGAGCGTGGGCCTCATCGCTCTTGCTCTCCGATTTGCGCCAAAAGGACTCTGCCCAGCAGGCCCGCTCCCATCCACACCCGGCGAGTGCGCCCGTCGCAGAAGCTGCGCACCCCGGTCAGGGCGATGGCGGCCAATTTGTAGTTGGCGAGCACCTGCCAGAACCGCAGCGCATCTCGGTCCACCGTTCGCCCGGTTCGAGCCTCGTAGGCCGACACCAGCTCTTCTTCCTCCCACCGACCGGGGATCTGATGCTCCCGTCGGCGTATCGGGTTGGTGACCCAGCCCACGTCCTCAATGGGGTCGCCCAAGTGCGCGGTCTCCCAGTCCAGCAGGATCTGCACCTGCTGGCCCTCGAACAGCACATTGCCCGGCTTGATGTCACCGTGGACAACCACGATCTCGCCTGCTGAGGGCTTGTGGCGGCGCAGCCACCGCTCAACGTAGGCCAACACCGGCTGGGGATCGAGCGATTGGCGCTCGATGACTGCGGCCCATTGGTCGATGGCCGCCGCCGCGGCGTCGCCCGGCGCCGCCAACGCCTCCTGCAGCCCGGCGGCCTTCCAATCCAGGGCATGGACCTCGGCCATCAAATCCACCATCTGCGAGGCGATGCCCACCCGGGCGTCCTCGTCGAGCCCGCTGGTCCCGCCCTCCAGAATGAAGTGATCGTTGCGCCCCTCGTAGCGGGCCATCACCAGGGCCGGGCGGCCCAGCTCGGAGCCATCGGCGTCCAGCCACACCGCTTCAGGAGACCGCACCGGCTGGTCGCCCAAGCGGCGCAGCACTTCGTACTCCACCCGCCGGTCGGTCTCCAGCACACTGCCCGCCGGGTCCCGTCGAAGGAACAACGGCCGATGGTGCGACCGCCCTTCGTCTTGCCAGTACAGGTCGAACGGCCAGTTCTCCCTCGACTGCCCACCGGTGACCCGCGCCCCGCACTCCACTCGAAGCCCGTCCACTTCGCCGAGCCGCCGCCGGACGAAGGTCTCTAGCGCAGCCTGAAAGCCATCGGTCATCAGCGCACAAAGCTAGTAGCGCGGGGCCGAGCTAGCTGCACAGGGCTGAGTGGAGCTGAGCGGACTCGAACCGCCGGCCTCCTCGTTGCGAACGAGGCGCTCTAGCCAACTGAGCTACAGCCCCGAATATCGAGTCAAGCCTAATGGGGCCTCAAGCTGAACCGCGATCGGGATCGACAGGATGCAGGCAAAAGAGAAGAGGAAATCAGCGCCGACCGTCGGAGGCCATATCCCAGGAGTGGGTCTGGGGGGCATCCGTGTCGATGGGGTTGAGCCGCTGCTCGCGGGTCCTCTGATGCTGCACCAGCATCATGGCATAGCCGAGCAGCAGAGCATCGATCAACAGGTGCACCACCAGTGCGAAACCGCCGACGTACACCGCGAGCACAAACGAGGCCAGCGCGCCCGCGATCAGGGTCACCAAGATGCGGCGACGACGGCGCCGGGCGTCGATCGAAGTGCGGGGAATGCCCCGAGTCGAGTTCGAAGCCATCTGAGAAGCGTACACCCGAGGCGGCAAAGCGATATTGGGCCGCAGGGCAACCACCGGCGCCGCCATGGCACCCCGCTCAGACAAGCGGGGATGCACAGAGCGAAGGGAGACGCCAAGGCCGAGATGGCGCGACTGGCCCCTGGCTCCGAACTGACCGTTGCGCGCCTTGCGGATCAGAGGCGGTAGCAGAAAGGCAGCCCAAGCAGCCGCCAAGATCATAAGCAACAATGCTGTCACCAATCTCGGGATTCCTTTGCGAAATAGATCGTAGACCCTGCCTACGCGTTCACTGGTGGATGGTCGCGCCCCAGCATCTTGCAGAAGAGCTTCTGGGTGCTTCGGCCCCACCAGCCAGCGAACATTACGAGAACCTTACACTTGTTACGGTTCTACTACAAAAAGTCCACTGATGCCACCCGGGCTTCGCCGCGGACGCCAGCGGCCGCGGCTCAGTGGCCCGATATTGCTTCGTCCGCCGCCGAACGGCGGTAGGACCCAGACCGCCCACCCGTCTTCTCCCACAGGGCAACCTCGCCGATGACCATCTCTTTGTCCCGCGACTTGCACATGTCATAAACGGTCAACGCGGCCACCGAGCAGGCGGTGAGCGCCTCCATCTCCACCCCGGTCCGATCCACCGTCTCCACCTCGGCCTCGATCTCGATGTAGGAGTCCTGGATCTGGAAATTCACCAGCACCGCCCCCACCAGCAGCGGGTGGCACAGCGGGATGAGCTCAGGAGTGCGCTTGGCCGCCTGGATGCCCGCCACCCGGGCCACGGCCAATACGTCTCCCTTTCCGATGGCCCCCCGAGCCACGGCCGACGCAGTGTCAGCGCTCA
>JAPOSH010000005.1 GCA_026709815.1 bacterium | reverse complement strand
CCCCGTCATCGGCGGTCAGGGCGCGCGCTGCTCCGTCCAGGGTGGTCAGCTGCTCGCCGGAGCGGGCCATGCGCACCCCCAGCTCCCCGCCGGGCACGAGGTCGAGGTCGTAGGTGTGGTTGGGCTGGCCCAGCTCGAACATGACGTAGTTGGACAAATCGACCACCGCGTTGATGGGCCGCTGGCCTAGGGCCAACAATCGGTTGGCGATCCAGCGGGGCGACGGTCCGGCGGGCACGTTGTCGATCACCCGCACGGCGAAGCGACCGCAGAAGTCGGGGGCGGCGATGCTCACCGACGCCCGCCCGGCTGCGGGACTGCCGGTCTCTGCAAGCTGAGGAGCGGGCGCGGCGAAGGGCACGCCGAGGCGGGCTGCGAGGTCGCGGGCCACCCCCATGACCGACATGGCGTCGGGCCGGTTGGGGTTCACCTCCAAGTCGAACAGCACATCAGGCCAGATGCCCAGGGCCTCGGCGAGGGGGACGCCCGGTGAGAGCCCCTGATCCAGGATCATGATGCCCTCATGGTCGTCGCCGATGCCGATCTCGGCGCCTGAGCACAGCATCCCGTTGCTCCACTGGCCCCGCATCTTGCGACGGGCGATCTCCAAACCGTCGGGCATGGTGGTGCCTGCGGTGGCCAGCGGCACCAGGTCGCCCACCGCCATGTTGAAGGCCCCGCAGCACACCTGGAGGGCTTCGCCGTCACCGGGGTCCACGTCCACCAGCTGGATGCGGTCGGCATCGGGATGGGGCCGGGTGGCCAGAACCTCGGCTACCACGATGCCGCTCAAGCCCCGGCCCACGTGGGACAGCTCCTCCACCGCCAGGCCCAGGTCGGCCAGGACTTCGGCCAGGTGCTGCGGGTCGCCGTCGATGTCAGGGGCGAACTCCCGCAGCCAGCGCAACAGCACCTTCATCGCGCAACAGCACCTTCATCGCGCAACAGCACCTTCATCGCGCCGGCGCCTCGAGATTCAAGCGGCCGCTCATCAGAACTGCCCCAGGAAGCGGACGTCGTTGGTCCACAGCTCGCGCAGATCGTCGATGCCGAACCGGATCAGGGCCAGGCGGTCGATGCCGAAGCCGAAGGCGAAGCCCTGCCACTGCTCGGGGTCGATGCCGCAGGCCTCGAAGACTTTGGGGTGGACCATGCCGCAGCCGCCGAGCTCCAGCCAGGTGCCGTCGGGGCGCTGGATGTCGAACTCCGCCGATGGCTCGGTGAACGGGAAGTAGGACGGGCGCAGCCGAGAGGAGAAGCCCGGCCCGAAGTAGGCGGCGGTGAACGCCTCGATGGTCCCGGCCAAATCGCCCAGAGAGATGCCGCGGTCCACCACCAGGCCCTCGATCTGGTGGAACACCGGCATGTGGGTGGCGTCCGCGGTGTCCTGACGGAAGCACCGGCCGGGCGCCACCACGTAGACGGGAGGCGCCTGGCCCTCCATCACCCGAGCCTGCACCGGCGAGGTGTGGGTGCGCAGCAGGGTTGTGCCCGGCTCGCCGTAGTCCACGTACAGGGTGTCGTACATATCGCGCGCCGGATGCCCGGGAGGGAAATTGAGGGCGCCGAAGTTGTACCACTCGCTCTCGATCTCGGGACCCTCAGCCACCCGGTAGCCCATGCCCACGAACACGTCCTCCAGCTCCTGCCAGGTTTGGGTGACGACGTGGAGATGCCCGTGGGCGGGATGCTCGGCCACCTCAGTGAGATCGAGCCTCTCGGCAGCCAGCTGCTCCGCCCGGGCGACCGCGGCGAGCTCGGCCTCGCGTGCGGTCAGGATCTCGTCGATGGACGCCATGGCGGCGTTCAACGCCTGCCCGGCCGCTCGCCGGGCTTCGGGCTCGAGGCCGCCTAGGGCCTTGCGAGCGTCCGCCAGCGGGGAGCGCTTGCCACTGACCGCAACCCGCACCGCGCGCAGCTCATCGAGGGTGGCCGCGGCCGCCGCTTGCCGTTCGGCCTCCACCACCAGTTGCTCGGGCTCAGCCATCGCACTCCACTATGGCAATCCCTGTCCCCCGACACCGCATCAAATGCCCGATCGATCTCGCGAAAGGCCTCATAAGGCAACCCTTGTTTTCCGGCACCGCGTGAGGCGGATTCGGGGTGTTCTATCCATTCCCTCTCAAGAGCGGGTCGGGTCCCTCTCAAGGGCGGGTCGGGGATAGGCTTGAAATGGGGGGAGGGGGGGAGTAGAATGCGGAGAGAGAAAAGCAGCTCGCGGCGCAACGGTTTCGATAAGGAGCTTTGTGCGTATGGCAATTGAAAGGAAACCGAAATGGGCTTGATTATGGCTGGAATTAGCGGTTGGCTTATCGGTGAGTCAATGGATATTCACCAACACAACGGCGACGACAACGACAACCACATTAGCTTGTATGGCGACAAAAACTACTTGATTAACGGCTATGGCGGCAATGACCACCTCGATTCTGATTCTGGCGACGACGAGCTATACGGCGGTCCCGGCAACGACAAGCTGGTAGCACGAGACGGCGACGACGAGCTGTACGGCGGCTCCGGCGACGACGAGCTGCACGGCGACGCCGGCGACGACAAGCTAGAGGGCGGCTCCGGCGACGACAAGCTGTTCGGCGGCTCCGGCAACGACAAGATGTACGGCCAGCACGACGACGACGAGTTGTACGGCGCCGCCGGCAACGACCATATGGAGGGCGGCGACGGCGACGACATGCTGTGGGGCAACGCTGGTGACGACAAGTTGTGGGGCGGCACAGGCAATGACCAGCTGGTGGGCGACGAGGGCAATGACCGGTTGTACGGCGGCGCGGGCGAAGACGTGTTGTCCGGCAGCGACGGCGACGACACGCTGTACGGCGAGGCCGGCGACGACCATCTGCTGGGCGACTCCGGCGCTGACCGCCTTGAGGGCGGTGACGGCAATGACCGGTTGTTCGGCGGCGCCGGTGGCGATCATTTGG
>JAPOSH010000024.1 GCA_026709815.1 bacterium | reverse complement strand
GCGAAGCAGTCGTGCAGCTCCACCAGGCTGAGATCTTCAGGGCCCACTCCGGCCTGCTCGTAGGCGGCCTCAGCGGCGTTGCGGGTCAAGGTGTTCACGTCGGGCTGCATGTGTCCCGATTCCACATAGGGATCGGAGTTCAGCACCGAAGCGGAGATCTTCACCGCCCGGGACTGCTGCTCCCGGCTCAACGAGCCGAACCGCTCCTCGCCCACCAGCACACAGGCCGCAGCCCCGTCGCCGGTCGGACAGCACATCAGCAGTGTGTTGGGGTACGACTGCATGGGCGAGCCCATGACCTCCTCGAGACTGAACTCGCTGCGATACTGGGCCAGAGGATTGAGCGTGGAATGGGCGTGGTTCTTCTGGGCCACCTTGGCGAACTGCTCGAATCCCACCCCGTCATTGTCGTTGGCGTACTCCATCCCCGCCTGGGCGAACACGCCGGGCATGGTATCGGTGCCGAGGATGCCGTCGGTGGGCATCACCGCGCCGTAGCGGCCCGACGGCTCGTACACGTTCTTCTCATCGCGGGCGCCGCCGGCCAACAACCCCATCTTGCCCATCTGCTCCACGCCAATAGCCAGGCCCATCTCAGCCTCGCCCGCCCGAATGGCCATGATCACCGTGCGCAGGGCGGTGGCTCCGGTGGCGCATGCGTTCGACACGTTGTAAACCGGGACGCCGGTCTGGCCGATCTGCTTCTGCACCTGCTGGCCCATGCCGGCGGCAGCCTGGAACAGAGTCCCGCAAGCCAACAGGTCCATGTCGGTCACCGATACCCCGCCGTCGTCCAGCGCGCCTAGAGCCGCCGCGGTGGCCAAGTCCACCGCATCCTTTTTGGGGTAGCGACCGAACGACGTCATGTGCGTTCCGAGAACCCAGATGTCTTGTGCCATTTTGGCCTCCTGTTGACTGGCTTGATTGGCGGTCACGCCGGGGCGTAGCCGAAGGCGACAGCCTCCTGGCCGTCGTCGTCGGTGCCTACGACATAGATGTCGAGCTTGACTTTCATACCGAGCGAGATCTTGGCCGGATCAGGTTCGATGTTGATGAGATTGGCACGAACCGAGGTGCCGTCGTCGGTGCGGACGATGGCCGAGACGTAGGGCGTGGGAATGGTGGGAGCAGCTCGGTAGACGATGCTGAACGTCCGCAGCGTGCCGGTACCGCTCACTGGGACCGACTGGAAGCTCCGGCCCCCGCACTGGGCGCAGGCGTTGCGCCGACCGAAGAAGCGCGCGCCGCAATCGTCGCACTGGTTGGCTTGAAGGTGAGGTTCATCACCCAGCACAAGGTAGTCCACAATAGGAATCTGCACGACGAGCAGACTACCGCAGCGGTGCGGGTCCGTCCCATCTGCATGCTCAGAAGGGCCTCAGGAAGGCGAATCGGCTACTGCGGAATGGCGAAACCCTCAGGAAAGCCCCCGTCTTGGTACGCCGAGGTCTCCACCTTTTTGACAATGCGGAACCCGTCGGGCGTCCGAGCCACAGTGTCGTGATACCAGCCGCCCACATAGAACATGAACATCTTGGCGCCGTCGGGATCCCAGGTCTTGCCATCGTCGGCCACCGGCATACCCATGGGATTGTGGAAAAGCGTCGTACACTGCGCGGCGTCGCCGTCCCAGCTGCGGATGTAGGTCTTGCCCACCATGTGCTGGGTCATGGGGAAGATAGAGAGCGACGTCTGGAGCCAACGCTTGACCGTCGGGTAGTCGGCGTTGGCATCGTCCACGCCAGGGGCTGACGAGGAGTAGTCCAGATGGGCATCAGGGGTGAAAACCGTGTCCAGCAGATCCCAGTCCTTGTCATCAATGGCAATCGTGTACCGGACGATGACGTCCTCGATGGCCAGGCGGTCAATGGGATCAGGCATGTTCATGGCTGATCACCGTAGTGGATGATCTCGCTCAGGGGCCTGCGTGGACGGGTGGCCGAAGAGCTGGGGCGGTCGGGAGCAGGGTAGCCCAGGGCCACGGTTCCGACCGCTCGGCGGCCTCTGGGAATATCGAGGCCGTCGAGCACGGCCTGCTCGTGCTCGAAAGCCCCGAAGAAACAGGCGCCCAAACCCTCGGCCGACGCCCCCAGCAGCAGGCTGTGCACAGCCATCCCGGCGTCCACCCACCAATACGGTACGGGCCAGGCCTCAGGGCCTTCCCCCAGGCCAGTGTGGGCCTTGTCGGGCTCGGCGTAGCGCTGGACGTAGCGCCCGGGGTCGGTGAGCACCACCACCAGCACGGGGGCGGTGAGCAGGCCAGGCCAAGGGAATCCGACTCGGCGCTCAGAGGCGAGGGTGAGCTGCCAGTACCGCTCGGGGTGGGCGACCACACGGAACTCCACCGCCTGGGCATTGCCCGCAGATGGAACCCGCCGGGCTTGGTCGAGCAACCCGGTCAAAAGCCCTTCGGGCAGCGGATCAGGGAGAAAGCTGCGGCACATCGGCCGCCGGAAAAACGCTGTATCGATCAGGCGTACTTGAGGAGGTCTTCAGCCATGATCCAGCCGAAGGCGATCATGGTGTCGCCGTCGGCGCGGTCCACCTTGGCGAACAGCGCATCCACCTCGGGGTCGATATTCTCGGGCTTGACCGTCTCATAATCCAGCAGGCAAGCCTGACTGCCGTCTCCCACCGCCCGGAAGTCCCGATCCAGATACCGGGAGGCGCCGATGCTGAACCGCTTGGCCAATCGCCGGCCCCAGGCCCGCTCCTCCCCCGAGGCTTTGTGTCCGGGGCGGGGAACGATCTCGACCAGAGGCTTGAAGGCATCGAACCCGCCGGCGTTGTCGAACTGGGTTCCCACGAGCACGTCCTCGTCGGGAAAGGCCATCAGCGCCCGGTGGAGCTGCGCTTCGGTGAGCTGGCGGAGCACCGTGGCGCGCTTGGACGTGCGGGCCACCGAAGCCAGACCCACCAGCACGCTCGGCGTGCCGCCGATGCGCTCAAGGGTGGAGAAGGCGAACCCTCGGAGCTTGCCGCTCTCCCGAGCCGTGGAGATCAGCACCCACTCTTCGGTTTGCTTGGACAAAAGCCCCACCGAGAAAGGGTTGGGACCGGCAGCGCATATGTCGGCCATTTCGGCCAACTCAGCGTCGGTGACCGCTGTGCAGTCCTTGGTTTCGACGTCGATTGCCATGCGCTGTTCGCCCTTCCTGCTCGCTGTTCCCCCACAGATTTTCGCCCGTGGGCGCCCCCATAGTCCATCAATCACCCCGGTGTGAGCGCAAACCCGCAGCATCGCAGGGGTTTTGCCGATCAGATCCCCTGGTCAAAACGCCAGCTAGTTGGATTACACCGCGATGGCGTTCTCCCCCAGCATCTCCCGCAACTCGCCGATCAGCCCACTGCCCGCGTCCACCCGGTATGCCGGAGACAGCTTGATGCCCCTGCCGTCTCCCAACATGAGGATCACCTCGGACTTGCCCGGGTGGCCGGCGATGACCGACTTGAGGTTGTCAATGCACTCCGAGGACAGGCTGCGGGGCCCGAGATTCAGTTTCAAGGGGGCCTCACCGGCAGCCGCTGCGGGATCGATCGGCTCCACCCCGAAGCAGATGAGGCCGGGCTCGTTGTCGCGGCGATCCAGGCGTCCCTCGGCCACCACCACCAGATCGTCCTGCAGCTTGTGGCCGTGCTCCTCCATGGCTCGGGGGAACAGCGTCACCTCCATGGTCCCGTACAAGTCCTCAAGGTCGCAAGACGCCATCTGATCGCCCTTTCGGGTCCAGCGCTTGCGCAGGTTGCTGACCACCCCGCCCACCTTGACCGAGGCGCCCTCCTCTGCATCGGCCAGCTGGTCGATCCGATGGGTGGTCTTTCGGGCCAACACCCCCTCCATGCCCATGAGGGGATGGTCGGACACATACAGCCCCAGCATCTCCTTCTCCGCGGCCAGCCTCCGGACCTTGTCGAATTCCACATCGGGAATCTCGACGCGCGCTTCGAAGGTGCTCTGGCTGCCCTCGCCGAACAGGCTCATAACCCCCTGCTCGCGCTCTCGCTGCTGCTGGATGCTACGGCGAACGATCGCCTCCGAGGCGTTCAGAAGGCCCTGGCGGGGATGCCCGAACGAGTCGAAGCTGCCCGCCTTGATGAGGGCTTCGACCACACCTTTGTTCAGCACCATCGGATCCACACGGGAGCAGAAGTCGTAGAAGTCGGCGAACAGGCCGTTCTCCGCCCGCTCGTCCAGGATCATCTTCGCAGTGCCCCTGCCCATGTGGCGGATGGCCGACAGTCCAAAGGAGATGGCCCGTTCCCCGCCAGAGGGATCGACGGCGGCGAAGTCCGACTCGGAGACGTTCACGTCGGGCAGCACCACTTTGATGCCCATCTGGCGGCACTCGGCCAGGTAGACGGCCGCCCGCTCCAGCTTGTTCTTGACGCTGGTCAGCAGAGCGGCCATGTACTCCACCGGATAGCAGGCCTTCAGATAGGCGCACTGATAGGCGATGAGGCCATAGCCGTAAGAGTGGCTCTTGTTGAAGGCGTAGTCGGCGAACTGCTCGATGATGTCGAAGAGCTCCGTGCCGAGCTCCTGGCCGTAACCGCTCTGTTCGCAGCCGGCCACGAAGGAGCTCCGCTCCTTCGCCATCAGCTCGCGGTCCTTCTTGCCGCAGGCCTTGCGGAGGTTGTCGGCATCAGCCAGGGAATAGCCGGCGAACCGCTGGGCCACCCGCATGACGCTCTCCTGGTAGATCATCAGCCCGTAGGTGTCGGCCAATATGTCGGCGGCGTCCTCGTGGAACACCTCGACCGGTTTGCGGTTGTTCTTGCGGTCGGCGTAGTCGTTGTGCATGTTGGCGGCCATCGGGCCTGGCCGGTACAGGGCGACGAGGGCGGCCACATCATCGAAGCAAGTGGGCTTCAGCGATCGGATCAGCGCTCGCATCGGGCCGCTCTCGAGCTGAAACACTCCAATGGTCTCGCCCCGGGCCAGCAGCTCGTACGTCGCCGGGTCGTCCAGCGGCACGTTGTCTATATCCACCCGCACGCCGCGGGACTGCTCGATGAGCCCGACGGCGTCCTCGAGGACATCGAGATTCCGAAGACCCAGGAAGTCCATCTTGAGCAGGCCCAGGTCCTCCACCGCGTGCATCTCGTATTGGGTGACGATCGGGGCTTCCTGCAACGTCTGGCCCGGTGACGCCTTGCGCTGGATGGGAAGGTGTTCGGTGAGGGGCTCCTTGGTGATCACCACCGCGGCGGCGTGGATGCTGTCCTGGCGGCGCAAACCCTCCAGCCCGCGGGCCACATCCACCACCTTGCGGGCTTCCTCGTCGGCTTCGTACATGTCCCTGAGCTCGGCGGCCGCCTTGTAGCCGTCGGCGTGCTCCTCGCTCTGCTCCAAGCACGCCCACAGCGGAGTGTCGCGGCCCAGTACCAGCGGGGGCATGGCCTTGGCCAGCTTGTCGCCTAGCGCATAAGGGAAGTCCAGCACCCGGGCGCTGTCGCGCACCGCGGCCCGGGCCTTGATGGTGGAGAAGGTGATGATCTGGGCCACGTGGTCCTCGCCGTACTTCTGGGAGGCGTAGCGGATGATCTCGTCCCGGTAGCGGGAGTCGAAGTCCATGTCGATGTCGGGCATGGACACACGCGAGGGGTTGAGGAAACGCTCGAACAGCAGGTCGTAGCGGACCGGGTCCAAATCGGTGATCCTCAGGCAGTAGGCCACGGCGCACCCGGCCGCGCTGCCCCGGCCCGGACCTACTCGGATGCCTCGCTCCCGGGCGTAGCGGATCAGGTCCCAGGTGATCAGGAAGTAGGAGGAGAAGCCCATGTCGGAGATGACCTTCAGCTCATAGGCCAGGCGATCGGCCACCTCGTCGGACAGCGGCTTGCCCCACCGGGCCTCGGCGCCCTCCAGGGTGAGGGCCCGCAGATAGTCGTCGGCGCTGCCGAACTCCTCGGGAATGGGAAAATCGGGCAGCTGCGGCTTGCCGAACTCGATCTCCACCTCAGCCCGCTCCGCAATCCACAGAGTGTTGTCGCAGGCCGGGCCCAGCTCGGAGAAGACCTGGCGCATCTCGGCCGCCGACTTGAGATAGTGGTCGCTGCCCTCGAACTTCAAACGGTCGGGATCGCTGACCAGCGAGCCGGTCTGCACGCACAACAGGGCGTCGTGGGCCTCGGCATCGTGCCGGTGGGTGTAATGGCTGTCGTTGGTGGCCAAAAGGGGTGCGTTGATCTGGCGAGCCAGACGGATCAGTTCGGGGTTGGTGCGCTGCTGCTCGGGGATGCCGTGATCTTGCATCTCCACGAACAGGTTGTCTTTGCCGAAGATGTCCTGGAGGCGGGCGGCCTTGGCCACCGCGTCGTCGTAGTCATTGCGGAGCATGGCTTGGAGAACGTGGCCCCCCAGACATCCGGTGGAGGCGATCAGCCCCTCGCTGTGCTCGGCCAGCAGATCCCAGTCGAGCCGGGGCTTGTAGTAGTAGCCCTCGAGGAAGGCCCGGCTGGACAACTGGATGAGGTTCTTGTAGCCGACGTTGTTCTCGGCCAGCAGGGTGAGGTGGTAATAGAGCTTCTCCCCGCCCTCTGCGCTGCCTCCGCTGTCGTCGAGCTTGCCTCGCCGCCGCGGCCGGCTGCGCCGGTCCTCGTGGGCCATATAGGCCTCGATGCCGATGACCGGCTTCACCCCCTGGCTGCGACAGGAGCGGTAGAAGTCGATGACGCCATACATGTTGCCGTGATCGGTGATTCCCAAGGCGGGCTGACCGTCGGCCGCCGCCGCCTTCACGAGATCTCGCACCCGGGAGGCGCCGTCGAGGATGGAGTACTCGGTGTGGACGTGCAGGTGGACGAAGGAACTGGACACGGCGCTCCTGTGGACGATCTGTGGCCTGCCTGTGGATGACTACAAGCCTGTGGTTTGGCCTTTCCCCGACCATACCAAGGCTGGGATGCCCGTGCTGCGCCTCAGAGAATTTGACGTGTTCGCCCTTTTGGAAGGGGTGTTATGAGACGAGATATCAGAGGTATGTGCCCGGTCCCCGCTCCCCGTGAGGCCCGGGACTCGGGGGGAGTTCGGCGCGGATGTTGGCCAGCTGTTGCTGCGCGGAGACCTGCTGGGCGAACAGCGCGGCCTGGATGCCCTGGATGAGGCCCTCCAGCCAGCCCACCAGCTGGGCCTTCGCCACCTGCAACTCAGCCTGACTGGGCGGATGGCCTTCGGGGAAGGGCAGGATCAGCCGGTCCAGCTCCTCGCGGAGATCGGAGGACAGCGCCGAGCCCAGCTCCCCGATCGAGGTGGCATATATCTCTCTCAGCCGGTCGCGGCTGGACTCGTCGAGAGTGGCCTGGCGCACCTCGTCCAAGAGCTGCTTCATCATCGTGCCGACCCTCATGACTTTGGCCGGCTGCTCGATGGCCTCCCGGGCCGACGGCAGATCCACCGCATCGCCTTCGCCCTGCTGACCCTCGCGCACGACCTCTGCGGGCGCCGCCGGCACCGACTCTCGGAGTTCTGCCATGGGTGGAAATCTACCCCCTGGCTCTCCGCTGCGGACAGATTGGGGTCAATAGGAGTTCTGCCGCCGGTGGAACTGGCCGTCGGCGCCTGGCGCGGTGCTCAAGCACGGGTGCCGAATGCGCCCAGACAGGGAACCAGCACCTCGGCCGACGTCAGCGACCCGTGGCGGGCAATCAGCTGGAACGGGGGCTTGCCATCCCCGCCATCCCTCCCAGAGGAGGGCGGGGACTTGGGCCTGGGCTCGACGAACGCCACCGGGTCGCGGGCGACAAGGGCCACATCGCCCATCCGAGAGCGGGCCTCCGAGCCCACCCGTGGACCGAACCATCCTTCGTCCAGCACCCGCTGTCGCTGCACCACCAGGCTTTGGCTTCCGTAGCGCTCGCCGGCGGCGGCGAAGAGCTCCCGGGCCCGACCGGGACGGGCGTGCAGCCACCGGAAGCGGGCCTCCCCCGACACCACCGCCGTGTGGGCCAGAACATCGCGGGCCAGCTCCACCTTGTTGTCGCCCACCATCACCAGTCCATGGTCGGAGATCACCAGCAACGCGGCTTCGGGGGGCAGCACGGCCAGCATCTGGGCCGCCAAGCGGTCCACTTCAGCGAATTCGGCGTCCAGATGGGGACCGAATCCGTGTTCATGGGCGATCCGATCGGGGCCGTCGTAGTAGGCGTACACCAGCGGCGCGCCCGCATCCACCAGCATCTGCACCTCGACGGCGATAGAACTGGTCAGCTTGTAGCCCTTGTAGTCCACGCCGTCGAGGTGGGCCCGGGTGAAGCCGGTTCCCCGGAACTCGCTTCGCCCCACCGCCGGCACCCGTCGTCCGAAGAAAGCCGGCCGGGTCTGGACCTGCTCGGGAACCATGGTCTTGCGGGCGTCGGAGGGCTTGGCGCCCGCAGTCCAGCGCAAGGCGTTGAGCACTCGTCCCCCGATGTGGATCTGGTAGCCGATCAGGCCGTGCTCGCCCGGCGCCGCGCCGGTGGTCAGCGAGGTCAACGCGGTGGTGGTAGTAGTCGGGGCCACCGTGGTGATGGGCCCCCCCTCCATGGCCGACAGCACCGGGGTCAGCTCGGCCCGGTCTTGGAGTTGCTCCCATCCCATGCCGTCCACCAGCAGCAGCACCACCGCTTTGGCCTCTCGGACCGGAGGGGGCAGCCACTCAGAGGCGGCGGGCGGGCCCAGAAGGGCGGGCACCACGTTGCTCAAACAGGCCCCCTGATAATCCGGCAGCACCGGGAAGCCGCCCGCCGCGTCGCGGCGAGCCGGGTTGTCGTGTTGGCTTTGGATTCCCATTAGCTTAGTGGTGTGTCGCAGAAATAGCGCCGGGTATCGCGATGGCAGCGGCGTCGCTCGCAAGGCGCGGCAACGAAGCCATACCCCCTGCGTACGGCGAGGAGGCGCAACGCCGCGAGCGGCGTCGATGGCGAGCAGGACACGAGCGATTATTTCTGCGACACACCACTAGCTTCCGGGCGGATATGCGAGGCCGGGCCGAGAAGTAGGGTGACTGCTCATGCGGGTGTCGACTCGAGGGGACTACGCCAGCCGGGCGCTGCTGTCGCTCGCACTGCACGCCGACGATGCCGGCCCCACCTCGGTGCGCGACATCGCCGAGCGCACCGGCCTTCCCCAGCCTTACCTGGAGCAAATCCTCCAAGCCCTCAAAGGCGCCGGGCTGGTGCGGTCCAAGCGAGGGGCAGGAGGGGGATACGCTCTGGCCCGACCGGCCGACGAGATCAGGCTGAGCGAAATCGTCAGCGCGGTCGATGGCCCCATTGTGCTCGGAGACTTCGGGGAGCCCCATCAAGACGGCGCCTGCGATCACGAGGGCCAATGCGTGCTTCTGGCCATCTGGACCCATGTGGGCGATATCATGCACGAGTTGCTGAGCGATTACACGCTGGCCGACATCGCCAAAACGGCAAACGGCCTCCTGCCCTGGCCGGGATCAGCCTGAGCCGATACCCCGCGATGCGCCGAGAAGGCGGTACAGGCGGGCGAAGTCCTCAGGGGGCTCGGCTTCGAAGCGGAGAGGCTCCCCGGTTCCCGGATGTTCGAATCCCAGGGTTCGGGCGTGAAGGGCGGGGCGGCTGATGCCCGGCGCTGCAGGGCCGCCGTAGAGTTCGTCGCCTAAAACCGGGTGGCCGATCGCCGCCAGATGAACCCGGATCTGATGGGTGCGACCGGTCTCCAAGCGCAGCTCGAGGCAGGCCGTGTCGAACGCCCCGGAGGGCCCGTTGCCGGCCGCCATGCGGGCGGTCACCTGATAGTGGGTTCTAGCCGGGCGGCCATCGGCCGTCACCGCCATCTTGGTGGGGTGTCGGTTGGAGCGGCCCACCGGGGCATCGATCACGCCCCGCTCATCGGCCGGCAGCCCGCTCACCAGCGCCACATAGCCTCGATGCACCTCGCGGCGGCTGAGGGCCGCGGTCAGCGCCCGATAGCCGGCGTGGGTGCGGGCCACCACGAGCAGCCCCGATGTTCCCCGGTCGAGTCGGTGGACGATGCCGGGACGCTCAGGATCGCCTGCCTCGGCGATCTCGGGAAACCGGGCCAGCAAGCCGTTCACCATCGTCCCGGCGGCATTGCCCGATCCGGGGTGCGTCACCAGACCGGCCGGCTTGTTCACCACGATCACCTGCTCATCGGCATGGATCACGTCCAGTTCTATCGACCAGTCAGGCTCAAGCGCCGCCTGCGGGACAACCGGATCCTGCAACAGGGATACCCAGTCGCCGCCTGCCAGGCGCTGGGACCGAGCGGCGGTGACCGCGCCGTTGACCGCCACCTGCCGCTGGCCGATCAGCCGAGCGGCCTCGGCTCGACTGCAGTCCCACACCAGCGCCACCACCCGGTCAAGGCGCTCGCCGGCCAGCGCATCCGGAACTCTGCCCTCAAGGCTCATCGACCGACTCGGAATCCGCGACTGGCAGCGGCCGCCGTTGGCGGGAGGCGGTCAACACCAAGATGACCCCGGCCACCACGATAGCGGAGTCGGCGGCGTTGAATACCGGCCACCATTGCAGATCGATGAAATCAACCACGGCCCCGCCGAGAAAGCCATCATCGGATCGAGCGGCACGGTCGACCAGGTTGCCTGCGGCACCGCCCAGAACCATGCCCAGCAGCCCGGGCGACAACGACAGGCGGCGGCCCCCCCAGCCGGCCCAGGCCACCAAGATCACAAACAACAGAGCCACTGCCGCAATCACGACCTCGAGGCCTTGGCCCAAGCCGAAGGCAGCGCCGGAGTTGTGAACCAAGTTGAGCCTCAGGGTCCAAACCACCTCGATATCCCGGTCGTCCAGCGCCTCCAGCGCCCACCACTTGGTGAGTTGGTCGACCGCCACCACCAGGGCGGCCACTCCGAGCAATACCAGATTGTGGCGGCGAGACCGGCGCTGTGCCTCGGGGGCGCTAAAACCCACCGGCCTTGTGCTCTACCCGCTCCGCCGCCCACGGAATGGCATTGAGCCGCTGCCGGGGAATCGGCTTGCCCGACACCAGACAGATGCCGTAGGTGCCGTCGTCAATCCGGGCCAGGGCGGCATCGATCTGCTCGACTGCGGCCCTGGCATGGGCGCTGAGAGCCAGATCCCGCTCACGCTCCACCGCCAGCGTGTCGCCCTCACCCGACTCCTCGTCGAATTGGACGTCCCCCGGCTCACGCTCCTCCACCAGCGAATCGGCTTCGGCTTTGAGGCGGGTGGCGGATGTGATGTAGCGGTTTCGCTCCTCAAGCAGCAGACCCCGCTGCTTGTCGAGGTATTTCTGGTCGAACAGCGGCTTTTTGGCCGCGGCCTGGCCCGCGGCCGGCCTGGCCTTGGCAGGCTTTTTCTTTTTGGACTGTCTCGGTGCCGACTGTTTCGGCGCGCTCTTCTTCTCGGCCATCGCAGGCGGGAGTGTAGCCGCCGCTGACGCCGAATACTCCCGATTGGCCCTCGGACCGCCCAACAATGTCCGAGCCGGCGCGGCGACAGGGTATTTTGTGATCTCCCAGTTCCCCCTGGAGGCCCGTTGTCCGCTCCGCCCACCCCCTATCCCGAGGTCGATCCCAAACCCTCCTTCCCCGAGATCGAGCGACGAGTGCTGGAGTCGTGGGCTGATGAGGAGACGTTCGCCCAATCGGTGCAGGAACGGCCGGCGGGAACCGACGGCGACAACGAATACGTTTTCTACGACGGCCCCCCGTTCGCCAACGGGCTCCCCCATCACGGCCATCTGCTCACCGGCTACGTGAAGGATGTGATCCCCCGCTACCACACCATGCGAGGCCGCCGGGTAGAGCGCCGCTTCGGGTGGGACTGCCACGGCCTGCCCGCTGAGATGGAGGCCGAGAAGGAGCTGGCGGTGTCGGGGCGGGCGGCCATCACCGGCTACGGCATCGACCGCTTCAACGACCACTGCCGTCGATCGGTGCTGCGCTACACCCGGGAGTGGGAGACCACGGTCACCCGCCAGGCCCGCTGGGTGGACTTCGCCGACGACTACAAGACCATGGACCTGCCCTACATGGAGTCGGTCATATGGGCCTTCAAGTCGCTGTGGGAGAAAGGCCTGGTCTACGAGGCCTACCGGGTCATGCCCTACTCCTGGGCTGCCGAGACCCCGCTGTCGAACTTCGAGATCCGCCTCGACGACGCCACCCGACCTCGCCAAGACCCGGCCGTCACCGTGGCTTTCGACCTGGTTCCCGAACCCGGTGATCCGGGGCCGATCAGCATGCTGGCCTGGACCACCACGCCCTGGACCCTCCCGTCCAACCTGATGCTGATCGTCGGCCCCGACATCCAATACGCCATCGTAGAGCGCGACCGCGGATACGTCGTGCTGGCCGCGGCCGCGCTGGAGGCCTACGGCGCCGAGCTCGGCCAGGACCGGGTGGTGGGCACCGTGGCCGGCGCCGAGCTCATCGGCCGGCGCTATCGGCCCCTGTTCGACTACTTCGCGTCCCTGGACGGCGACGGCGCCTTCCGGGTCGTGGGCGCCGACTTCGTCGACACCTCCGAGGGCACGGGCGTGGTCCACGCCGCCCCCGGCTTCGGCGAGGACGACCAGCAAACAGCCGAAGCCCACGGTGTGCCGCTCGTGGTGCCGGTGGACGACCAGGGCCGCTTCACCGCCGAGGTGGTCGACTGGGCCGGGGTCAATGTGCTCGAGGCCAACGCCGGCATCATCTCCCGGCTCAAAGAGCAGCGCCGCATCCTGCGCCACGCCACATACGAGCACAACTACCCGCACTGCTGGCGCACCGATGAGCCGATCATCTACCGGGCCCTCAGCTCCTGGTTCGTCCGGGTCACCGAGATACGCGAACAGATGCTGGCGCTGAACCAGCAGATCAACTGGGTGCCGGGCCATGTGCGCAACGGTCGCTTCGGCACCTGGCTGGAAGGCGCCCGAGACTGGTCGATCAGCCGCAACCGATTCTGGGGCTCGCCCATCCCGGTATGGCGCAGCGACAACCCGGAATATCCCCGGCTGGACGTATACGGAAGCCTCGATGAGATCGAGCGGGACTTCGGCGTGCGACCGGACGATTTGCACCGGCCGCTCATAGACGAGCTGACCCGGCCCAACCCCGACGACCCCACTGGGGCGTCGGTCATGCGCCGGGTGCCGGAGGTGCTGGACTGCTGGTTCGAATCGGGGTCGATGCCCTTTGCCCAGGTGCACTATCCGTTCGAGAACGAGGCGTGGTTCGAGCACCATTTTCCGGCCGACTTCATCGTGGAGTACATCAACCAGACTCGGGGCTGGTTCTACACCCTCCACGTTTTGTCCACCGCCCTGTTCAATCGGCCGGCGTTCGACAACGTGATCTGCCACGGCATCCTGCTCGATCCCAAGGGCGCCAAGCTGTCCAAGAAACTGAGGAACTACACCGAACCCGAGGAGATCTTCGCCGCCAAGGGATCCGATGCCCTGCGGTGGTATCTGATGGGCTCGCCCATCGTGCGCGGCGGCGACCTCCGCCTCGACGACTCGGGCATCGACGATGTGCTGCGCCAGGTGATCATCCCCGTCTGGAACGCGTATTACTTCTTTGCCCTGTACGCCAACGCCGACGGCGTCAGGGCCGAGCCCCGAGCCGCTTCAGAGGATCTGCTGGACCGCTACATCCTGGCCAAGACCCGAGAGCTGACCGAGGCGGTCACCCGGCGCATGGACGCCTACGACCTGCCCGGCGCCACCGCCGAGCTGGAGGGGTTCATCGACTCCCTCAACAACTGGTACATCCGCCGGAGCCGGGACCGGTTCTGGGCCCCGGCCCGACCGTCATCCGCCGACGACAAGCAGGATGCCTACAACACGCTGTTCACCGTGCTCACCACCTTGGCCCGGCTCCTGGCGCCGTTCCTGCCGCTCGTGGCCGAAGAGATCCACCGGGGCCTCACCGGCGCGCCGAGCGTCCACCTCTGCGACTGGCCGGATCCCGAGGACCTGCCGTCCGACCCCCGTCTGGCGGCGGTGATGGACCGGGTACGCGACGTGTGCTCGACGGCGCTGAGAGTTCGAGAGGACGAGGCCATCCGGGTCCGCCAGCCTCTGTCCTCACTTACCGTGGCCGGCAGGGACACGGCCGAGTTGGCGCCTTTCACCTCGCTGATCGCCGACGAGGTCAACGTCAAGCAGGTGGTCCTCAGCGACGACCTCACCGCCTACGGACAGTTCGTTCTCCGACCCAACGGCCAGGAACTCGGTCCTCGGCTGGGCAAAGACGTGCAGGGGGTGTTCGCCGCCGCCCGTGAGGGCCGATGGGAGCTCAACGCCGATGGCACCGTCATCGCAGCGGGACATGTGCTGTCCGGCGACGAGTTCGAGCTGGCCTTGAATCCCGCGCCGGGCACCACCGCAGCGGCGCTGCGCGCCAACGACGCCCTCGTGTCGCTGGACACCGCCCTCGACGCCGAGCTGGCCGCAGAGGGAATCGCCCGGGACGTGGTCCGGGCCATCCAGGCCGAGCGCAAGAACCAAGATCTGGAAGTCACCGACCGGGTCGCGTTGACCATCACAGCGGGCCCCCCGATCATCGACGCGGTCGTCGCGCACCTCGCCTATGTGAGCGACCAAGTGCTGGCGGTGGGCGAACCCCAGCTCATCAGCACCGACGACTCCGAGGCCGATATGCCCGGCGGAGTCTCCATAGACGCCGGCCGCCTGTCAATCGGGCTGGCCAGGATCCAGCCGAGAGCAAGCTGAAGAGAAAACCAAGAACCAGAACGGGCCCCGGGTCCAGGGCCCGAAGCCGATAGCGGTTCGCAAGCAGCTCAGGGGCTCTGATAATCAGCCTGCTCCATGCGGCGGCGATCCTCGGCTGAAACCTCCACGTTGGAAGGGGTCAGCAGATATACATGGTCGGCGACCCGCTCCATGCGGCCGTCTAGCCCGTAGCACAGGCCGCTGGCAAAGTCGATGAGCCGGCGGGCCACCTCTCGGCTGCTGTGCTGCAAGTTCACGATGACCGCCTGACTCCCCCTGAAGCAGTCTCCTACATCCTTGGCATCGTCGAACGAAAGGGGGCTGACCACGGACGGCTTGGACGAAGTGGCTGGAATGGGGCGCACGAAGCTGGGCCGGGGCTGCTCGGACGTCGCGTCGGCTGCCGACAGACCGGTCGATGGAACCGGGCGGACCGAGCCCATGGCGGCCCCCCGAACATCATCTTCGTCGGGCACCTGGGAAACAAGCCGCATGTCAGAGTCCTGCTCTGCATAGCCTGCCTGAGCGAACTCCTCCTCGGTGCCGAACCCCAGCCAGAACTTGGTTTTCTGCCATACGGACGACATTTGCCCATCCCCTTCTCGGCAGCGATTTACTTGCAGTTGCCGATGGTACCCCAAGCAGCCCTGCGAATCAGGGACAGGCAGAGGCCGCTAGCGCGGTCGAGGGCCGAAAAGGGCTGTGCCCACCCTGACGATGGTGGCGCCCTCCTCCACTGCCACCTCCATGTCGGCCGTCATGCCCATCGACAATTCGGCCAGGCCGAGCTCATCGGCTTGGGCTGCGAGCAGGCGGAATCCGCGGCGGGCGTGTTCTGGGGGACCAGGCGGGCCAACGGCCATCAGGCCGGCCACGTCGAGACCGGCGGCGCCACAACCCTGCACCAGGACCTCCGTCTCTTCGGGGGGACAACCGCCTCGACCCCCGATACCGGCCACGTCCACCTGCACCAGCACTCGGGCGCCCGGCGCCCGCCGGGCGATTTCGGCGACCAGCTCGGGACGGTCCACGCTGTGCCAGAGGTGGACGAGGCCAGCGACTCTGCCGATCTTGTTGCGCTGGAGCCTGCCGATGAAATGCCAACGGGGCGCAACCGCGGCCTCGGGCCGGGAGCTCAAGTCCCGGGCTTTAGCCAGCAGCTCTTGGGCATAGTTCTCACCGACGTCGATCAGACCGGCTTTTGCGGCCGCAGTCACCGCCTCAGGGCCGAAGCCCTTGGTCACCGCCACTATCTTCACCTGATCGCCCCCGCATCGAGACAGGCGCTCTCGAAGCGATTGCAGGCGGTCGGCTATCTGCTCACCGCTCAACCGCAGCCGGCCCTCAGACCGCTACCGGAGAAAGGAGGGGATGTCGAACTCGTCTTCGGCATCGGATGACAAAAGGTCGCCCTCGACGTCGCCGAACACATCGGGAACCTTCGCCGAGCCCGACGAGCCGGCAGCCGACATCCTGGTCGCCCGCTCGCCGTCCCAGCGGTCGAAACCGGCCGCGATCACCGTGACCCTTATATGGTCGCCCATCGAATCGTCCACCACGGTGCCGAAGATGATGTTGGCATCGGGGTGGGCCACACCCTGGACGATCTCCGCGGCCTCGTTCACTTCGAAGATACCCAGCTCGGAGCCACCGGAGACGCTTAGTAGTATCCCTCTGGCGCCCTCTATGGAGGCCTCGAGCAGCGGGCTGGCGATGGCTTTGCGGGCTGCGCTCACCGCCTTTCCCTCACCCGAGGACATGCCGACGCCCATGAGCGCCGACCCTGCGTCCTGCATAACCATCCGCACATCGGCGAAATCGGTGTTGATGAGCCCGGGCGTGGTGATCAAGTCGGTGATGCCCTGCACGCCGTGCAGCAGCACTTCGTCGGCCTTTCGGAACGCCTCGACCACTGAGGTTTGGTCGTCGGAGATGCTGAGGAGCCGATCGTTGGGAATGACGATCTGGGTGTCCACTTTGTCTCGGAGAGTCTGGATGCCGCTTTCGGCCTGAACGGAGCGGCGGCGCCCCTCGAACCCGAACGGGCGGGTCACCACCGCGATGGTAAGCGCTCCGAGCCCCTTGGAGATCTCGGCGATGACCGGGGCGGCGCCGGTACCGGTGCCGCCCCCCTCGCCTGCGGTGATGAACACCATATCGGCGCCGCTGAGCGCTTCTTCGATGTCTTTGCGGTGGTCAGCAGCAGCCTGAGCGCCAACTTCGGGATCACTGCCCGCGCCCAGACCTCGGGTCAACTCTCGCCCGATGTCAAGCTTTACCTCAGCTGAACTCATGAGCAGTGCTTGAGCATCGGTGTTGACCGCCACGAAATCCACGCCGCGCAAGCCGGACTCGATCATGCGGTCGACCGCGTTGACACCGCCGCCGCCGACGCCGATCACCTTGATCACTGCTAGATAGTTCTGGGGGTCAACCATGGGGACTCCTCCAATGTCTCACCCTCTACTTTTGGTTTGCATAGATTAGGGGTCGAGGCTTTAAAAGCCTACCTCTAAAGCCTGACCCTAAACCTATCCCTCTAGTAGAAGTCTACATAGATTACGGGCAATCCTCAATCGGGGTCAAGGCGGGAAATTCCGGGATGCTCAAATCAATGGTCTCAAAGCAGTCCAAGTCGACTCGAGCCAAAAAAGTCGCGAGGGCAACTGCTTTTGCCCGGGGATCATCACGACTCCCCCAGTCGGCCTGTGCATCACCGGGCAGGTCAACGATCAACCGCCCTTCAACCCAGGTGATTGCCCCGATGCCCTCTCCTTGGAGCGGGGCAAGGGCTTCGCCCACCTCCAGCAGAGGGAGAACCCGATCTCCCAACCACTCCCCTGGTTCGGGAACCGGGCCGAACAGCACAACCGGCAAAGCCCAGGGGGTCGAGTTGATCTGGAGCACCCTCCCTTGAAGATCGACTGCCGCCCACTGCCTCTCAACGGGGATCTGGGCAACCGCTGACCGCTCGGTGACGTCAAACGTGACCTTTCCGCCCCACGTCCGACGGACCCGGACTTGGTCCACCCACGGCAGCGCCGCCACTGACTCGCGAGGGCCGGACAAATCCAGTCCCAACAGCGGAGTGCCCGGTTCGACGCCGGCGGCTTCCAAGACCTGCTCGGCGCCGGTGCGCACCGCTCCGATCACCTCCACCTCGTCCACATCCAAAAGAGGACTCTGAGTCACCCCGTAGCCGATGGCGAAAAGCACGGCTGCAGCGCCGACGGTGACCCACGCTCGGATCCGCCGTCGAGAACGGACATGGCCGCGTCGGGCTTCGATTCGGGGGTCCACCGGGTGCTGCGGGCCCTGCGGGCGCGGTTCGGCTCGGTCTGGCGCAGCCTCGTCTGCGGACACGTCAGCCGGCCCACGGGCCTGCTTCGAACCCGACGAGGCGCGTCTCGGGCCGCAAGGCAAGATCGAACTCGGCTTTCACTCTGGTGAACACCTCGGCCATCAGGGCAAAGATGTCGTCGGCCGAGCCGCCCCGGTCGGCAATGAAGAAGTTGGCGTGCTTGCGGGAGACCGAGGCGGTGCCCACCCGGAGTCCCTTCAGACCCGCGGCATCGATGACGCTTCCGGCGCTGTCGCCCTCGGGATTGGCGAACACCGAACCGGCGTTCTGCCCCCCCGGCTGGTGCTCCCGCCGCCACGCCACGATCTCGGCCATCAGCGCTTGCGGAGCGGACGACTCCGCGGCCACCAGACCCACCTCCGCCCCCAACACCAGGTGATGGTCGGCCAACGCCGATCTCCGGTAGCCCAGCCCGAGCCGATCGCGGTCCCACCGCTGGATGCCGCCACCCCGCAGGTCGGCCACCTCGGCATGGACGAGCGATGCCGACATGTCGGAACCGTGGCCCCCGGCGTTCATGCGCACCGCTCCCCCCAGCGACCCCGGCACTCCGACCGCCCACTCGAAACCGGCCAGCCCGGCCGCGGCGCACTGCCGAGCCAGAACCGGCAGCCCGACCGCGGCCCCCGCTCTGACTTTGCCCCCGTCGATTTCAACCCAGTCGTGACCGGCGCCCAGCCACAGAGCCACCCCGTCGAAGCCTGCGTCGGCGACCAAGAGGTTGGAGCCTTTGCCCACGACCAGCACGTCGGCGCCCTCGGCGGCCACCACCTCGCCGACCGCGACCATATCGGCGCCCACCGCCAGCGTCGCCCCCACCCTCGCCGAGCCTCCCACCCGATAGGTGGTCTCCGAGCCCACCGGGCGCTCTCGGCGCACTGCGCCCTCCCCCAGCACCTCGGCCAAATCCTGTGCCAGGCGGTCCCAGTCAACCGAGCCCATCACGCCTCGGAAAGCCTCGTGATCACCCAGTCGGGCACCTCGGTGAGGTCTCCTGCGCCCAACGTCAGACACAGATCTCCGGGCTGGAGCACATCGACCAGATAGTCGGCGGCATCCTCCAATCGGGGCGCGTAGGCGATGTTCGAATCGGGGTGGGCCTCCTTCACCGACCGCCATACCAGCTCTCCGGACACTCCGGGAATGGCCGGCTCGCCTGCGGGATAAACGTCGGTGATGATCACCTGATCGGCCGCTTCGAAGCAGTGGGCGAAGGTCGACCCCAGCTGCGAAGTCCGGGAGTAGCGATGGGGCTGGAACACGCACACCACCCGCTGCCATCCCCCTTGCGCGGCGGCATCGAGAGCGCAGGCCACTTCGGTGGGCAGATGGGCGTAGTCGTCGATGAAATCCACCCCACCGGCCTCGCCCCGCCGTTCGAACCGCCGGGACACGCCCATGAAGCCGGCCAGGGCCGCGGCGGCGTCGGATGCAGGCACGCCCAACTCGCAGGCCATGGCCAGCGCCGCCAGCGCATTGAGCGCGTTGTGGTCTCCCGGCATGGGCACCGTCACCGGGCCCAGGACATCGCCGCGATAAGACACCTCGCCGAGCGTCGACCGCCGGTTGCGGCACAGAGACCGCCAGCGGTAGTCGGCTTCGGCTCCGGTGCCGTAGAGAACCCGGCGGCAGCCCGCGGAAACCCTCATGGCGCCGGGATCGTCGGCGCACACCACCAGCCCGTCGACCGCCCCCTCGCAGAATCGGGAGAACTCGGCTTCTAGCTCCCTGATCGTGCGATCGCTGCGCAGGTGGTCGGGCTCCACATTGGTCAGCACCGCTCGGCTCACCACCAACTCCCCGAAGGTGCCGTCGCTTTCGTCGGCCTCGACCACGAACAATGGACCCGACGACCATCGAGCGCCGATGCCCCCGTCGGCCAACGCCGCGCCCACTGCGAATCCCGGGTCGGCGCCCACGGCCATGAGCACCTGCGAGAGCATGGCCGCGGTCGTGGTCTTGCCGTGGGTCCCGGCCACCGCAACGGTGGCGCGCATGCCGGTGATGGCCGCCAGGATCTCGGCCCGCCGGTATACGGGGATGCCGGCCCGCCGGGCGGCCGCCACTTCGGGATTGTCGCGGCCGACGGCAGTGGAGCGGGCGACGATGTCGGCCCCTGCGACCTGCGATGCGTCGTGTCCGACGAACACCTCCACCCCGATGTCCCGAAGGCGGTCGAGCACCGGTGTGGAATCCGAATCGCTGCCGCTCACCGAGCAGCCCAGCCCCCGCAAGACCACTGCGATTGCCGACATGCCCGCCCCGCCCACTCCCAACAGGTGGACTCGAGCCGCCGGATGCAAGTCGACCATGGTCTCTATCGTTGATGCCGGCGCGGGCCGCGGGCGTGGGCTTCAAGGAGGTCGGCCACCCGGTTGTCGGCGTCGCGGCGACCGAGGCCGCCCGCCTCCCGGCCCATGGCCTCTAGCAGGCCGGGCGCCTTGAGCAGATCGTCCACTTCGGCCACCATTCGGTCGCCGTCCATCTCGGAGTCGGGCACGAGCACCGCCCCTCCCGAGGCGGCGAGCTGAGCGGCGTTGGCGGTCTGATGGTCACCGGGCGCGCCCGGCAACGGCACGAGCACTGAAGCCAGGCCGACGACGGCCAACTCCGCGACGCTCGACGCCCCGGCTCGTCCGACCATCAGGTCGGCAGCGGCGTATACCGCGGGCATATCGTCCTCGTAGGCCACCGCCCGGTAGTCCAGCGCGGCGCCCGACAGGTCGGGGCGCAGTCCGGCCAGTTCCCGCCAGTCTCTTTGGCCCACCACATGGCGCACCGCCAGGTCATCCCGGTCGGCCCACCGCTGAGCCGCCTCGAACGCGGCCCGATTGATTCGCGCCGCGCCCAGCGAGCCGCTGACCACCGCAACGAGACGGCGCCCCTCCCCCACTCCCAGAGCAGCTCGCGCCGCCGACCGGCTGGCATCCCGGTTGACGCCCTGGACCTCGTGGCGCACTGGATTGCCAGTCAAAACGGCGCGGGGAAGCCGCGTTCCGGGAAACGACACCGCTGACGCCCGAGCCCACCGCCCGGCGACGCGATTGGCCAAGCCGGCAACAGCGTTCTGCTCGGCCACCACTAGCGGAATCCCGAGCAGCCGAGCAGCCAGCGCGCAGGGCAGGCTGGCATAACCGCCCAAGCCCAGGACCACCGCTGGCTCAAGCCGCCGCAAGAGGCCGACGGCCAGCACCACGGCCTTGGCCAGGCCCCCGGCCGAAGACAGATTCTGACCTGTCGGCCGGCGCTGGAGGCCCCGACCGGGCAGCACCGTCAGCTTGAACCCGGCCGCGGGCACCACCTCTTGCTCCACTCCTCGGGCTGATCCCACGAAGTGGATGGTCTCGGGACTGTGGCCGAGACGCACCAGCGACCGGGCCACCGCCAAACCCGGGTGGACATGGCCCGCAGTCCCCCCGCCGGCGATCACAGCCCACACCGGCTGCCGGCCGGATTCCGGGCGCGCTCCCCCTGAGCCCTCGGAGCGAGCGGCGCGGATCACGGCGCCACCCCGGCTCGTCGGGCGGCGTCAGGCGCGACTTTGACCTGGCGGGCGATGTTGAGGAGCATCCCGACGGCCACCATGCTGGACAGCAGCGCAGAGCCGCCCACCGACAAGAACGGCAGGGGGACTCCCGTGATGGGCAGCACGCCGACGACCGCTGCAATGTTGACGAACCCCTGGACTCCCACCCATACGGTGATGCCGGTAGCCAGGACTTGTCCGAAGCGGTCAGCGGCGTTCAGGGCCACCCATATCCCGCAGAACGCGAACAGGGCGAACAGTCCGACCACGAACATGGCGCCAAGCCATCCCATCTCCTCGGCCAAGACGGCAAAGATGAAATCGGTATGGGCCTCGGGGAGGAACCCCCATTTGATGCGGCTCTCTCCCAATCCCACGCCCGAGGCGCCCCCCGAGGCGATGCCAACCCGCGACTGGATGGTCTGCCAGCCGGTGTCAAGCGGGTCGGACCACGGGTCGAGCATCGAGGTCACCCGGTCTCGCCGATAGCCCGACCCCCAGGCGGCCAGCGCCGCTGCGGCACCGCTCACCAGCGACCAACCGGTCAGGGGCAAGAGCCGCACCCCGGCCATGAACAACGCCGCGAAGGCGATCACCACGATGACCACGGCGGTTCCCAGATCGGGCTGAAGCAGGATGAGCCCGCACATGATGCTGCAAATCACCAGCACCGGGCGGATCGTGGTGCGGGCGTTGCGCTCTTCGCCCGCCTTGTCGGCCAGCCACGCGGACGCGAACAGAACCATGCCCAGCTTGGCCAGCTCAGAGGGCTGGAAGCTGATGGGGCCGAAGTAGACCCAGCGGGTGGCGCCGTTGGCCGTCGTGCCGATCCCCGGTATCAGCACGGCCACTAAAAGCGCCATGGTGAGCGCCGCTACGGCATTGGCATGCCTTTTGAACTGCCGATAGTCCGTCCGCATCACCAATACCATGGCCACCAGCCCTCCCATGCACCAGACGAGCTGGCGCTGGAAGGTGAACCAAGTGGACTGGCCGGCGTAGAGGCTGGTGACCGAGGAGACGGAGAGCACCATGACCAGGCCGATGGCATTCAGGGTCAATACCAGCCCCAGCAGCAGGTAGAAGGGGATCGTGGCCTGTCCTGCGGGCGCGGACCGAAGGACCGAGGCCCAGGCCCGCCGGGGAGCCATTGAGGCTCGGGCCGTCACGGCGAGCTTCCGATCATCTCGCGTGCCAAAGAGGCGAAATGATCGCCTCGCTCGGCGTAAGACCCGTACCAGTCGAACGATGCGCATCCGGGCGACAAAAGCACCGCATCGCCGTTTCGGGCTGCTGTGGCCGCGGCGTCCACCGCCTCGGCCATGGAACCGGCGATGATCACCGGGCACAGCCCAGCGAATGCTCGCTGCACTTCATCCGCGGCTTCGCCGATGGCCACGACCGAACGCAGTCTGTCGGCCACATCGGCCATGGGGCCCAAATCCAGACCCTTGTTGCGTCCTCCGGCGATGAGCACCGCTCGCCCTGCCGACCGGACCGCCGCGCAGACCGCGTGAGGAGTGGTGGCTTTGGAGTCGTCGATGAAGCGCACCCCTCGGTGCTCGGCCACCGGGGCCAGCCGGTGGGGCAGCCCAGTCCAGGCCAACAGCGCCGACCTGACTCCCTCGAGGTGGGCCCCTGCGGCCATGGCCGCCGCGGCGGCGGCCAGATGGTTGGAAAGCTCGTGAGGCTGGGACCGGCGCAGCTCCGCGGCGTCGGCCAACCTCTCCGACCAGGCCCACAGGGCGCCGTCGACCACCCGAAAGTCGCCCTCGGCGAGCCCGAACGTCACCACCCGGCCCTGCTCGGGAACATGGGCGGCAACCACGGGGTCGTCGAGGTTCACCACAGAGGTGGTGTGCTCATCGGCCCGGCGCCAGAGCGCGGCCTTCGCGGCGCGATACGTCGAGAGAGACGCATGGACGTCGAGGTGGTCGGGGGCGAAGTTCAACCACGCGCCCACTGCGGGGCGGTAGCACCGGCTGTGCCCCAGCCGGAACGAGGAGGCCTCGACCGCGAACACGGTGGGACGGTCATCCCGGATGGCCTCCACCAACGGCGTCTCCGTGTTTCCGGCCGTGCCCGTCGCCATCCCCGAAGCCTCCAGCATGGCGGCGGCCAGAAGGGTGGTCGTGGTCTTGCCGTTGGTTCCGGTCACCGCCAGCGTGGGGCGATCATCCCATCGCTGAGCCAGGTCGAACTCCGAGATGACGGGAGTGCCCGCGGCCGCGGCGGCGCCGAAACAGGGATGGGATTCGGGCAGCCCCGGGGTGGGCACCATCGCCTGGGCTTGGGTCGCCAGAGCGGGCCATCGCCCGGGACCGGGCGCTTCGAGAAGATCGACTCCGAGTTCGGCGGCGCAGCGACAGGCCTGATCGTCGGGGCTGTCGTCGACGGCCACCACCGCGTGGCCGCGCTCCACGAGCTGGGCGGCCACCGCCCGGTTGGTCACGGCAAAGCCCACCAACAGCAACGGCGCCCGGCTCAATCTGCCCCTCCGACGGATACGAAGTCGGCGTAGAAAAGCCCGAGAGCCACTGCGGTGGCGAAACCCGTGATGATCCACAGCCGGATGATCACCGTGGTCTCCGGCCAGCCAACCAGCTCGAAGTGATGGTGGACGGGGGCCATGCGGAACACCCGGGTCCGGAACACCTGGAAGCTGAACACCTGGATGATCACCGACAAGGTCTCCATGACGAACAAGCCGCCGATGATGGGCAGCAGCAGGTGGGTGTTGGTGGCCAGAGCCAGTGCCGCCATCCCGGTTCCCAGAGCCAGCGACCCGGTGTCGCCCATGAATATGCGGGCCGGCGCGGCATTCCACCACATGAATCCAGCGCTTGCCCCCACCATCGCCGCGGCCAAGATGGACAGGTCCAAGGCGTGGGGGATGCCGTAGATCTCCTCGTTCCGGAAAGCCCAGAAGCCGATGACCACGAAGGCGGCGAAAGCGAAGACCGAGGAGCCGGCGGCCAGGCCGTCGAGCCCGTCGGTCAGGTTCACCGCATTGCTGGTACCCAAGATCAGCAGCACCGCCCAAAGCCCCCAGCCCCATGGCCCCAAATCGATGTCCAGGGAGTCATGGCGTGTGAAGGAGAGTTCGGTGTGTACGTCGGTCAGGTGGATCATCAAAAGCGCGTATCCCACCGCCACGACGAGCAAGCCCAGCAGCTTGGTCCGCTTGCCCAGGCCCAGGTTGCGCTCTCGGGACACTTTGAGCCAGTCGTCGATGAAGCCGACGACGCCCGAACCGAGGATGGCCAGCATGACGATCAGGCCGGTGCGGGTGAAGATGCCGTTGTACAGATCGCTGATGCCGTAGCCGGCCAACGCTCCGACCACGATCGCCACTCCCCCCATGGTGGGCGTTCCCGCCTTGCTGACGTGGCCTTGGGGTCCGTCTAGGCGGATGGGCTGGCCGATGGAGTGCTTGCGCAGAAAGGTGATCAAAAGCCGTGTGCCCACCACCGAGACCACACCGGCGATGGCGACGGCGAACAACAAGCGGATCATCAGACGGCCTTCATGGCGGCGAGGAGCTCTTGGGCCACTGCTCGATCGTCGAAGGGGATCGCTCTGCGGCCCGCGGTCTGGGTGGTCTCGTGGCCTTTCCCCGCCACCATCACCACATCGCCATCCCGGGCCTCAGCCAGGCTCCGGGCAATGGCGGCCCGCCGGTCGGCCAGGATCAGTACGCCCCGCGACCGGCGGGGCACCCCGGCCAAAACGTCGGAGATGCCAGTCACAACATCGGAGATAATGGCATCGGGATTCTCCGAACGAGGGTTGTCGGAAGTGACGATCACCTGATCGGCCGACTCGGCCGCCACCCGGCCCATCAACGGCCTCTTGCCGGTATCTCGGTCGCCTCCGCAGCCGAACACCACC
>JAPOSH010000028.1 GCA_026709815.1 bacterium | reverse complement strand
CGTCCTGAACGATGGTGAGCGCTCCCGGCCAGCAGTCCTCCATGAGCCGACGGGTGGCGGGCAGCGGGTCGAACAGCTTCTCGGCGTCGGCCGGGCGGGCCACCAGCATGGCCACCGCCTTGTCCACCGGGCGCTGCTTGAGCTCGAACAGCAGGTCGGCGTGCTCGGGCAGGGCGGCCAGCCCGTACACCGTGTCGGTGGGGATGATCACCGCTCGGCCCGCCCGCAGCTCGACCGCGGCGGACTCCACCAAATCGGCTTCGCTACCCGAGCTCAACGGCTTCGACATTGCAGCACCCGGTCTCGACCGGCCAGATCGGGATGTATCGCCTCCACCACCAGCCCGCCGGCTGTTGCGATGGCTCTGGCCGCATCCATCTGCTCTGGCGACAGCTCCAGCAGCACCGCCCCCCCGGGCCGCAGCCAACGGGGCGCCTCCGCCAGTATCCGCCGGGTGCCGTCCAAACCGTCGGGACCGCCCCGCAGGGCCACCGCCGGCTCCCAGTCGGCCACTTCGGGGGGAAGCGGCTGGTGTTGGGGCACATACGGCGGGTTGCTCGCCACCACGTCCACCGCCCCGGTCAGCTCCTCGGGCAGAGCCCCGAACCACGACCCTTGACAGGCCGATACCCGCACCGCGGCGCGGCCCAGTCCGGCCAGGTTGGCCCGGGCCACGGCCAGCGCCTCGGACGACAGGTCGGTCAGCACGACCCGGGCCGTCTCGCATTCCGCCGCAATCGCCAAACCCACTGCGCCGCTGCCCGTTCCGAGGTCCACGGCCAAGCCGCCGGGCGAACCGCGGCGGGCCAGCTCCTCGACGGCCAATCCGGCCAACACCTCGGTCTCGGGGCGGGGGATGAGCACCGCAGGGCCCACCATCAGATCCAATCCCCGAAACCCCCAGCGGCCCAGCACATACTGCAACGGCTCCCCGGCCAGCCGGCGGGCCAGCATCGAGTCGAGATAGGCCACCTGCCGCCCGGTTGGCGCCGTGGCCAGACCGGCGAAGTACTCGCCTCCCTCATACCCCGACGCCTGCTCGACCAGCCGGCGGGCCTGCTTCGCGGCATCGGCCATGCCGGCGCCGCCCAAGCGCCGCGCCGTCTCTTCGGCCACATCCCTCCAGACGAGCCGGGCCGCGCCGAGGCTCACGACCCGACCAGATGCTCCTGGCGCTCGGCCTCGGCCAGAGCGGCCACCACCTCGCCCAAGTCGCCGGCCAGGATGCGGTCGAGCTTGTACAGGGTCAGGCCGATGCGGTGGTCGGAGACCCGGTTCTCCTTGAAGTTGTAGGTGCGGATCTTCTCCGAGCGGCCCCCGCCGCCCACCTGATCGCGGCGCTGCTCGGACAGCTCGTCCTGACGGCGCTGCTGCTCGGCCTGGAGCAGCCGGGCCCGCAGAACGGCCATCGCCTTGTTGCGGTTCTGGAGCTGGCTCTTCTCGTCCTGCATCGACACCACCAGCCCGGTGGGCTTGTGGGTGATGCGCACGGCGGAGTCGGTGGTGTTGACCGACTGGCCGCCCGGCCCCGACGACCGGTAAACGTCCACCTGGAGGTCCTTCTCATCGATTTCGACCTCCACCTCCTCGGCCTCGGGCAGCACCGACACCGTGGCCGAAGAGGTGTGCACCCGGCCTTGCGACTCGGTCGCCGGCACCCGCTGCACCCGGTGGGGGCCGCCTTCGTACTTCATCTTGCGCCACACGTCATCGCCCCGCAGCATGAACACCACGTCGGTGTACCCTCCCATGTCAGAGCCCCGGGCGTTCATCACCTCCAGCTTCCAGCGCTGCTGGCCGGCGTAGGCCGAGTACATGTCGAACAGGTCGCGGGCGAACAGGTTCGCCTCCTCGCCCCCTTCGGCCCCTTTGATCTCCACGATCACGTTCTTGCCGTCGTTGGGATCCCGGGGGGCCATCAAATCGGCCAGCTCGGTCTCCAGCCCGGCGGCGGCGGCGGCGGCGGCCTCGATCTCGGCTTGCAGCATGTCTTTCTCAGCGCCGTCGGCCTCGACCATCATCTCGGTCGCAGCCTCGATGTCCTCTCGATGCCGGCGCAGCTCGCGGATGCGGACCGCCTTGGCCTCCAGTTCCTTGTAGCGCCGGGCCGCCGCGGCATAGGCGTCCCGATCAGCCAGCAACTCTGGGGTGGACAGCCGCTTTTCGAGCGCGGCGAACTCCGCTTCTACCTCCTCGTAGGCGGAGATCTCCTCCATGGCCTCTGACCCGAGAGAGCCGCAGGGTGCAGCCAGCCGGAACCGCGCCGGGTCAGCTCGGCTTGGACGAGCGCTTGCGCTGTCCGTAGCGGCGCTCGAAGCGCTCCACTCGGCCCGCGGTGTCCACGATGGTCATCTGGCCGGTGAAGAACGGGTGGCTGGCGCTGGATATGCCGACCTTGGCCAGCGGGTAGTCGTTGCCGTCCTCCCAGACCACCGTCTCGGAGGTCTCGATGGTGGACCGGGTGAGAAAGGACGTGCCCGCGGAGGTGTCCTGGAACACCACCAGTCGGTACTCGGGATGGATATCGGGCTTCATGCTGCTCCTAGCCTCACACCCCGGCGGGGCCTTTCGCCACTTCCTCCAGGAAAGCGGCGTTGTTGGGGAAGGTCCGCAGGCGGTCCATCAGCAGCTCCAAACCGGCCGCCCCGCCCCCGTTGCCGTCGCTGGAGAGGCCGTTGAGCACCCGGCGCAGCTTCCATACCTGCTGAAGCTGACGGCGCTCGAACAGCAGCTCCTCGTGGCGGGTTGAGGACGCGTCCACGTTGATGGCCGGATAGATGCGCCGCTCCGCGATGTGGCGGTCCAAGCGCAGCTCCATGTTGCCCGTGCCCTTGAACTCCTCGAAGATGACCTCGTCCATGCGCGACCCGGTCTCCACCAGCGCGGTGGCCAAGATGGTGAGCGAACCGCCCTCCTCCACGTTGCGGGCCGCGCCGAAGAACTTCTTGGGCGGATACAGGGCGCCGGTGTCGATGCCGCCGGACATGATGCGCCCGGTGGCCGGCGCCGCCAGGTTGTAGGCCCTCGACAAGCGGGTGATGCCGTCGAGGATGATCACCACGTCCTCGCCCCGCTCCACTCTGCGCTTGGCCCGCTCGATGGTCATCTCGGCCACGTGGGTGTGCTCGTCGGCCGGGCGGTCGAAGGTGGAGGCCGCCACCTCGCCCCGCAAAAGCCAGCGGCGCATGTCGGTCACCTCTTCGGGCCGCTCGTCCACCAGCAGCACCAAAAGATGCACCTCGGGGTTGTTCACCTCGATCGACCGGGCGACCTCCTTCATGATGGTGGTCTTGCCCGCCTTGGGAGGCGACACGATGAGGCCGCGCTGGCCCTTGCCGACGGGCGACAGGAGGTCGATGATGCGACACGTCATGTTGGCCGGATCGTCATCGCGCTCCAGCCGGAGCCTCTGGTCGGGGAACAGGGGGGTCAGGTCCTCGAACTTGGGGCGCTGCTTGGCCGACTCGGGGGCCAGCCCGTTCACGCTGTCGATGTGCAACAGAGCCGGATTCTTCTCGTTGCGAGTCGCCGGGCGGCAGCCGCCGGTGAGGAGATCGCCCTTGCGGAGCCCGAACTGGCGGACCTGCTTGACCGACACGTAGGCGTCGTCCTTGCTGGGCTGGAAGCCCTTGATCCGCAAGAAGCCGTACCCATCGTCCCTCAGGTCCAGATGGCCCGATATCGCGATGGGATCGCCCTCCCAGGGCTCGTCGGGCCGCTCCCTGTCGTTGCGGCCCCGTCGCCGGCGGCGGCGGTTGCCCATCTCGGGCTGGTCGTCTTGCTGGCGGGAGCGATCCGGGCGATCGCCGTCCGGGCGCTGGCGGGAGCGATCTTGGCGATCCCGATCTTGGCGGTCACCGTCCTGGCGGGAGCGATCCGGGCGATCCCGATCCGAGCGATCCCGGTCTTGGCGAGAACGGCCCGAGCGTTCACCGTCGGGGCGGGAGCGATCCGGGCGGTCGCGGTCCGGGCGATCACCGCGGTCTTGGTCTGAGCGGTTCTCGTCGGCAGCCGGAGCCTCGACGGCCGGAGCCTCGACGGCGCCATCTGCAGCGTCATCAGCAAGGGCAGGGTCAGCCGGCCCGTCCCCCTCAGCAGCCGCGGGGCCGTCCCCGTTGGGACCGGCCGACCCGTTTCCGCCGGCATCGATGCCGGCGAGATCGAGGATCATATCCACGATGTCGGCCTTGCGGGCTTTGGGCTCGGGACGGCCGCCCATGGCCTTGGCGATGATCTGAAGCTGCGCCCGGTCTTTGCGCTGCAGTTTCGACCGGGAAAGCTCAGTGGTCTCTACGCTCACGTTTCTCCTTGCTATGCCACAGCCGAGAGGCTCGCGTGTCTCTCCTGAGGCGCTGCGGCTGTGGGGGCATTTCGCTTGGTTCGGCGCGCCGCCCGCGTATGCGGTCAGCATCATGGGATCAGCCGCTCACCACCGGCACGCCGACAAACTGTGATGCCGAGATCGACCGAGCGGTCAAAGGGCTTCCCGTGGGACTGCGGGCAAATCCGCAGTCCCAACACCCGTCACGATAACGCACTCCGCAGCTTCTGGCAACATTCCCGGCGATTCGGACAGTCAGACCGACGCCAGAAGCCTTCCCATCAGCTGATGGCCGGGAACCACTTCGGCGCCGGCTGCGCCCTTTTCGGTGTACACGCCACCGGGGCCTTCGACCTCCGAGTCGACGAGGAGATAGGGAACCGGGTCGTCGGTGTGGCGCCGCAGCGTCAGCGGCGTGGCGTGGTCGGGCAGAAGCAGGAGCCGCCAGGGGCCCATGTCGTCGAGACCTTCCAACAGTCCGGCCAGAATGCGCTGATCCCAGTTCTCCAGACACCTCACCTTCTCGTCCACGTTGCCCTCGTGCCCGGCCTCGTCGCTGGCCTCCACATGGATGGCGTACAGGTCGGCGCCGGCCGCCAGCCCGGCCAGCACCGCATCCCGCTTGCCCTCGTAGTTGGTGTCGTACCAGGCGGTCGCCCCTTCGACGTCGGCCACCGTCATCCCGGTGAGCGCCCCGATCCCCCGCACCAGGTCAACTGCGCTGACCATGCCGGCCGACACGCCGTGCATCTCCTCGAACGAGGGCATGTCGGGCTGAAACCCCTGCCCCCAAAGCCAAATGCGGTTGGCCTTCAGCCCGAAGCGGGTCACGATCGCGGTCGAGGCCTCCTCGAGCGCGGCCAACTTCGCCGCGGCGGGGCCCTTCGGGCCGACCACCGGCAAGTCGGCAAGGTCGTGCGGCGGCGCGCACACGGCGTCGGCCCACGCTGCGGGGGCGATCATGGTATGGCGATACTGCACACCGGCGTGAAAGCTGACTTCGCCGCCTAGCTCGTGGTCCAACGCGGCGATGACCTCGGCGGCCCGATCCGAGTCGGGGTGGCCGCCGGCAAAGTCGGCCATGGTGCCGTCGTGGGCCACCGTGACCAGGTTGCAGCGATAGGCCACTTGATCGGGGGTGAGGGTCAGCCCCATCGCAGCCGCCTCGATGGGCGAGCGGCCCGTGTGATAGCGGGCCGGGTCGTAGCCGAAGATGGACATGTTGCCCACATCGCTGCCCGCGGGCATTCCCGGCGGGATGACCTGGGCCCGCCCTACCCGGCCTCGGGCGGCCAACCCGTCCAGCACCGGGGTGCGGGCCGCCTCCAGCGGCGTGGCCCCGTCTAGCTCGGGCACCGGCAGATCAGCGCACCCGTCGGGAATGCACACCACATACTTCACTGTGCCCGATTATGGCGCAATCCCCACCCGTTGTGTTGTGTCGCGGCGCCGAGACGGCTTTCTGTTCTGGCGGCAGGGGTGTTCTCGGGGCGGAATCATGCCGAGCATCGGGCGACGTGAGCCTTCACCGCGTCCAGATCATTGGGCAGACGGTGGCAGCGCTCGGGCCGCTCGGCCAGCTCGGCCAGCACGGGGGGCATCGGCGGTGGCGCGCCGATGGCCGATTCCACCGCGTCGGCGAACTTGGCCGGGTGAGCGGTGGCCAGCACCACGATGTCCCCGTCGCAGTGGCCTCGGGAGCGGTGGGCAGCGGCGAGGCCCACGGCAGTATGGGGGTCGACGATCATGCCGGTGCTGCGGTAGAGCGCGGCGATGGCGTCGACCGTCTCGACATCGTCCACTCGCACTCCCGACCAGCTCCGCCCCAACTCGGCCAAGATGCCGGCGTCGATCCGCAGGCTCCCCGCGGCCCGGAAATCCTCCAGCATCTCGGCGGTGCGAGCCCCGTCCCGGTCAAGCAGCTCGAACAGCAGCCGCTCGAGGTTGGACGACACCTGGATGTCCATGCTCGGCGACAACGTGGGATGCACGGCCGAGGTGGCCATCGAGCCCATGTTGAAGAACTGGGTCAAGATGTCATTGCGGTTGCTGGCCACGATGAAGCGCTCCACCGGCAGGCCCATCTGGCGGGCCACGTGGCCGGCCAGCACATTGCCGAAATTGCCGGTGGGCACCGAGAACGCCGTCCGCGTCAAGCCGTGCCGGGCGACGGCCGCCACGTAGTAGACGGTCTGGGCCATGACCCGGGCCCAATTGATGGAGTTGACCGCCGACAGCCGCTGCTCAGACCGGAATTCGGCGTCGGCGAACATGGCCTTCACCAGGTCTTGGCAGTCGTCGAAAGTCCCGTCGATGGCCACGTTGTGGACGTTGGCGCTGTCCACGGTGGTCATCTGCCGCCGCTGCATCTCAGAGATCCGGCCGTGGGGGTGCAAGATCACGATTTGGATGCCCTCCCGGTCGCGCACCGCCTCGATGGCCGCCGATCCGGTGTCTCCCGAGGTCGCCCCCACGATGGTCACCCGCTCGCCCCTTCTGTCCAACTCCTCGTCGAACAGCCGCCCCACCAGCTGAAGGGCGATGTCTTTGAAGGCCAGCGTCGGCCCGTGGAACAGCTCCATCAGCCACAGTCCGTCGCCCAACTCCACCATCGGCGCCACCTCGGGGTGGTCGAATCCCGCATAGGCGTCCCGGACCATCTCCTCGAATCTGGCCCGGGGGTAGGCCCCGGCCGCGAACGGCCACATCACCTCGGCGGCCAGCGCGGCGTAGTCGCCCCGGCCCGGACGGCCGCCCCGCGCCTCTGCGGAGAGCTCGGGCCAGCGGTCGGGCACATAGAGCCCCCCGTCTTCGGCCAGCCCGGCCAACAAGACGTCGCCGAACTCCAGAACCGGGGCCCGGCCCCGGGTGCTGACGTACTTCATGAGCTGTAGCCGACCACCCGCAACAGCGCGGGGGTTCCCCGCACCGATTCCATCTGCCTGAGGTCGCCCAGAGTGGCCTGCACGCCCCTCTCGGCCGCCTGGTGGGTGATGAACACCAGCCGGGCCTGTTGGCCGAGGCCCTCCTGCTCCATCGAGCGGATGCTCACCCCGTGGCGCCCGAACACTCCCGCCACCGCGGCCAGCACGCCGGGCCGGTCGAGCACCTCCATGTTGATGTAGTACTCGGATTCCAAGTGGCCGATGGGGCAGACGACAGCCTCGCCCAAGTCGCCGATCGGGGTCCAAGTCCCCCGACAGCGGTTTCCGGCCGCGTCGACGAGGTCGCCCAACACGGCGCTGGCCGTCGGCCGACCGCCTGCGCCCCGGCCGTAGAGCATCAGCTCGCCCACCGCATCGCCCTCCACGAACACGGCATTGAAGGAATCCCGGACCGAGGCCAGCGGATGGCCCATCGGCACCATTGCCGGATGAACCCGCACCGCCAGCTCCGGCTTGTCCTCGACCGGGCCCACCCGCTCGGCGATGGCCAGCAGCTTGACCACATAGCCCAGCCTGCGGGCGTGGGCGATGTCGGCGGCGCTGATGCCGGAGATGCCCTCCCGGTAAACGCCGGCGGCCGGCACCCGGACGCCGAAGGCCACCGTGGCGATGATGGACGCCTTGGCCGCGGCGTCGAAGCCCTCCACGTCGGCTGTGGGGTCCCGCTCGGCGAAACCGAGGGATTGCGCCTCGGCGAGAGCGTCTTGATAGCCGGCGCCGTGCTCGGTCATCTGGCTCAAGATGTAATTGGTGGTGCCGTTGACGATGCCCATCACCCGCCGCACCGGCTCTGCGGCCAACGACTCCCGCAGCGAGCGGATCAGCGGTATCCCCCCGCCGACCGCAGCCTCGAACAGCAGGTCCACCCCGGCGGCGTCGGCTGCGGCGTACAGATCGGCGCCATGGCCGGCCAGCAGCTCCTTGTTGCCGGTGACCACCGGCTTGCCCAGCCCCAGCGCGGCGGCAATCAGCTCTCGGGCGGGCTCGACGCCCCCGATCAGCTCCACCACCACGTCCACTTCGGGATCGTTCACCACTGAGGCGGCGTCGGTGGTGAGCACCCCGTCGGCCAAGGCCGCGCCGCGATCACGCAAAGCGCGGCGCACCGCCACCCTCACCACGTCTAGCTCCATGCCGGTGCGTCCGGCGATCGCCGAGCGCTGCTCCTCCAGCAGCCCGACCAGCGCCGAGCCGACGTTTCCACAGCCTAGAATGCCCACGCCGATACGCCTGCGGGGGAAGACGCTCACCGGACCACCACGCCGATGCGCGTCTGAGAGGAATGGCTCATCATCTCCACCGTACCGTCTGGACCCCTGACAGCATGCAGACCTGACGCCATGCGGACCTGGGATCATGCGGAATGGTCTCTATTGCATTTCAGTATAAACAGTGTATTTTGAATGCTCAATGTCCTCCTACGAGCTGTTTGCGCTGGCCCGCGACCTGCGGCAGCAGGCGATGGCCTGCGAGCAGACCCGAGCGGACGTGGATGGCATCTGGCGGGAGCTGGACCAGGTGCTCGACCCCCCGGTGGCCCGACACGGGCCTGCAGTCTGGCAGTCGGCCTCGGCCGACGCCAGCCGCCTGCGTCTGCGCCACAGCCATACCCATCTGCTGCGGCTGCGTTACGAAATCGAGCAGATCGCCCGACGCCTTCAAGCGCGAGCCGAGGAGCTGTACGCCGATGCCGCCCGGGTGGAGATCGCCGCAGAGGCGGCCCGTCAAGAAGAAGCCCGTCGGGAGGAAGCCCGCGAACTCCAACTTCAAATAAGTTATTTTAAGTCATTTTATTGATTTTTCGATAAACATGAGTTAATAATGGGTCTGTGCTGATCCGTCCGAGAGGTCAGCACAGAGAAGATCAGCACAGAGAAAGGATCCAGCATGTCTGTTCTGACCATGAACACCGAGGAGATGGACCACCTCCAGCAGCAGTTCACCGCCTTCGCCGGCCAAGTGGAGGATCTCCGCACCCGCCTGACCGCCACCCTCGAGGGCACCACGTGGACCGGCAGCCGCTCCGAGCGCTTCCGGGGCGCATGGCATGAGCAGTGGTCGCCTTCCCTCGGGCAGTTGCAGGAGGCGCTCGTCGAGCTGTCCACCGCCGTGGGATTGGAGCGCCAGAACACCATCACCGCTCTCGACTCGATCTGACGACCGCCCGTCTGGCGCCCGCGAGCCGCTTTCGCATCGCTTGATCCGTGCGCCTGCTGTTTGAAGGGCCGGAGGGCAGCCAAGAGGTACAGCTGTCCGGCCCACCGATGGAGACCATTGGGGAGCTGGCCCGATCCCTGGGCCTGCACGAGCCGTTTTCCGGGCTGTGGGTCGCCAACCGGTGGAGCACCGCCGATTGCCGCCTCGACGAAGCCGGCGTGGTGGACGGCGCCCAGGTGGGAGTGCGGCCCGGCCTAGAGGCCGACCAGCCGGGATGGACACTGGAGGTGATCGGCGGGTTGGGCGCGGGCGAGCGATTCCCCATCGCCCCGGGGGGCTTGACTGTGGGCCGCTCACCCGAGGCCGATGCAACCCTGGGCGGCCTCGGACTGCGGCCCAAGCATGCCCGCTTGGAGCGCCAAGACAGGCAGGTCCTGGTGTGGCGGGGAGACGATCTTCCGACGGTGCAGGAGGCTTGCCGGCCCTTCTGGCTAGGGAAGGCCCTGGTCCAGGCATCAGAGTCCCCCGACGACCGGCCCAGCCGATTGGCCGCCGTCTTGGGACGCAACGCCTCGGGTCGCATCCCCTTCAACCGTCCTCCCCGAGCGGCGCCGCCCGGCCGTCCCGACCCCCTCACCGCTCCTTCGCAAGAGCCAGCCAGATCGCCCAGGATGGCGGTGTTCGGCTGGGCCGCCCTGGCCAGCCCGCTGCTGGTGGGGTTGTTGACGGCCGTGCTCTACAACCCTTACATGGCCCTGTTCGCCCTGCTCAGCCCTGTGATGATGGGCGCGAGCTGGGTAGACGGCCGTCGCCGAGACCGAACTGAGCGCCGGCGCTACCAGCGAAGCGCCCAGGCCTTGCTGGCCGGCTTCCAAGCTGCGGCCCAGGCGGCCCACGCCGCCGAGATCGCCCGCCGACGCCAAGCGCACCCCCATCTCGCCGAGGCGGTCCGGCGGATCCGCCAGCCCAGTGTCAGGCTGTGGGAGCGGAGGCCGGCTGATGCGGATTTCATGTCCCTGGTCGTCGCTCACGGCCCCCTGGCATTCGATCCCGAGGTGGCGACCGACGGACCGCAGATCGCCGACGCGGCAGCCGCGGCGCTCGAGCAACTCGGCCCCCTTCCCGATATGCCCATCACCGTCGACCTGGGCCCCGGCCGATTGCTCGGACTGGCCGGGCCCCGCGCCACCGCCACCGCCGTCGCCCGAGGCCTCCTCCTCCAAGCGGCCGCCCTCCACGGTCCGGGAGACCTCGCGGTGCTGGTGGCCGCCGACGAGGTGACCATTCCCGTGTGGTCCTGGACTGCCTGGCTCCCCCACACCGCCCATCCGGCCATCGGACGCGCCCGGCTGATAGCCGACAGCCGCTCGGCCGCTGCAGAGGCGGCCAGCGAGCTGGCCGAGGCCTGGCGCCGAGCCGGCGAGGCCCACTGGCCGCAGCTGCTGATCGTGGCCGACGCAGAGCATCTGGCCACCGGCCGGGCCGCTCCGACGCGCTCTTTGCTTCAGGGCGCTGCCGGACCGGTTTCAGCCATCGTGCTGGCCTCCAGCGTCGACCAACTCCCCGCCGCCGCCACCGCGGTCGTCGAGGCCCGCGACCCATCAGGTGTCGTGGACGTGACCGAAGCAGATCGAGCGCATCGGTCGGTGCGGGCCACGGGAATGAGCTTGAGGCTGGCCCGCGACACGGCCCGGCGCCTGGCCCGCTTCGAGGATCCCGAGCAATTCGGCGCAGACTCCGCCGTGCCCGAGCACGCCTCGCTTTTGGATCTGCTCGAATTCGCAAGCTGCGGGCAGGACCCGGCCACCGCGGACCTGGCGGAGGCGGTGGCGGATCGCTGGCGGCGCCACGGCCGCAACGACAGCCTGGCCGCCCCCATCGGCGCCGACGGGGACGGTCCCGTGCTGGCCGATCTGGCCGTCGACGGGCCCCACGCCCTCATCGGCGGTACCACCGGGTCGGGCAAGAGCGAGCTATTGCGCACGATGGTGGCCTCCTTGGCCGCCACCTATTCGCCGGAGCAGGTGAACTTCGTCCTCGTGGACTACAAGGGCGGCAGCGCGTTCGACCAATGCGCCCGCCTGCCGCACATCGTCGGGTTGGTGACCGACCTCGACGACCGTTTGGCCGAGCGGGCGCTGCGCTGCCTGGAGGCCGAGCTCCGCCATCGAGAGCGAGTGCTCCGAGACCGAGGCGCCACCGACCTGGCCCACTACCGGTCGCAAGCCGATGCCGCCCCCGGCCTCCCCGGGCCGCCTCTGGCTCGGCTGGTGGTGATGATCGACGAGTTCGCCGCCCTGGCCGCGGAGCTGCCCGGCTTCATGGACTCGCTGGTCAGCGTGGCGCAGCGGGGTCGCAGCCTGGGTATGCACCTGGTTCTGGCCACCCAGCGGCCCGCCGGGGCGGTGAGCGCCAACATCCGCACCAACACCGCGCTGCGGATCGCCCTGCGGATGCTGGACACCGCAGACTCAGTGGACGTGCTCGACAGCCCCGAGGCCGCGGCCATCGCCCGGAACCAGCCCGGCAGGGCTATCGCCCGCTTCGGCCCCGGCGAGTTGACGGTGTTCCAATCGGCCCTGGTCACCGGGTTAAGCCGCGCCCAAAGGGGTGCCCGGGTAATCCCCGCCCCCGACGGGCGGCCCGCTCCCGAAGCCCCCACCGCCCCCGAAGGCGATGCCCCCGCAGACCTGGCCCGACTGGTTGCGGCCGCCAACGCCGCATGGCGCCGAACCGGTGGAGCGCCGCCGCGCCGGCCCTGGCCCGATCCGCTCCCGCAGGCGGTCTCACTGGACGGGCTCATCGACAAGACTCGGGGCGCAGTCCAGAACGCGGTCTTCGCCCTCGCCGACGACCCCAGCCGGCAGTGTCAGTACCCGCTGGGATGGGATCCCGATCTGGGAAACGTCGTCTTCGCCGGCAATCCCGGCAGCGGCACCACCACCGCCCTGGGATCGCTGGCCCTCTCCCTGGCCGCCCGCTACCGCCCCGACGAATGCCACCTCTACGCCATCGACTCCGGCACCGGGCAGCTGGCCTGCTTGGAGGATCTGCCCCACTGCGGCGCGGTGGCGGGCCCTGATGAGCGCGACCGGATCCGGCGGCTCATCCGGCGGCTGGAGGACGAGGCAGCGTTGCGGCGGGGCCGCGACCGGGCCGCCGAACCGCCGCTGGTACTGGCTCTCATCGACAACTGGGGCGGCTTGACCAAGAGCCTGGACACCGTGGCCGACCACGCCTTGCTGGCCTCGCTGGAGCGGGTGTGGGCCGAGGGCCCGGCGGTGGGCCTGTATGTGGCCGCCGCCGCCGATCATCTGTCCAAGGTGAGCCGGGCCATTCTGGCGGCCACGCCTCAGACCTTCGCATTCCGCCTGGGCGACCCCGCGCTGTACCGACAGTGGGGGGTGGCCGTCGGCGACCCGGCATCGCTGCCCCCCGGTCGGGCCTTCGCCGTCCCGTCGGGCCTGGAGCTGCAGGTGGCAATGCCCGAAGGCGGCCTGAAGACCGCAGTGGCGGCCATCGCCGCCGCCTGCCCGCAAACAGGCGGTCCGCCACCGGTGCTAAGCCTTCCCGCGGTGGTCGATCCCGCCCGGCTGGGCCCGACCCGCTTGGGCGAATCCCCTTTTCATCTGCCCCTGGGCCTGAGCGACGACACCCTGGCCCCGATCGGGCTCGTCCTGCACCCCGGCGAGCACGCTCTCATTCTCGGGCCGCCCCGGTCGGGACGCTCGGCGACGCTGGCCCTCGTGGCCGAGCTGGCGGCGGCGGACGGCGTCTGGGCGATCGCCCTGGCCGCTGAGGGGTCGCCGATGGCGGCGTGCCGCCATGTCCGCCGCGTGGCCGGGCTCGAAGAGCTGCTCTTCGCGGCCGCCGCGGCCCGAGCCCCGGCACTGGTGCTGATCGACGACGCGGAGGCCGTCATCGACCCCTCGGGCGACTTGAAGGCCCTAGCCGCCGACAGGCGGTCCGGCCTGCACATCGTGGCCGCTGGAAGCGCCGACCGCCTCCGCACCGCCTACGGCCACTGGACGGCGGAGATCCGCTTCTCTAGAACCGGAGTCCTGCTCCAACCCACTCCCCTCGACGGCGACCTGTTCGCCGTACAGCTCCCCGCCCGCCCCGCCCTGCCCAACATCGCAGGCCGCGGCTACCTCGTCCAAAACGGCCAACCGGCCATCATCCAGATCGCACACCGCCGCGAGCCCGCTGATACCAGATGAGGCCAACAGCGCCGGAGAGCCAGCCCCTCCTCCTCATCGTCGGCCCCGGCCACGCGCTGACACTGAGAGCGCTAGAGGTCGTGGCGGAGGAGGTCTTCGTAGGTCTCGCGGCGGACCACGAGGCGGGCATCGCCGTCGCGGGCGAAAACCACGGCGGGGCGGAGGACCTTGTTGTAGTTGGAGCCCATGGAGTGGCCGTAGGCGCCGGTCACCGGGGTGGCCAGGATGTCGCCCACTGCGATGTCGCCGGGCACCTGCCCGTCCCGCACCAACAGGTCGCCCGACTCGCAGTGCTTGCCCACCACCCGCACGGCCTTGTCGCGGTCGCGGTCGGCAGCCCGGGGCAGAAACGTCTCGTAACCGCTGCCGTAGAGCACGGGACGGGGGTTGTCGCTCATGCCCCCGTCCACCGCCACATAGGTGCGTATGCCCGCCAGCTCCTTGATCGTGCCCACCTCATAGAGCGTGACCGCCGCGGCTGCCACCAGCGCCCGTCCGGGTTCCACGCTCACCGGGGCGGCGAAGCCCGCCGCGGCGCAGGCCTCGCCGATGGCCGCCGCCCACTCGGCGATGGCGGGGGCCGACTCCCCTTCCACATAGGCCACCCCGAGGCCGCCGCCCAGCGACAGCTCGGGCAGACCGTAAGGCCGGGCGAATCCGGCGACCACTTCCACCGCTCGCTGAAAGGAGCGCAGATCGAACACCTGGCTGCCGATGTGGGCGTGCAGTCCGACCAAGTCCACCGAATCGGCTTGCTCGGCCCGACGGATGGCCGCGTCGGCCCGCCCGGTGGAAGCGGTGAAGCCGAACTTGGTGTCGTCCACCCCGGTGGTGACGTACTCGTGGGTGTGGGCTTCCACCCCCGGCGTGATCCTCAGAAGCACCTTCGGGCGAGCGCCCGCCGCGGCGTGAAGGACGTCCAAGCGGTCGAGCTCGTCAAACGAGTCCACCACGATGCGGCCCACCCGTGCTTCGACTGCGGCCTCGAGCTCGGCCGCCGACTTGTTGTTGCCGTGCATCACCAGGCGCTCGCCGGGCACGCCCGCGGCCTGGGCCACGAACAGCTCTCCCCCGGTGGCCACGTCCAGATCGAGCCCCTCCTCGTGAACCAGCCGGGCCATGGCCAGGCACAGGAACGCCTTGGAGGCGTAGGCCACCGACCCGCCGAACGCCGCCCGGGCCTGGCGGCATCGCTCCCGCACGTGGGCCTCGTCGTAAACGAACAGCGGCGTGTCGAACTCCCGGGCCAGATCCAGCGCATCGCACCCAGCGATGGACAGGCGCCCGCTGCGGTCCACTGCGGCGTTGTCGGGCAAGAGGCTGAGGGGCAGCGGCGACATCTGCATCGACTCCGGCTACATCGACTCCGGCGCGCTCACACCCAGAGTGCCGAGACCGACGGCCAGCCCCACTCGGGCGGCGTCGGTCAGCACCAGGCGAGCCTGGGTCAGCTCCGGGGCGATTCGGGGGCCCACCACGTAGCAGTCGTGGTAGAAGCTGTGGACCGCGGCGGCGAAGTCCCGCAGCCACGCGGTGACGCGATGCGGCGCCCGCTCCTCGGCCGCGGCGGCGATCACCTCGTCCAGCGCGGAGAGCCGGCGCATGATCTCCAGCTCCCGCTCATGGCTCAGCACACCGAGGTCCACCTCCCCGGCGCTTTGCCGCGCCACCCCTTCGGCTCGAGCCCGAGCGGCGATGGAGCACAGCCGGGCGTGGGCCATCTGCACGTAGAACACCGGATTCTCCATCACCTGGGCGGCGGCCTTGGCCAGATCGAAGGTCGGCGCGGTGTCCATGGATTGAAGCAGGTAGGTGAAACGGGCGGCGTCGGCGCCCACCTCGTCGATCACCTCGCGCAGCTCGATGATGTCGCCGGTGCGCTTGGAAAGCCGCACTTCCTCGCCGTCGCGCTCCAATCGCACTAGCTGCGTGACCGCCACCTCCAAGGCGGTGGGGTCGCAGCCCAGCGCGGCCATCGCCGCCTTCATGCGAGCCACATACCCGTGGTGGTCGGCCCCCCACACGGTGATCAGCAGTCCCGCGGCCCCAGCTCGGCCGAGCTTGTCGCGGTGGTAGGCGATGTCGGGCAGCAGGTAGGTGTACTCCCCGTCGGACTTGACGAGCACCCGGTCTTTGTCGTCGCCGTAGTCGCTAGATCGCAGCCACAGGGCCCCGTCGGCCTCGTAGGCGGCCCCCGCTTCGCCGAGGGCGGCCAGCGTATCGTCGATGGCGCCGGAGTCCACCAGCGCCTGCTCGCTCGACCATGTGTCGAACGCCACCGCCATCGAGCCCAACACCTCCCGCTGGTCGGCCAGCGCCCGCTGCCGCCCCCAGTGCCGGGCGTCGGCGCCCTGGGGCATCTCGGCGGCCCAGTCGGCGATGTACTGGCCGTTGTAGCCGTTCTCCGGTGCTTGCTCCCCCGCCCGGGCCGCGGCCAGAGAGGCGGCGTACAGCCCCATCTGCGTGCCCCGGTCGTTGATGTAGAACTCCCGCTGCACCTCGTAGCCGCACCGCTGCAGCAGCCGGGCCACCGCATCTCCGTAGGCCGCCCCCCGGCCGTGGCCGGCGTGAACCGGCCCGGTGGGGTTGGCGCTCACGAACTCCACGATCACCTTGCGGCCCTGGCCCAGGTTCTGGCGCCCGAAGCGGTCAACTCCTGCGGCCACCGCGTCCGCCACCACGCGGTGCAGACAGCTCGGGGCCAGCTTGAAGTTCACGAACCCCGGCCCGGCCACGCTCACTTCGGCCACGTCATCAGGCTTGTTGTCCCCGAGCCAGACGGCCAGCTCCGCGGCTAGCTCCCGGGGGTTGCGCCCCGCAGCTTTGGCCGTGGCCAGGGCGGCGTTCGACGACCAGTCGCCGTGCTCCCGTCGGGCCGGCCGCTCCAGCCCCATCCGGAAACCGTCGGGCGCCTCGACCCCCGCGGCCGCCAGCGCGGCATGCAGGGAGTCGACGAGGGACGTGCGGATGTCGGCCATGAACGGGCACATGCTAGTGGTGTGGTGCTGGGTATACTCACCCCAGTTGCTGCCCACGTAGCTCAGGGGATAGAGCACTTGCCTCCGGAGCAAGGGGTCGCAGGTTCGAATCCTGCCGTGGGCGCTTCCGGGAGTCTGCTGGTTGTTGCCAGCATTTCCTTGGCCGACAAGCGCCGCGGCGGTGTGCCGACCTTCCAGGAAGCAGCGAAAAAGTGCTCGACGCACATAGGGCGCGTTGACGAAGATCCTACGCGACGTCGGGTTGGGGGCCTCGGCGGTGTGGTGTGTTGTCTTGGTTTTGGTTGATTGCTTCGACGACCAGGGCGATGGCGTTCTCGCGGTCTTGGGCCCTGTCAGCGCCGTAGGCCTTAATGACCAGCGGCAGCAGATCTGAGCTGTCCATGTTCTGCTCAGTCATCAGCATTTCGATGTCGGCTATGTCACCTGGGCGGGCCGCGTACGCCGTCATGGCGAGCAAGTACTTTTGGGTGGCTGCGGAGAAGCTGATCCTGTCGCCCTCATACACGGGCTCTGCTTGCAGGCCCTCTGGACGGAAAATTGATGCGGCATGGTTGAGCCAGTCGGGCCTCAGCCCGTTGCGTGCTGCAACCGCGGCGATCGCAGCAGTCAGCCTGGCGGGGAACTCTTCTAAGGCGTCGACGTCGTGGGTGGCGCGGTCTTCCCAGCGCAGGGCCAACGCGGCGCCTCCGCAGATGACCACCTCGATTCGGGGGCCGTCGGCGCCGAGCTCTGCGTCCAGCTCGCCGAACAAGAGGCGCAGGCGGTCGCCGGTCAATACGTCGTGGGGAAGGAACTCATCGGACGTGGACACCGAGCACCTCGAAGAATCCGTTGCCGAACCAGCATCTGTGCCACAAGCAGGCCGCCGGCGCTTCGCGGCGCTCGCAAGCCCCCAAAGCGCTGTGCCAAGGCACCTGCTCAACCAACATCTCGTCGTCCTCGAAGCGATAGTCGAATACCCAAGACGGCACCGCCATCGACTCCGAATCGCACAGCGCGTGGACCACAGTCGCTATCCGAACCGCGTCGCCCAAAGCGACATCCGCCTCAAGGGGGTCAGCGACCATCTCGGCGCGGTCTGCCGACGGGACGTACCAGTCCTTGACGAACTGGCGCAACGGCAGATGTCTTCCCCTCACCGACGGCCGGGCCATCAGCTGCGGAACTTCTTTGGCCAAAAGATAGGGCCGAGGCCGCAAGGGGCCCGCCGACTCCATCGCCACTGGCGCACCTGCACTCATCAAACCCAACACTACCCGCCTACCCCTGTCGAACCCTGAGAGGCCATCATCGGGCTGTACACGTAGAAGATCGGACCTTGGTGTCTTGAGGGTCCGCCGTGGAGGTGGGGACCTGGACGTTGGGGTCTTGAATGAGGCCTCCGCATCAAAACGGATGAACCCCGCCACAACAATCGGAACTTGCCTCCTCCGGTTGAAGGTTCTCCGACTCCTGAGGCGGGGCCCATCGCGTCCAACTTGCAGCTCAGGGCTGCGAGGTTTGGGGAATGGCTGGCAAACCACCCGTCGAGACGTTCGCCCGGAGGGTTTTTACCTCAGCGGTATTTCTACTAGCCCTGACCCTGACACTTCAATGCCAGTTGGCCATCTGGGAAGCTCGAACCATGAATCCAACATCTCGCTTACACAAGACCCAGGGTGAATCGCTCCTCTGGATGCAGCAGCGACAATACTAGACGCTGCCCCTCCTATGTCGCCGACGAGCATCCCACAACCACCACCGCCAAGCACACCGCTACAACCACGAACCGCCCCGCGATGAGCAATGGCGATGCAGATGAGTTCATGGATGGATAAACCTGCCTCGGCAGTACAAGTCCCACTCGTACACCGTCTCGGTGAAGTAAATCGCCACGTTTCCTTCGAGGACGGCCCAAGAATCGACATAGTGGAATAGTTCATAGCCATCCGAGGATTCGCATCCATTGGGCATGTCTACCTGATAACAGGTTCGACTGCCCGACACCGCTACCGGCGTACCTCCTGAGGACCATGACCAACGCTCGCACGCTCGCCCCGGTTCAGGCACAAACTCGTCGACTCTATGAGTTATGCGAACCGAACCATAGAGATATCGCCCGGGCGACTCAGGATTGCCTGGACGCATTGGATCGCCAGCAGTGTCTATGATTGAGATGAAAGCCACCCCTCCGTTCCAGTCGAATGCTGTCGACTGAGGATCGCCCGGACGGTCTTCTTGAGCAGCCGCTGCAGCAGCAACTGCTATTGCAGCGAATAGAGTCTTCATGCTAACTTGGCATCTCCGATTCTGGGATCGTGTTTCTCTTTCGTCCCTATTGCCTGCTGGCATGAGCATATGCTGGTTTCACGGATCGCTCAACCAAGGCGAGTGTCAAAACATGACAGGTTTTTGTCATGTTTTGACACTTGACCATGGCGGCACAATCGTGTAAGGGAGAGTTCTACGCATCGAAGCTGGGATATCGGATTCGGGGTGCTGTCGGCCTCCCTCGTTCGGCTTGGCGGGACCTGGTTGCCCCCTACACCGCTATCTGGTGCCAGACAGTTATGGTGGCGGGGTGGAGTTGAGCCGGAAGCAGTGGGGTTCGGTCAGCTTGGCTGCCGTGAGGGTTGGCCGTTTCGCGGCGCGTGTGGCCGAGGCTCACTGCTTGGGGCATGGGCCTGGGAAGTCTCGAAAGCCTTGGGAGATCGGGTTCCAGCGGCGTGCCTGTTTGATCTACGCGCCGACGTTGCGCCCCGAATACCTGCGGGGCGTGGCCGATGCGAGTGCCTATTGCGCGGGGCTGATGGACGGCGCTGAACCGGAGAGTCGCATTGCTGCCGATTGGGATACTGCCGATTGGGAGATCGTCGCGAGGTTCCTGCGCTCGACGTCGCGGGCCTTGGGGGAGATGCCGGAGGTGGCAGCGGTTGCTTCCGGGGCGGTGGGCGCTGAGATTGAGTCGGCGCCACCGGCGGCATTGCGGTATGAACTGTTCGCCGAGCTGCTCAACCCCCAAGGAGTTGCCCGACTAAGAGATGCCGCCGAAGCGGTGGCCCGCTGCTGCGGTTCGCATATGCAGGCAGTGCCAACAGCCCAAGAGCTGGAGTTGATCGCCTCGTTGGCCGTCCAAGAGCCGGTCGGAGAGCTCGCCGAGCGCAACGCTGTCTCCTTGCGGGCCATGTACCGTCGCATCGAGAAGATGTGGAAGCGCCTTGGCGCGGCCAACCAGGTGCAGGGGGTGGCCCTGGCGGTGCAGCAGGGCTGGATCGCTCCTCCACCGTGGGGCGAGGAACAGACCTGAGCCTGCGGGAGCAGAAGTTGGAAGCCTACGCCCGCCATGTGGACATCAGCGGCGATCAGCTCAAGGTGATCCTGCGCCATGTCGCCCCGATCGAGCAGTACGCGACCTGGATCGCCGAGGCTCATGGTTTGGGCTTCGGCCCCGGCGAGCACACCGATGTCTGGAGTGCAGAACTCCAGTGCAAGGCCCAAAAGATCTGGAAGGAGACCCTGCCGCCACTGTTCCTCCGGCAGGTGGCCGACTCCTATGGGCGCTGCGCTTGGTTGATGGAGTCGGTTTTGCCGAATGAATCGATCGCCGGCAAATGGGCGAGCATTTGCGGATATCTGATCGCAGTCGCGGCCGCAATACATGAAGACCCGGACTGCGCGGCGCAGGAGGTGCCGTTGGACTCTCCTGATATCGGCTATCCCAATATCGGCTACATGCCGACGCTCATCCACTACGACAGGCTCGCCGGGCTGATGAGCGTCGATGCGGTGGAAAGGCTGCGCTCCAGCGCAGCAGCCGTGGCCCGGCATTGCCGCTCTAGTTCGCCGACTGCGCCCAACGAGGTGCAGCTCGCCTGCCTGCAAGGCCTCGCCAACGGCGAAAGGCACATCGGCCTCGCCAACCGCCTCGGATACTCCGAGCGCCACCTCCAGCGCATCCTCGCCGACCTATGGCGCCAGTTCGGCGTCGACAACGCCACCCAAGGCGTGGCCTTGGCCGTCGCCCAAGGCTGGGTTACCGTGCCCGTCAATGCCGCGCCAACGATCCGACGGGAGCGCCGTAGCGTCATCGGGGCTCAGCTCGCAGGCACCCCGCTCAATGCCGATGAAGAGGCGGTGCTCAATGCGTCGGCAAGCGATGTCGCTGATGCAAGCGGGTGGCGGCTGGGCGAATTCCTGCTGGATGGCTGATTTCCGGGCGGCGCGTGGCAAAGTCTCACCGTGGCTGAAGTCAAGACTCGGTGGACGCACCAGTGGAAGGAACTCTACGAAGAGGTCATCGACTCGGGGCTTTGCACCGGGTGCGCGGGCTGCGTGATCGCCTGCCCCCACGATGTGATCGGCTACAAGCACGAGCCCGGTCAGTACAAGCCCTTCCACTTGGAGGACGAGCTGGGCGTCTCCGATTGCATCCACGGCCAAAAGGGGTGTACCTCCTGCACCCGGGCCTGCCCCCGGTTCCGCACTTGGGAGGCCGAAGCCAACGAGCACCTCTTCGACCGCATCCGCAAAGACGACGAGATGGCGGGCATCTACAGCGACATCCTGCTGGTGCGGGCCTCTGACGATTACGTCTACGAGGTGGGCCAGGACGGCGGTCTGGTGTCGGCCATCTTGATCTGGTGCTTGGAGAACGACGTGATCGACGGCGCCCTCACCTCGTTTTTGGAGGGGGGCGAGGCCGACGGCTGGAAGGCGGTGCCCGGCCTGGCCGCCAACCGGGAGGAGGTGCTGCGGGGCGCGGGCAGCCGCTACACCTACTCGGCCAACCCGCTGGCGTACCGGGAGGCCAAAGAGCGGGGTTTGGAGCGCCTGGCGCTGGTGGGCATGAGCTGCCAGACCTCGATCGGGCCGGTGATGTGGAATCGCAAGGTCGGCAAGGTGGGTCGCCCCATCAAGCTGAACATCGGGCTGTTGTGCTCCAAGAGCTTCGACGACTCCATGTTCGAGGAGCTGCTCTGGGTGAAGTACGGGCTGCCCACCGAGCAGATCGCCAAGATGAACATCAAAGGCGTGTTCCAGGTGTGGATGAAGAACGGCGACTACCACGAGATCAACCTCAAGGAGTGCCACGCCTGGACCCGTGAGGGCTGCAACCACTGCCCCGATTTCGCCGCCGAGCACGCCGACATCTCCACCGGAGGCATCGGCGACGCCACCGACTGGACCCTCACCGTGGTGCGCACCGAGCTGGGGCGAGCCGTCATCAACGCCATGCTGGAGGACGGCGTGATCCAAGCCCGGCCGGGCGACGACGACCCTGCCGCGGTGGCCCTGATGCACAAGCTGGCCGCCAAGAGCCGCCAGCGCTGGCCCGAGTGGGCCGAGAGCGCAGTGAGAGTCGGGGTTCAGTGAAAGCTGGGGTATAGGGTCGGGGTCTTATGAGCCGCTCCAAGCTGTTAACGCCCGTTCTGGCATCCGCCTTGATGCTGTTGGCGCCGATGCTCGCCGCTGCGACCGCGACCGCTCAAGAAGCGCCCGCCGCCAGCCCCACCCTTCAAGACATAGAGATACGCGATCAGCTCGTGGCCGATCAGGAAACCCTGCTCAACACTTACCGCTGCATCCACCGGGTCGACCTCGACGCGGTGCCCGGAGGCTGCTCAGGCCACAACCCGGCTCAAGGACCGACACAGCCCGGAGCGTTCGAGGGCCAGCCCACCGCCACCGACATCCAGACCAGAGACCAGCTCATTGCGGCCCAAGAGGCCCTGCTCAACGCCTACCGCTGCCAATTCGACATGGACGTCCAACTCGTTCCCGGCGGATGCACCGCCCAACCCGCAGCAGGCGGATCCGTTGCCATCGCCGCCGGAAGAACGCACTCCTGCGCCATCACAACCGACCGCGCCATCGACTGCTGGGGAAACAACGACAACGGCCAAACAGACGCCCCTCCAGGCACATACACCGCCGCCGCCGCCGGAGGCTGGCACTCATGCGGCCTCAAAGCCGACGGCGCCATCACCTGCTGGGGCAGAAACGCCTTCGGCCAATCAGACCCCCCCACAGGCACATACACCCACATCGCCACCGGAAGAACCCACTCCTGCGCCATCACAACCGACCGCGCCATCACCTGCTGGGGAAACAACGAATTCGGCCAATCAGACCCCCCCACAGGCACATACACCCACATCGCCACCGGAAGAACCCACTCCTGCGCCATCACAACCGACCGCGCCATCACCTGCTGGGGAAACAACGAATTCGGCCAATCAGACCCCCCCACAGGCACATACACCCACATCGCCACCGGAAGAACCCACTCCTGCGCCATCACAACCGACCGCGCCATCACCTGCTGGGGAAACAACGACAACGGCCAGTTGGACCCCCCGTCAGACCGGGTCATCGCTGGCGGCTAGTCCTCGGCTAATCCTCCTAGAGTCCGGATTCCTCGAGTATGCACTGGCGCATGATCAGCCTCACCTCTTCGGTCAAGTCGGCGTTGATGTCGCTGCGCAGGTCGTCGTCGAGACCTTTGAACTCTTCAAAGGTCAGAGCTTCTCTGATCTGATCGAAGCTGCACTCGCACACGTCGGCGAGGTTCTGGCCCACCTGGGCGTCCAATTCTTCGAAGCCCGCCTCTTCGCAACCGTCGCGAAAGTTCCGCTCGGGCTGACCCACGTCGGCCTCGCCCTTGTAGTCGGCGGGATTGTCGTCCCAGGAGGTGGGCGCGCCGGAGTTTCCGCAGGCCGCCGCGACCAGGAGCACCACCGCGGCCACTGTGAGCAAACGGACCTTCTTCACGGCCCCAACGGTACCGGCCGGCTCTTGCCGGTCGCGAACCATTGGGCCGCCTAAGCTGCCCCATCGGCCAGCGCTAAGGCCCGGGCGAACACCTCGTCAGCCATGTCCTCGGTGAGCCGGCCGGTGAAGGTGTTCTGCTGACTCACATGGTAGGAGCACACTACGGTCCGCCCGCCGGGGGCGGGCGCTTCCAAGCCGTGGGCGAACTTGGGCCGGGGCCGCACCCCCAACTCGGCGGCCACTGCTCCGTATCCGATGGCCCCGAGGGCCACGAACACCCGGGCCCGGCGCAGCAAGTCGAGCTCCCGGACCAAGAACGGGCGGCAGGCGTCCCGCTCGGCGGGGGCGGGCTTGTTCTGAGGCGGCGCGCACCGAACCGGGGCGGTGATGTAGACATCGCTCAGCACCATTCCGTCGTCGGCGCTGGTGGCCTCGGGCTGGTTGGCCAGCCCCATGCGGTGCAGCGAGGCGTACAGGAAATCGCCCGAACGGTCGCCGGTGAACATCCGCCCGGTGCGGTTGGCGCCGTGGGCCGCGGGGGCCAGGCCCACCACCACGATGCGGGCCTCGGGATCGCCGAAGCCCGGCACCGGCCGACCCCAATAGGTCCAGTCCCGGTAGGCGGCCCGCTTGCGTGCGGCCACCTCCTCCCGCCAGGCCACCAGCCGGGGACAGGCCCGGCAGACGATAACATCAGCGGCCAGATCGTCGAATGTGTCTCTTTGACCCACGAAAGGGAAGTTAGGATAAATGGCTGGCGAGACCTATCCAGAGGCGACGACACCGACAGGCGGAGTCCACCGGGCCAATGGCCGGTAAGGTCCGCAAGCCCACCATGGTGCTGCTGGTGCGCCACGGCCAGACCCCTACCACAGGGTCGGTGCTGCCCGGGCGGGCGCCGGGCCTGCACCTCAGCGACCGGGGCCGAGAGCAGGCCGATCAGGCCGCGGCCCGCATCGCTGCCCTGGGCGCCGAGCGCATCGGCGCAGTGTACGCCTCGCCCATGGAGCGGGCCCGCGAGACCGCCGCCCCGATCGCCCGGGCCACAGGGCGACGGGTTCGGGTTCTCGATGGCCTCAACGAGTGCGACTTCGGCCGGTGGACCGGGCGGCGCCTCAGCGACCTGCGGCGCCGCCGTGACTGGCGCCAGGTGCAGCGCACCCCCAGCACCTTCCGATTCCCCGAGGGAGAGTCGTTCGCCGAGATGCAGGCGCGGATGACCGGAGCGGTGCAGTCGCTGGTGGCCCGCCACCCCGGCGCCACTGTGGTGGCGGTGTCGCACGCCGACACCATCAAAGCAGCGGTGTCGCACGCCTCAGGCGCCCATCTGGACATGTTCCAGCGCATCGTGGTGTCGCCCTGCTCGATCACCGTCATCGCCTACGGCGAGGACGGCCCGATGGTGCTGGCCGTCAACAGCACGTCGGATTTGTCGGCGCTGGTGCCCTCATGAGCCCATCCTTCGACCTGAGCAGCCTGGAGCATTCAGCGAGCGGCGGCGGCAGACGCCGATGAGCCCGTCTTTCGACCTGAGCAACCTGGAGCATTTCACGGTGGGCACCGTCGGGCCTCCTGGTCAGCGGGTGTTCTTCCTCCAAGCCGGGTTGACCGGCACCCTGGTCTCGCTGAAACTGGAGAAGCAGCAGGTGGCCGCCCTGGCTGAATACCTCCACGGGGCGCTGCGAGAGGTCTCCGACAACCCCGACGACATCGAGCCCGAGCCCGACATCGGCCTGATCGATCCGGTGGAAGCAGAGTGGGCGGTGGGAGACATCGGGATCGGCTATGACCCCGAAGCCGGCCAAATGGTGATCATGGCCACCGAGATGCCCCCCCAAGAAGGCGCCGGAGACCCGGCCACCGCCCGTTTTCACGTCTCCCTGGGCCAGGTGGCCGGGTTCGTGGCCCGGGCGCGGCAGGTGGTGGCCTCCGGCCGGCCTCCCTGCCGCTTCTGCGGTGCGCCGCTCAACGACGACGGCGCTTGGTGCCCCTGCTCCAACTGATGAGCCAACCCCAGCCGAATCCTGAATCGCCGTTTCGCGAGCGGCCCGCGCTCGAAGACGAGGCTGCCATGGGGATTCTGACCACCGGCGAGTTAGAGGTGCTGGGGCGCATGCCCTGGAGCTCCAACATGACCGTCCTGGTCGACGTGCG
>JAPOSH010000119.1 GCA_026709815.1 bacterium | reverse complement strand
CCGGCCCGCACCGCCCGCTCCAGCTCCAGGGCCAGGTCGATCTTGGCCTCGGTGCTCACCTCCAGAAGGGCCTCGTGGTAGAGGTCGAGCTCGGGAGGCGTCACCCCGTCGGGCTCGGCCAGGCCGAAGAACTCGTCGGGCGAGCCGAACACCGCGTTGTCACGGGCCTCGGCCAGGGTCTCGGCCAGCACGTCGGCATCGAGCGTGCCGGCGTGGGCGAACCCCTGGCGGCCGTTGGCGATCACCCGAACGCCGACCCCTTGCGACTCGGCTACCGACAGCGACTCAATCTCGCCCTCGTACACCCGCACCTCGGTCTCCCGGCTGTGGCCCACCACCGCCTCAACCTGCTCGCCCTCGCGTCCCCACCCCACGATGCGCTCGGCAACCTCCAACAGTTCCTCAGGATTCATGCACCAAACCCCCTCTTGATCCGCCGCAGCAAGCAAGAGGTCACGCGGCGGTGCCGCCGATGGTCATGGAGGCCACCCGCAGGGTGGGGGTACCGTCGCCCACTGGAACGCCCTGGCCGTCTTTTCCGCAGGTGCCGGGAGAGCCCATGGCGAAGTCGTTGCCCAAGACCTCGATGCCGGACAGCACCTCGGGGCCGTTGCCGATCAGGTTTCCCTCCCTGATCGGGGGGCCTATCTCCCCGTTCTCGATCAGGTAGGCCTCGTTCATGCCGAACACGAAGTCGCCGGTGGCGGTGTTCACCTGGCCCCCGCCCAAATGGGCCACGTACACACCCCGGTCGGTGGCGGCGATGATGTCGGCGGGATCGTCGGCGCCGTTGGCCAGATAAGTGTTGGTCATCCGCACCATGGGCAGGTGCTGGTAGCTCTGGCGGCGGCCGTTGCCCGAGCTCTCCCGGCCCTCTTTGCGGGCCCGCAGCAGGTCCCACATGTAGTCGGTGAGCACGCCGTTCTGGATCAGCACGTTGCGCTGGGCGGGGCGGCCCTCGTCGTCGATGGCATAGGCCCCCCACTCCCGGGCCATGGTGCCGTCGTCGATCAAGGTCACCTCGGGGTGGGCCACCTGCTCGCCCACCCGATTGCGGAACACCGAGGCCTGCTTGGCCACCAGATCGGCCTCAAGGCCGTGGCCGCAGGCCTCGTGGAACAGCACCCCGCCGCCGCCGGGGCCGATCACCACCGGCATCGAGCCGCTGGGAGCGGGCTGCGCCGCCAGCTTGGTCAGCGCCCGGTGGGCCGCGGTGCGGGCCAGGGCGTCCACCTCGTACTCGTCGAACAGCTCGAAGCCGACGGGACGGCCCACGCTCTCAAACCCGGTCTGCATGCCGGTGTCGCCCACCGCCACGCACGACACCGCGAACCGGGTCCGCACCTGGTCGTCGCCAGCCAAAAGCCCGTCGCTGTTGGCCACCAGGATGCGGCGGCGCCCATCGGCATAGCGGGCCGACACCTGGGAGATGGCCGCCCCGGCCGAGCGGGCCGCCTCGTCGGCCCGGCCCAGAAGCTCCACCTTGGCGGCCTTGGCCACCGTCTCGGGCAACACCTCGACCTCGTGGGGCGCCGGGGCCTCCACCCGGCCCAGCGCCGCGGCCCGGCGTTGGCCCGAGCCGCCCCGGGCGGCGGCCGCCGCGGCCCGGGCGGCCTGGGCCAAGCCGCCTTCGCTCAGATCGGAGGTGTGGGCGAAGCCGGTGGCCTCCCCCACCACCACCCGGATTCCCGCCCCCCGGGTGCGTCCGGAGGACAGCTCCTCCACCTTGCCGTCGTCCAACAGCGCCGACGACGAGCGCCGGTCCTCCACGAAGATCTCGGCGAACTCGCCTCCTGTTCGCAGCGCCTCCGACAGCGTGCTCGAAACCACAGACTCGTCGATCACAGCTTCTCCCTTTTTTCTCGCCCCCGTAGCCTACCGACCTCCCGTCCCAACCGAGAACAGGGGCCGATGTCGGCTCAGCTCAGGCTCAGCCCAGGTTGGAGCGGCGGGGATAGGCGTGCTCGGGGTCGCAGATCACGTTGACCAGATAGGGCACGCCGGCGGCGAGGGCCCGTTTGAGGGCGGGGGCGATTTCGTCGGGGCGCTCCACCGTCTCGCCCGCGCCGCCGAGGGCGGCCACCACCTGGTCGTAGCGGCAGCCTGCTTGGAGGTCGGCGGCCACGTCGTAGCCGTACAGCTGGCGCATCGGGTGCTTCTCCAGCCCCCAGCAGCCGTTGTTGCCCACCACGATGGCCACCGGCAGGTTGTGGCGCACCAGCGAGTCGGCGTCCATCAGCGAGAAACCGGCCGCTCCGTCGCCCAACAGCAGCACCACCTGGCGGTCGGGATGCACGATCCGGGCGGCCATGGCGTAGCCCAGGCCGGTTCCCAAGCAGCCGTAGGGTCCGGGATCGAGCCAGCGGCCCGGCACATAGGAGTCCACGAACCGCCCGGCGTAGGACACGAAATCGCCCCCGTCGCCGATCACCACCGCGTCCCGGTCGAGCACCCGCCGCAGCTCCCCGTACACCCGGGCGGGCAGGATCGGCTCAGCGGCCGCGGCCAGCAGCTCATCGTCTCGGGAGCGGGCCGACCGCTCCGCGGCCCGCAGGCTCTCCACCCACTGGCGGCGCGCCGCGGGATAAGCCGGTGCGGGGCCTTCGGCCAGCGCGGCCAACGTCTGGGCCAAATCGCCCGCCACCGACGCCGCAATCGGCGCGTGGTGGGACACCGACTCGGCGCTGTCGGCGAGGTGAACCACCCGGGCGTCGCCGAACCGCCCGAACGAGAGCCGGAAGTCCAGCGGGGTGCCGGCCACGATCACCAGATCGGCGTCGGTACGCAGCATCTGACGGGTGCGGCTGAAGAACAGCTCGTGGTCGGCGGGCAGGCACCCCCGGCCCAGGCCGTTGGCGAACACCGGCAGCCGCTGGGCCTCCGCCCAGGCCGCCAAACCCTCCCAGGCGCCGTCCCAGTACACGTCGGCGCCGGCCAGCGCCGCCGGGCGCGGCCCCCGACCCCGACGGGGTGGGCGCGGTGGCCGACATGGTG
>JAPOSH010000081.1 GCA_026709815.1 bacterium | reverse complement strand
GTGCCGGTCACGGGCAAGATGTCGCCTTAACCGACTGTGTTCATGGTCACTATCGTCCACCAGATCGTGTCACCCCAAGAGTCGATATCGCCGCCACCGTCGCTTTCGAAGAGCCAAACCCCGGCCGCTGAAGCAGCGACCAACGCTACCGCGGCCAACATGACGTAGCGGCCCGACGTGCCATCCCACATCCGCCTCACGGTGTGGAAACCTCGCTCGGCGAACGCAGCCACTCTGAAAGCTTTCAGCAGTTTCAACACCCGAACCGACCTCAAAGCACGCAGCGGCATCAACACGGGGATCAGCGTGAGAGCGACGATGGCGAAGTCGTACCACTTGCTGATGGCATACCGTGTCCGTCCCTGTCCGTGCACAAACAGCCTCCCGCCGAGTTCGGCGGCGAACAACCCCGAGATCACCCAGTTCAACACAGCGAACAGTGACGGGTAGGCGGACTCGAAAACCAGCAGCGGAACGCTCCCCAACGCCAGCACCAGCATCGGCCAATCAGCAGCCGACTCCCAGCGGGCGAGCGCCTCGGTTTTTCTGCTCAGGGAAGCGTCCACAACAGCGGTGAGTATAGTACCGCTTCCAAACGCCCCAGCCCAGCCCGACGCGCTGCTACCTCCTCAGCATCACCCGCCCGGCGCTACTGTGATGTCGCCCGCGAGTGGGAGGAAGCCGAATGCGGATTGAACCAGCTGCAGACGCGAAACCGGCCTGGGCTGGTGGGAGCGAACCAGGTTTGCGGTCCGGCGGGACGGGCGGCAGGCGCACGGTGAGCGAGGGGGCATGGCGAGCCAGCGAGCCGAAGAAGGACGCAGGATGAGCAGGCATCCGTCATGCGGTCAGCAAATCCACCGATCTGTGTTAGAACCACTGTGCTATTATCTTGGCAGCGTCCTAGCAGGACACCAGTAGAAAGAAGCCCAACCATGAGCAGCAGGCCTCCAGTTCACACGATCAAACATGGCGATGGATGGGCCAACCGCCGCGAAGGATCAGACAGAGTAAACAAGATCTACCCGACGAAGAAAGAAGCAAAAAAGGCTGGACGTGACACAGCTCGACGTGAACGCACAGAACACATTACCCACAGCAAGGATGGCAAAATCAGCGAAAAAAACAGCTACGGCAACGACCCATACCCGCCAAAAGGGTGATTGCAGTCCTACCCTGAATAGTGCGATGAGAAAGACAGCGAAGCGGCGGAAGTAGGCGTGCAGATGCTGTCGTTCTCCGGGACGGTCCGTTCGGAGTGTTATGGCTCGCCGCTCTCTAGGGGTGGCGAACTCCATCGGTGTTCGCTAGCTTATCTGCCAGTTCCGCGAGCCCAGACAGCATCTTGAGCCGCTCCCGTTCACTTCTCCCCGATGCCCATACGTCGAAATGCTCATCAATATGGGCTAGCCGCCATGGCACCGCTCACGCCTGCTTCAGCGTTACAAACTCCCCCTCGCGGATGCGCCGTGCTAGCTCGCGCTAGTCATCAGGAGTAAGGGTGTCCTCATGGACACGGCCCTCAGCAACCCGGCGAGACCAGCGCTCCTCGGCCTCGGCGTACTTGCGGTCTATCTCATCAAACGTCGTCTGGTCGAAATCCGGAAAATCGTCATTTCCCAGCGCCCGGTCCTGCACGACCTCCTGGCCGTTCCCATGCCCCGTCTTCGACCGGCCCTCCTCATATGGAACCACATCCTCTCCGCCTACCACACCTGATTTTTCATCACCACTCATAGGTCCGTCTTGGCCCTTCTTCAGGAGTATCCCTGCACCCTACCGGCAATGGGCGGTACCCGCTCATAACGAATAGCGTTTGCACATCTGGTTTATGGGGCTGACTCCCATGCGCTCTCAGGGCTCTAAGACCACTTTGATGGCGCCGGAGGAGCGGTCGGCGGCGATGGCGAAGGCCTCGGCGGGGGCGTCGAGAGGGAAGCGGTGGGTGATGACGGCGCCGGGCAGCTCCACACCACCCCAGTAGGTGCCGAGGCCGACTTTCGATCAGCCGAGCCAGCCAGGTGCCGGTGCCGCGCGCCGTCGAGGATCCGCCACAAGCGGATCGACTAGGACGGGAGCCGGGGCTGACGCATGGACGCATGTTTGCAGGCCCGCCTGCTTGGGCAGTGCTGGCTGCTGTTGAGATGCTGACAGCTTTTTTCATTATTTTCTGAATATTTATGAGATTTTCTCTAATTTTCTAGTTTATTCAGAGGGTTGTTGTCACTGGGTGCTGGTATGCTTACAGCTATGAGATTCACCCCTGAACAGGCTCCTGAGCAGGCTAAATCCGCCCAGGCCGAGAGCGGTTGCGGGGCGGCGGTGTGCGTGGCGGCTATCGATGTTGCCGGCGCGTCTTCTGGTGTGTTGCGGGAGCAGGTGGGTTTGATCGGCCGGGCCGAGTCTGCCCTCGCCGCCCTCAAAGCCGAAGCGCTGGCCGAGCTGGCCCGACGGGACGGGTCGGGCGCGGCCAAGCGTGCGGTCCGGGAGGTGCTGCGGTCGTCTCCGTCAAGAGCGCATCATGATGTGAAAGCGGCCGAGCGGCTGGCCGGGCTGGCGGCGACTTCTGAGGCTTTGGCGTCGGGGCAGGTGCCGGTGGATCATGCCCGGCTGATCGCTCGGGCTTCTTCTGAGGGGCCGATCGACGAGGCCGAGCTGGTGGAGGCGGCCAAGACGCAGACCTACGACGAGCTGTCCAAAACGGTCAAGCGCCAGCAGCACGAGCTGTCGGGCGATGATGGTCAGGCGATCCACGATCAGAGAAAGCAGAAGCGGTCGGCCCGAATGTTCCAGAACGCCGAGACCGGCATGTATGTGCTGAACGCCGAGCTCGACCCGGTCACCGGCGCTCATGTGGCCGGGGCGCTGGCCCACAAAGAACGAGAGCTGTGGCGTGCTGAAGACCCGAAGCGCCGGCGCAGCCACATCCAGCGCTCAGCCGACGCGCTCGAAGAGCTGATCCTGCATCCTGAGAAGGGCAAAGCCTCGGGCGTCGCTTTGGTTTTGGTGGCCGACTACGACGCCGCCCACCAAGAACTGGCAGATGCCCGCATCTCAGACGGCACCCCGCTGCCCGCCGCCGAGCTGGTGAAGCTGGCCTGTGAGTCCGATGTGTTCCCCGCGGTGTTCAACGCCCGCACCCAAGACCTGTG
>JAPOSH010000225.1 GCA_026709815.1 bacterium | reverse complement strand
CTCGGGGTGACCGTCCTGCTCACCCCGAGATCGCGCAGACCGTCGATCATGGCCCACGCCTCCCGGCGGGCGGTCGGGTCGAATCCGGTGGTGGGCTCGTCGAGGAACAGCAGCTCGGGCTTTCCCACCAGGGCAAGGGCCAGATCCAGCCTGCGGCGCTGCCCTGCAGACAAGCGCCCCACTCGTTGGCCGCAGTGCTCGGCTAGCCCGACCAGATCGAGCACCTCGGCCACCGGGCGAGAGGCCGGGAAGTATGCCGCCCACATGATCACCGTTTCGGCGACCGTCAGATACTCCTCGGGCTGAGACTCCTGCAACACGATCCCGATTCGCGCCCGCCAATGCCGGTCGGTGCCGGCCGGGTCTTGCCCGAGAACGCAGACGCGGCCCGCGGTTCGCGGTCTGAAGCCTTCGAGGATTTCAACCGTGGTGGTCTTGCCCGCGCCGTTCGGCCCTAAAAAGGCCAGAATCTCGCCCTCTTCCACATGGAGGTCAACGCCGGCGACGGCTTCGCGCGCCCCATAGGACTTGCGCAGGCCGGTGACCTCGATGGCCGGTCGGCGCATCGCCGTCATCTCCGGGGCTGAGGCGAGAGAACGAGGCGGCCTGCGGGCCCCATCAGCCTTCAAGCGCCGCGGCGAGGGCGGCGGTGTCGAACCATTGGGAGAGACGGCGAATCCGGCCATCGTCGAAGTCGAAGATGTCCACCGCGTCGAAGGCCACCTCGGTGCCCTCAGCGGTGGCGCCCGAGAAGGATATCTCCACCACCACGGTGTTGTCGGCCTCCAGAAACCGGGTGGGGGTGTCCCGGTGGACCGGGAACCGCTCGAAGATCTTCTGGAACATGGCGATGGCCTTGTCGGCGCCGGTGCGGGGCCGCGACCCGGAGGGGATCAGGCGGAGCTCGGGGTGCAGCACCGAGGCCATGAGGTCCCAGTCCTCGGCGTTGAGGGCGGCGAAGTAATCCTCGACTGTCTTCAGAGGGCTCATCGGCCGCCCCGCAAGATGTCTTTGACCTCGCGCATGGCTCTGAACGACCAGCCGGCCAGTTCGGGGTCGCCGAAGGCAGTGACGTTCCACATGATCAGGTGGCGCAGACCGGCGTCGTAGTAGGCGCTGACCTCCTCGGCGATCTGCTCGGGGGTCCCGCAAAAGCAGTAGTAGTCCACCACCTTGGGGGGGATGCCGTCGATGATGGCCTCGGCTTGCTCCCGGGGCACCGATGCGGGGATCAGATCGTGAAACCCCTCGGGGGGCGCCACGCCCAGCTGGCGGAAGATCTGAGGCGGCAGCATCACCATGATGGCCCGCAACAAGGGCGCCTCCTGCATGCGCCGCAGCGTGGCCTCATCAGGGGCGGCCAGCACATAGGCCAGAAGCCCGGGGGTAACCGCATCGGCGCCTCGGCCCGCGTCTGTGGATGCCTGGCGAATGGCGGCCAGCGAGTCGGCGTACACGTCGGGGGCCAGCTTGGTGGGCAGCCAGCCGTCGGCCAGCCGTCCGGTGATGTGCAGCATCCGGGGACCATGGGCCGCCGTCCAGATCGGCGGGGGCGCGTCCCCGTAGGGCGATAGGCCGAGCACGGCGTCTTTCAGCTGGTGGAACCGGCCGTCGTAGTCGATGGGCCCGTCGGCGCCCCACAGCGCCCGGATGATCTCGATGCCCTCTTCCAGGCGGCCCACAGGGCGCTCGAAGTCCATGCCGTAGGGGGTCACGTTCATTCGCTCGCCCGAGCCCAAGCCCAAGATGGCGCGGCCCTTGGTCAGGTGGTCGAGGGTGAGGGCCATGTTGGCCACCATGGCCGGATGGCGGCGGATCAGGTCGGTGACGACCGCTCCCACCTTGATGGTCTCGGTCTGGGCGCCCACCGCGCCCATCATCAACAGCGGGTCGAAGTACACATGGCCGCTGGGCTGGGCGGCGGCCAGCGGGCTCATGTCCGGAGTCCAGATCGAGTCGGGGTGCCAGCCCATCAGATGGCACGGCCACCACAAGGCGTCGTATCCGTCGGCCTCAGCCCGCTGGCCCAGCTCCACCGCCCGGTGGGCCGGGGGCATGATCTGGCCCGGTACGCCGATCTCAAGGTCGTTCATCGGCTGCTCCCATCGCAGGTTGGGACCGATTGGCGCGTTGCAGGGCGCGTTCTCATCCGCCGAACTCCCGGCGGCGCATCCCATCGGGGTCGATGACGTCGCGGATGAGCCGCACTTGCTCCACCGTCGGGACCGCAGTGGTGGGAACAGGCCCTCCGGGAGCGGGCAGCTCGAAGCCGGTGGCCTCCTGCACCTGCTCGAAGGTGACGCCGGGGTGCAGCGACGCCACCTGCATGTGGCGGGTGCCGGGGTGGAAGTCCAGCACGCACAGGTTGGTGACCACCAGCTCGGGTCCGCCCTCCAGGCCCGCATCGGACCGCTCTGATCCGCCGCCCAGGTAGCCGGCGCAGGAGATGAAGTCCACCTTCTCCACCAGCGAGCGGGGGTTGTGGTTGGGATTCCAGTAGTAGAGGGCCTTGCCGATTGAGCCCATGTCGCCCAAACCGGCGGTGCCCGGCAGCCGCACCCGGGGATTGTGGTAATCGGCGCCGATCACCGAATTGTTGCCGTTGCCGTAGCGGTCGAGCTGGGCCGCCCCCGCGCAGAACTTGGTGAGCCAACGTCCGTTGAGGGCGAAGTTCCAGAAGTCGCCGTACTGCTCCACGTACATGATGGAGTCCCGCCACAGCGGGGCCTCCAGGGTGGATGCGGGTACCCGGTCGGGCCGGGGCTCAAGCCCCACCGCCCCGGCCAGCCACACCAGATCGGGAGCGTGGGTGAGCCGAGCCAGCCAGAAGGCGCTGACCGGCACGAACGAGGCCATGCCGTTGCAGGCTTGGTCGCCGTCGGCGAAGCAGGCGGCCAGCCGGGCGATCATCAGCTCGTCGATGGTCCAGTCTTGAGCCGGGGGGCTGTTGCGCCAGTCGCTCATCTCGTTCCCTCCGATGTCTTCCTTGCCGACATTCTCCCGGACATGCTCCTGCCAACGAGCACCTTCAGGTCTGCTCCCAGCGCCTCAGGGCGGCCTGCCGGTCGGCGCCGCCGGCCATCTCCAGATAAGCAGCGTGGTCCGCGGGACCAGTCACATATCTCTCCATGAAACCGGCCACGGCTTCGTCGTCGCGGGCGGCGCCGATC
>JAPOSH010000040.1:2716-3176 GCA_026709815.1 bacterium | reverse complement strand
CCGTGCCAGCGGGGTTCACCACTTGCCAGCCGGCGGCGTCCAACCGGGCCGCCGCATCGGCCAGCAGCCCCATGCTGTCAGCTCCAGCCCAGGCCTCGTCGGTGTCGGGGAACAGCACGCCGATGTCTCCCAGCCCGGCGGCGCTCAACACGGCGTCGGTCACCGCGTGGGCCACGGCATCGCCGTCGCTGTGGCCCACCAAGCCCGGGTCGCCCTCGAATCTCACCCCGCCCAAGACCAGCGGTCGGTCGGGGTCGTTGCTGAACCGGTGAGTGTCGAATCCGTGCCCCACCCGCATGGCGCCGCTCATATCGCCAACCAGGCCTCAGCGGCAACCAGATCGTCGGGATTGGTGATCTTGATGTTTCGGGGATGGCCCTCCACGGCGACCACAGCATGACCGGCGGCCTCCAACAAGCTGGCGTCGTCGGTGGCATCGGCGCCGTCGGCGTGGACTGCC
>JAPOSH010000040.1:0-2706 GCA_026709815.1 bacterium | reverse complement strand
GCCCGCAGCAAATCGGCTTGGAAGGCCTGCGGCGTCTGCACGGCTTGCAGGGCGCTGCGGTCCACCACTTCCCCATCCACGCTGCGGATGGTATCGGTTACCGGCACCACCGGCACCGCACCGGCGGCGCCTGATCTCACCTCCTGTACCACCCTGCGATAGATGTCGGGGCCAGCCAGGGGCCGGGCCGCGTCATGGACGCAGATGATGGCCGCGTCAGCGGGCACGACAGCCAAGCCATTGCGCACCGAGGCTGCTCGGCTCGGCCCGCCAGCCACCACTTCGGCTGCTCTCAGCCGAGCCGACTCGACCCCCACGTCTGACGGCGGCACCACGACCACCACGCCGTCGCTCACCTGCACGGCAGTGGCGACGCTGCGGTCCACTACCCGTTGGCCAGCGAGCGCCGCGTACTGCTTGGCCCCACCGAAACGGGTGCCCGAGCCTGCGGCCACTATCACGGTCCACATCGAGGGCCCGGTCTTCATGGCTGCTATTGGCTCAGAAACTCGACCACCCGATTCCAGGCGTCGACGGCGTCGTCCGGGCGATGGGCAGGGCGGACGGGATCATGCACAAAGCCGTGATCGGCACCCTCATAGGAGACGACCTGCGCTCCGGCCGCCGCCAGCGCAGCCACGTCATCGGGCGGGGTGAACGGATCCTCGGTGCCGATGATCGCCAAGAGCGGGCACGGGCTGCCCGCGGCCAACAGCTCCAGCGGCTCGCCCTGGCCCGGGCCCTTCCAGCGCTCGGGAAGCCGGATCATCCCATAGAAAGCGGCCGCTCGATGGAACCGCCCCGTGGCCGCGGCCTTGATGGCGTACATGCCGCCCATGCAGAACCCGGCGATCACCACTGTTTCGCATTCGGTGGCATCGGCTGCAGCCAGCACGTCGGCCCGCACCTCGTCATCGACTAGCTCGCAGACTGCGGCCATCCTCTCTTCAGCCGTCAAATGCTCTCGACCCGGAAATACTTGGGGAGCGCACACCGTCCATCCCTGCTCGGCGGCCAGCCGGGCTGCGTGAGCATCGAACAGGGGCCGCAAACCCATGAGGTCGGGAACCAGCACCAGACCCCTTTCGGCGCCAGCCACCGGCGTCAGTTCCCCCGGCGTTCCCGTGCCCAGGTCAATGCGCATGGCCTTTGTCTAGCCCATCGGCAGTGCGCGGCAAAGGCAGAGGTGGGAGCATGGGGCATGGCCTATCCGAATTTGGCGCTCACGGCCCGGCCCAGGCGCAACCGGCGCAGCCCGGCCATCCGCGACATGGTGCGCGAGACCGAGCTGCGCCCCGCCCATCTCGTGCTGCCCCTGTTCGTGCATCGAGGCCCGGACGAGCCGATCGACTCGATGCCCGGCGTGAACCGCTGGAGCCCAGACGGACTGCTAGGCGAGGTGGGAAGAGCTGCGGATCGGGGCGTGCGGGCCGTGGTGCTGTTCGAAGCCGCTCCCGACGAGTTGAAGACCCCGACCGGCGACGAGGCCTGGAACCCCGACGGGCTCATCCCCCAGACCGTCAGAGCTGTCAAAGCCGCCCATCCCAACACTGTGGTCATGACCGATGTGGCCCTCGACCCCTACAACAGTGATGGACACGACGGAATCGTCGCCGCAGACGGCACCATCGTCAACGACGAAACCGTGGATGTGCTGTGCCGCCAGGCCCTTGCCCACGCTGAAGCGGGCGCCGACATCGTGGCGCCAAGCGACATGATGGACGGCCGGGTGGGCGCCATCCGCCAGACGCTCGACCGCCACCGCCACACCGGAGTGGGAATCTGCGCTTACACCGCCAAGTACGCCTCGGCGTTCTTCGGCCCATTCCGGGGCGCGCTCGACTCAACTCCCCGCTCCGGTGACAAGAAGACCTACCAGATGGATCCGGCCAACAGCCGCGAAGCCCTGCGGGAACTGGAGCTGGACGTCGCCGAGGGCGCCGACATGGTCATGGTCAAGCCGGCCGGGCCGTATCTGGATGTGGTGAGGCGCTTCGCCGAAGCCTCAGCAGTGCCGGTGGCCGCCTACCAGGTAAGCGGCGAGTACCTCATGGTCAAGGCGGCCGCGGCATCCGGATGGCTGGACGAGCCGTCCATCGTGGCCGAGACTCTCTGCGGCATCCGCCGGGCCGGCGCCGACGTGATATTCACCTACTTCGCAATGCAGGCCGCCGAACTGCTGAGCTGACTTGCCTCGCGGGCCAGGCTGCTGAGCGGGCGGGCCAACCCGAGTTCAGGACCAGGCGCGGGGTCGGCGGCGAAAGAAGTCGGAGAAGCTGGTCACCACGGCGTGGCCGACACCCGGCTCGCCTTCTGCGGGGCGGGTGTCGGCCAAAAGCGCAGTGGACATGCCCAGGGCTTGGGCCGCGTCGAGATGCTCGACTGTCACATCCACGAGCAGCGTGTTCTCATAGGGTACCGACGTGGTCCGGCGCAACGCCTCGTAGATGCCGGGCGCGGGCATGCACACCCCCACATCGCTGCTGACGATCCAGGTGTCCACCCCCTCGATCTCGAGCCTCTTGCGCAGGGCCGATGACCATGAGGCGATGTCATTGGTGAGGCAGACCACCGACAGCTGGCGGCGGACCATCTCGGCCACGAAGTCCCGCGCCCCCGACCGCACTGAGTACAGGGCCAGGTACTGTTCGGCGAGCCCGGCGGGATCGTCGTCCAAACCGAGCCCGATCCAGAGCTCTGATGGGG
>JAPOSH010000004.1 GCA_026709815.1 bacterium | reverse complement strand
ACCTCGACACCGCCGCCACATCAGCCACCGTCAACGTGGCCGACGACGACGACCCCGACGGCGACCCGGTGCCAGTGGTGGGCATCGCGGCGGGCGGAGACATCACCGAGGGCGCCGACGCGACATTCACGCTGACCGCCAGCCCGCCGCCGGCCGCGGCGTTGCCCGTGACAGTGACCGTGACCGCCTCAGGCGACTACGGCGCGACCACCGGAACCCAAACCGTGACCATCGACACCAACGGCACCGGCACCCTCACCATAAACACCACCGGCGACACCACCGACGAGGCAAACGGCACCATCACCGCCACCCTCACAGACGGCACCGCCTACAACCTCGACACCGCCGCCACATCAGCCACCGTCAACGTGGCCGACGACGACGACCCGGTGCCGGTCGTGACACTGGAAAGCGCCAGTGCGGTGTTCACCGAGAGTACGTCGTTCACCGATACCAGCAACACCGACTACGACTACTATCTCGTCCGCATCTCCATCGACGGTCCCGTCGGCCATCTGGTCAGCGTCTACTTCACCTACCGGCTCACCGGCACCGGCGTCGGCCACGCCGCCGTCGACGACGACTTCTTCGACCCCTCGCGGCAGATCCGCATCCAGCCGGGCTGGACCCGCGCCACTGGTCTCCTCAGGATCATCGACGACGCCGAACGAGAACCCGACGAAACCCTCCAGCTGCTCATCACCGACCCCGAAGGCGCCACCATCGGCAACGACCAAATCACCCTCACCATCAAAGACAACGACTGAACAACGAGGGGCGCGGGCGCCCTACCCCGCTTTTGGTGCTGTGGCTACGCAGCTAGCGCCGGCTCGCCGTCAGCGCAGCTCGAGGCCTTCCAGCGACCCCTGGTCGCGCCAGGCTTTGAGGAGCTTGAAGAACTCCTGGGCCCCGCCTCCGTAGGTGCCGCCGAACCAGCCCGGGCCGTCATCGGGGCGACCCTCGTTGTTGTAGTAGCCGGGGGTGCAGGACTCCAAGAAGCCGGTTCGCCGGTAGGCCGACTCGATGATGAGCCGCACCCAGTCGGCCTCGGCCTGCTCGGTGGGCTCGACCACGGTCGCCCCCGACGAAAGGCCGTGGTTGACGATGTAGGCCACGTGCCGGCTCTGCTCATTGTAGAGCTCGGTGAAGTTGGGCGAGACCCCCGACTGGATGCCCCCCATGTGCAGCAGGTTGGGATACCCCCGGCTCACCACCCCGTGGAAGGTGGACACGCCGTCGCGCCACCGCTCGCTGAGCGCTGCCCCGCCCCGGCCGTAGATCTCGCAGTTGGCCCGGTGGGAGTAGTCGGTGCCCACCTCGAACCCGGTGGCGAAGATCAAACAGTCCAGCTCGTACTCCCGGCCGGCGGCTACCACGCCCCGAGGGGTGATGCGCTCCACGCCCTCGCCATCGGTGTCCACCAACGTCACGTTGTCGCGGTTGAAGGTGGGCAGATAGTCGTCGTGAAAACACGGCCGCTTGCAGAACTGCCGGTAATAGGGCTTCAGCGCCTCGGCCACGGCCGGATCGGCGATCAGCTCGTCCACCCGGCGGCGGATCTGCTCCATCTTCTGGAAGTCGGCCATCTCCATGGCCTCGGCGATCTCCTCGGGCGTGCCGAGGCGGGCACCCTCCCCCAACGCGGTGAGGTTGCGGAGGATGTCCGTCCAGCCGTCGCTGACCAGATCCTCCTCCTGCATGGCGCCGGCCACGATGTTGCCGAAGTTCTCGATGCGGTGCTGCTGCCAGCCCGGCGCCAGCGACATGGCCCACGCCGGGTCGGTGGGCCGGTTGCCCCGCACGTCGATGGACGACGGCGTCCGCTGAAACACGTAAAGGTGCTGGGCCGCCTCACCCACATGGGGGATGCACTGCACCGCGGTGGCGCCGGTGCCGATCACCCCGACCACCTTGTCGGACAGCTTGGTCAGGGCACCGTTGGTGTCGCCGCCGGTGTAGTCGTAGTCCCACCGGCTGGTGTGGAACGAGTGGCCCTCGAAGGCGTCGATTCCTGCGATGCCGGGCAGCTTGGGGCGGCTGAGCGGCCCGATGGCCATGATCACGAACCGGGCTCGCATCCGGTCGCGGTGGTTGGTGTGCAGCACCCACCGGTGGTCGGCGTCGTGCCAGTGCATCTCGTGCACCCGGGTGCCGAAGCAGACGTCGCGGTACAGGTCGAAATGGCGGCCCAGCGCCCGGCAGTGCTCCAAGATCTCCGGCCCGTAGGAGTACTTCTCTTTGGGCATGTAGGCGAGTTCTTCCAAAAGAGGCAGGTAGATGTACGACTCGATGTCGCACTGCACGCCGGGGTACTGGTTCCAGTACCAGGTGCCGCCGAAGGAGGCCCCGGTCTCGATCATGCGGATGCTCTCCACCCCGGATTGCCGCAGCCGGGCCCCGGCCAAAAGCCCGCTGAACCCGGTGCCGATGATGGCCACGTCCACCTCGTCGGTCAGCGGCGCCCGGGTGATGCCGGTCTGGGCCGGGTCGTCCAGATAACGGGAGAACTCCCCGTCCATGGCGATGTACTGGTTGTTGCCGTCCGGTCGCAGGCGCTTGTCGCGTTCTCGGCGGTATCTCTCCCGGAGGGCGTCGGGATCGAAATCCAACCGAGCAGCGGGGGAAAAGGGGCCGGTGGTCATAGCCCACTACGATACGCCTCATGACTTTTGAGGCGCGGTTTGACCTGAACGACTTGGATTGGACCCACATGGAGGGCGGACCGGAGTTCGACTATCTCGTCGATTTCGACTTGGCCGTGCTCGGCTCGCAGCCCGAGAACGGCACGCTGGACATGCTGGTGCGCTTCGCCCCCCACTCCCACTGCCACTTCCACCGCCATGTGGCCGCCACCCGCACCCTGGTGCTCCAAGGCGAGCATCACGTGTTCGACATCGAGCCCGACGGCGAGACCGTCCACAAGATCAAGCCCGCCGGCACCTACAGCCAGAGCCCCGGCGGAGAAGTCCACATGGAGCGGGGCGGACCTGAGGGCGCCATCGTGTTGTTCAACCTCTACTCCCCCACGGGCTTGCTGTTCGAATCCCTCGACGCCGACCACAACGTGATGGCCTCCTCCACCATCGAGTCGATGATGCAGAGCCCCTCGCTGGGGGGCTAGCACCGGGGTCTAGCCCCGGCGAGGCGGTGGACCGTACTGGGGTGGACCGTACTGGACTTGAACCAGTGACCTCTCGCGTGTGAGGCGAGCGCTCTG
>JAPOSH010000178.1 GCA_026709815.1 bacterium | reverse complement strand
TTTCGGATGGAAGTCCAATTTTTATGAATCCCCCCTTTGGCCAACTGTTTGAGACCGCCGTTGGAGGCCGAGTAGAAGGCTCGGATGGGGGTGCCGCCGTGGTGCAGGATCTGCCCGGCGGTGTTCTCCACCGCTTGGAGCCAGGTGGCGGCATCGGCGTGCTTCTCCCGGAGATCTCCCACGAAGGCCTGATCCCACACGGTGGCGTACAGGTCGAACGGCCGGTTCCAGGCGCCCGAGGCCCGCCGCTCCCGAAGCGTGGCGCTGGCGTAGCTGCGGGCGGCGATGGCCTGGGCCTCGTGAATGGTCAGGGGCCAGTTCATGGGGGTCTCCGCGATGCCTCGCAGGTATTTCTCCATCGAAAGGGAGTCGAGAATCACATGGAAGCTCCCGGGGTCGCCCCCGGCGGGCACCAGATTGATGCGGCCGTGGGAGTATGCGTGGCCGGTATTGGACACCCTGACTGCGGTTCCGGTGGCGAAGTTGAGCTGGGCGTTCTGCCCGACGCAGCCGCTGCCGCACACGTCGGCGCCGTTGATGGTGAAATGCCAGTGGCCGAGATGGCGGGTCACGGCCACCGATGACCCCGCGGGCACCCGGATGTCGCCCTGGCCGTCGACGGTGATGCGGTTCGCCCCCTGGGGGGTCAGCCTAGTGCTGGTGGTGGTGCTCAGGTGGACGCGGATGGCGTCTTCGGGGTGTGCCGGCTGCTGCGGGGTTTCGATGACCGGTTCTGGGGTCGCCGGAAGCGGGCCGGCAGACGTGCCGGGAAGCGCGCCGTGGGGGTCGTCGAGGAATTTCTGGATGGTCAGGGAGTCGAGGGTGATGTGGAAGCGGGTGGGGTTGTCGGGGTGGGCGATGAGGTTGATGCGGCCGTGGGAGTAGGAGCGGCCGGTGGTGGATACTGTGATTGCGGTGTCGGTGGCGAAGTGGAGTTGGGCGGTCTGCCCGGCGCAGCCGTTGGGGCAGATGTCGGTTCCGTTGTAGCTGATGTGCCATAGGCCGCCGGTTCGGGTGATCGCGATGGGGGTGCCGGCCGGCGCCCGGGCCGCGGCCTGGCCGCCGACGGAGATGTTCTGGTTGTCGACGGTGATCCGGTTGAGCCCTTCGGGGGTGAGCGTGGTGGCGTCGGTGGTGGCCAGCGCTATTTGAATCGGACTATCTGGTTGAATCGGACTATCTGGCCGGGCTGCGCGCTCAAGAGAAGTCGGCCCGGCATCGGCGGGCGCGGCGGGCGCCGGGACGCCGGCGACAGGTTCCGGCGACGGTTCGGTGAGCGGGCGGCCGTAGTTCTCCACGAGTTCGGTGTCCTCGTAGTAGAAGCCCAGGATCTCCCGGGCGCTCTGTCCGGCTTGGGCTCGGGCCAGGCCCGCCCACTGGCTCATCCCCACCCCGTGACCCCAGCCGCTTCCGGTGAAGGTGATGGCGGCTGAGGGATCCACGACGAGCACCGATTGGGATTCGCCGCCGCTTTGAGCAGACGCCGGTGCCGCCAGTAGCCCAGAGGACGCGATGACCACAGCCAGAACGGCTGTGAACAGCTTGATGTCGTAAGGGCGGTGCAGCCGCTGCCGGTGCATAGAACATCCAAATCAGGTCGCCCGCCCGCCGGATAAGTTTCCCAGCCTCCGGCCCTACCTTCAAGTAGCCGGCCAAGTAGCTGGCGCTCAGGCTGCTTGGGCGTCGCCGTCGGGGGGATGCGGCGGGGACTGAAGCAGGTAGCCCTCGACGTAAGCCAGGCGCTCTCGGACCTCTCCGAGGTCGTTGGCCAACTCCCCGATGCTGTTGGCCAACTCCCCGATGCTGTTGGTCAACTCCGAGTGGTTCTTCTCGATCAGCTCCCGGCTCTCCTGTCGGGCTTTTTCGAAGAGTTCCCGGCTCTCCTGCCGGGCCTGTTCGACGAGTTTGTGCATCAGGTCGCGGGTTTTGATGCTGTCTGCATGCTGGTAGCGCATCATGGCGAACATCACCGCCACTATCGGGCCGATCACCGCGGCCAGGATCGGTGCCAAGTCGCCCAGCGTGAGCACCTCCACGAACTCCAGTGTAGCCCCGTACCCGATTCAACGCAACAATAATTTATTTTAAGTTTTATCAGTATATATCTATTTATATCTTTTATTCTGACACGCAACTGGCGCCAGCGGCTTGGCTGCGGTGGACGGTGAAGGCCGAAAGGCGGCGCAGGGGTAGGGTGTCGTAGTGGTTCGTCGCTTCGTCGAGCGTGCTCTGCCGGTTGGAACCCGTCGCCGCCTGCTTTTCAGCACGGCCATGGCCGCTGCCCGGGGGGCCAGAGGCATCGCGGGCCGCCCCGGTCGCAGACGGCGCCGTCGGCGCGCCGAGACCGGTGCCGACACGAGGTCGCAGGCTGTCCGGGCGCCAGACCCCCCTCGCCGGCCGGCCGGCATCACCTACCGGGAGTGGTTCTGTCGGCTGCCGGCCGACCCCGAAGTCTTGGAGATTCAGCGCCAGTGGTTCGAGGAGTGGGCTCGACCGCTCAGGGTATGGGCCCTGGTGGTGGACGACGGTGGTGACTTCGGCGCTACTGAGAAATCGCTGGACAGCCAGTCGTGGGGGCTGCTCGAAGCGGTCAAAGTCGAGGTCGGCGCACTGGCGGAAGAGCTCGAACGGCTGGCGCGGGACTGCCCCCGAGATCTGGTGATGGTGTTGCGGGCCGGCGACCGGTTGCGGCCCGATGCGGTGTTCCGGATCGCGCAGGCCGCGTGGCGAGACCCGGGGCTGGAGCTGCTGTACTGGGACGACGACCTGTCCGCGCTGGCCGAGATCTGGGAATGGCGCCTGGCGGGAATGCCGGAAGGCGTCTATTTCGACGATGATCTGGATCGCCTGAGCCAGCCCCGCCTCAAGCCGGGTTGGTCTCCCGATCTGCTGGTGTGCGCCAACTACATCGGGCGGGCTTTCGCCGTCAGGGCGCGAGGCCTCGAAGCCGAGGCCGCCCGGCGCTACCGCGACGGGGGGTTCGAGGACGATTCGCTCTGGTGGGATCTGCTCTTGAGCTTGCAGGTCGCCGACCGGCAGGTGTGCCGCCTGCCCGCGGTGCTGCAGGCGGTGGGCCGTCGCGATCACCGAGTGGAGTCCCACCATCTGGAGATGGTGAACCGGTGGCTGGCGCGCCGCGGCTGGCCGGCCCGGGCCGAGGCGGGGGCCGGCGGCGTCGGCCTGGCCTGGGCGCTCGACCAGCAACCGCCGGTCAGCGTCATCATCGCCACCGGCCACAACCGGGAGTTGCTCGAGGGCGCGTTCGATCTGATCCGCTCAGCCGACCACGCC
>JAPOSH010000046.1 GCA_026709815.1 bacterium | reverse complement strand
TCAGGGCCACTACAAGGACCCGGTGAACAAGGCCGAGGGCTTCGACAGCGAGGGCTGGTTCTTCACCGGCGACATCGGCTCGCTCGACCCCGACGGGCGCATCAGCTATCTGGGCCGCACCAAGGACATGCTCAAAGTGGGCGGCGAGAATGTGGCCGCGGTGGAGATCGAGAGCTACCTCCAGACCCACCCGGCGGTGGCCATCGCCCAGGTGGTCCCGGTGCCCGATGAGAAGTACGCCGAGGTGCCCGCCGCGTTCGTCGAGCTCAAGCCCGACTCAGAGGTCGGCGAGGGCGAGCTGATCGAGTTCTGCCGGGGCCGGATCGCCAGCTTCAAGATCCCTCGCCACATCCAGTTCGTGGCCCCGAACGAGTGGCCCATGTCGGCCACCAAGATCCAGAAGTTCCGCCTCGCCGAGAAGCTCCGAGCCGAACTGGGGCTGTGACGCGCCGCTAACTCGTATAGCCGTCGGGCAGCTGGTCGACGTGCCAGACCTGGCTCCTCCACCAGCGCCACTTCCCGGCGATCACGTCCTCGATGGTGCAATGGGGGTGGGGCTCGAGCCAGTCCAGCTCGGAGTCCACGATCTGAAACAGGCAGCCGTGCCCCGAGGAGGGCCGCACGAAGGTCTCGCGCCAGTGGGGCTCGCTCAGATCGGTGTCCACCAGCTCATAACCGGCGGCCTCTAAGTCTGCGATGGCTGCTTCCACATCCTCCACGAAGATGGTGGCGTGGTGAAAACCCTCCCCGTGCTTGTCGATGAACCGGCGCAGATAGCTCTGGTCGTGCAACGGCGCCAGCAACTCCACCTTCACGGTGGCCGGGAGCTTGAACATGGCGGTGCGGATCCCCAGCGGCACATCGTCGCCCCCCATCACGAACTGCCCGCCGAACACATCCCGGAACAGCGGCACCGCGGCCTGAATGGAGCGCACCGCGATGGCGATGTGGTCCCAGCGTTGAACGCGCGGCACCGCCACCGGGTTCGAGTCCAAACCGGCCGGGTATCCGGCACCGCCCATCGTCCTCCAGCCCATCGCCCGCCCCTCTCGGTGTCCTCATATTCTCCATATTCTTCGGAGAGCTTCCGAGTGTGCTATCTAGCAGGGCATGGGCCAGCTTGACGAGGCCATCGCCGGACAAAGCAGATTTCCCCGGGAAATGCCCCGATCCGCCGAGCCGCGCACCATCGGGGCGTGGATCGGACACAAGGCCGAGGCCAACGGCGACCGCCTGGCGCTGACCGTGGAGGGGCGGGACAAGAGCTACGCCGGGGTTCACGAGGACTCCGACCGCCTCGGCGCCGGCCTGGCCTCGCTGGGTTTGGGGCCGGGTGACCGGGCCTGCCTGATGATGCAGAACTCCCTGGAGTGCATCGACGCCTGGTTCGCCATGAACAAGGCCGGGGTGGTGGAGGTGCCCGTCAACCAGGCCTACCGGGGCCACCTCCTGGAGTACCTGATCGGCCAGTCGCGCTCCTCGGCCGTGGTATGCGACGCCGACTATCTGGACCGCATCGCCGAGGCGGCCCGAAGCCTGCCCGGCCTCGATCATGTGGTGGTCAACCGGGCCGAGGGCGCCGAAGACGCCGGCACCCCGGAGTTCCCCGGCCACGTCACGGTCCACGAGCTGGCCGACCTCTACCTCGACTCCCCGGCGCCGACGCCCGACGTGGATTATCGGGACACCGCGGTCATCTTGTACACCTCAGGCACCACCGGCCCGTCCAAGGGCGTGATGCTGTGCCACGAGGCCAACCTGAACCTGGCCCGCCACACCGCGGACTTGGTGGGCTACGGCGCCGAAGACGTGCTCTACACCGCGTTCCCGCTGTTCCACATCAACGCCAAGTACACCAGCGTGATGTGCGCCATGGAGGCCGACGCCCGCCTCATCATGGACCGCCGGTTCTCGGCCAGCCGATTCTGGGACCGGTGCCGGGCCGAACAGATCACCGCCTTCAACTACCAGGGCGGCCTGCTGATGATGCTGTGGAAGCAGCCCGAGCGCTCCGACGACGCCGACAACCCGGTGCGCAACGGCTTCGGCGCTCCCTGCCCGATCGAGATCTGGGCCCCTTTCGAGGAGCGCTTCGGCATCCACCTCACCGAGGTGTACGGGATGACCGAGGTGGCCATCACCACCGAGAACCGCCGGGGCAGGCGAAAGATCGGCACCGCGGGCCGGGAGTCGGCCCTCTACCAGGTGCAGGTGGTGGATGCCCGAGACCAGCCGGTGCCCCCCGGCACCGCGGGCGAGATCGTGGTGCGGCCCAAAAAGCCCCACATCATGATCGACGGCTACTTCGACATGCCCGAGGCCACGGTGCGGGCCTTTCGCAACCTGTGGTTCCACACCGGCGACCGGGGCCGCCTCGACGAGGACGGATACCTGACCTTCATCGACCGGATGAAGGACTGCGTGCGTCGCCGGGGCGAGAACATCTCCTCCTACGAGGTGGAGGCGGTGATCAACACCTGCGGTGCGGTGCTGGAGTCGGCGGTGATCGGCGTGCCCTCCGAACTCGGCGAGGAGGAGGTGATGGCCGTGGTGGTGCGCAAGCCGGGCCACGCGCTCTCCGAAACCGAGCTGCTCGACTTCTGCGTGCCCCGCATGGCCCACTTCGCCGTCCCCCGCTATGTGCGCTGGTGCGAGCACCTGCCCAAGACCCCGTCTGAGCGGGTGCAGAAATTCAAACTCCGCGAAGAGGGCGTAACCGCCGACACCTGGGACCGCGACGACGCGGGCTACGTGGTACCGCGGTGACGGACGGCCCGAACCCTGCTCAGCCGGCGGCGAAATCCGGGTTGGGGGTGAACGTCAGCGGCAGCGAGGTCAGCCCCCGGGTGTAGACGCCGGTCTCGGCCTGCTGGTACCCGTCGGCGTACGCGATGTCGTCCATGGCGTCGAGCAGGGCGTCCATGGCCACGGTCAGCTCGGCCCGGGCCAGCATCGACCCCACGCAGAAGTGGCGGCCCAGGGCGAATGCCGTGTGGTCGGCGGCGGCGGTGAACGCCTTGTCGAACTCCATGTCGGTGCGGTGGATGTCGAACCGGTCGGGCTCGGAAAAGGCCTCCGGGTCCCGGTTGGCCGAGCCCAACAGCAGCTCCAAGGTGTGGCCCGCCTCAACTGCGCCGCCGGAGAACTCCACGTCCTCATCGGTGTGGCGCATGATCATCTGCACCGGTCCGGTGAACCGCAGGGTCTCGGCGAAGGCCCGGCCGATGAGCCGGCGGTCGGCTCGCACCTCGGCCAGCTGCTCGGGGTTGTCCAGCAGGTTCCTCATGGTCAGCGTGATGGCCTTCTCGGTGGTCTCCCC